>JBBTCJ010000173.1:0-15613 GCA_038043285.1 Planctomycetota bacterium | reverse complement strand
AACCCGACCGGCGACTGAACGCGATGGAATCGACGTCGCGAGCGCATGGACCTAGGATGCTCCACCGGTCAGGGGCGTCGGGCGGGCGGGAGACGCTCCCGGTTTGAAGACCGCCAGCATTCGGTCCGCGGCGATGGCGCACTCCGCAGTCATCACCTCGATGCGGTTGCGGAACACGGCGTAAATGCTCAGCGAGGGTATGGCGACGGCCAATCCCCAGAACGTCGCCACCAGGGCGATGGACACCTTGTCGGCCACGATTTGCGCCCTGGGGAAAGTATCCGATGCGTGGATGGCTGCGAAGAGCAGGATCATGCCCACGACGGTGCCGAACAGTCCGATCATCGGAGAGACGGCGCCGATGATGTTGAGGTACTCGATCTTGCGATAGAGCTTGGCCGACCGCTCCTCGATGGCTTCTTCCAGGGCGCGCTCCATGGCCGAGAACCCGTTCGGCGCCTCGCGAAGGGCGGCGTTGAGGGCGAAGCAGGCCATGCTGGGGTCTTCCGCGGTAAACTGGATTGCTTCGAGGTACTTGCGTTCGTCGATGAGCTGCATGGCGCGGTGGACCGCCTGCGGGGGGATGATCGTAGCGCGGCGGATCGAGATGCAGTATTCCACCGTCAGCGCCACCGCCACCACGGAAAGCGTGATGATCAGGTACGCAATCCACCCGCCCTTGACGACAAAGAAGTCGAAGTATTTCACGTTCAGCTCCGGCGGCGGCTCGGGTGCGCCGGGGGTTTGCGACCACGCCGGGGCGGCGGCGATCAGCAGGAGCAGGACAACCAGGAACGGACCGATTCGCGGAACTCGTTGAAACACACACATCTCCTTGGGCACTCACCGCGCAACGCGGCGGACCGATCAGGGTTTGGGCCGCGTTTCGGTTGCGGCGCGGGCAAGCAGTTGTTCCGCCTGCTGCCTGATCTCGGGGCGCGCGACGCGATGGAGCGCGCACTCCTTCAACAACGCCGCCGCCGGTTCGTCCCTGCCCAATCGGCTCAGGACTTTGGCCGCGCCGAGCAAGCCGTCGGCG
Organism: Planctomycetota bacterium; assembly: GCA_038043285.1. Lineage (GTDB taxonomy): Bacteria > Planctomycetota > Phycisphaerae > UBA1845 > UBA1845 > JBBTCJ01. The sequence continues at coordinate 14,574 of JBBTCJ010000173.1, read as the reverse complement.
GCGCGCGAGTCGTCGGGCAGGTGCACGACCACGCGCAGATAGGGCCAGCTTGCGCGGATCAAGTCATCCCGCGTGCGGGCGTTCTTCGACAACGCGTCCCCTTTCAACAGCAGAAAATCCGCGACCGATGCGTCGGGAGCCTGGCGGATGGCTTCGTCCAGGGCGTCGAGAACGGTCTGATTCGCGTCAGCGGCGATCGACCGGCGCATGGCTTCCGCGACGATGGCGTACACCGCCGGCGAACGGATGGAGCGAGGGACGTGCATCGCCGCGACGCGGGCCGCCGCTTGGGCGGTTCGATCATCCGAGGCCTTCCGCAGGACGTCGAATCCAACCAGCTCGAGAAGGGCGCGCTGATCCGGCGGCACATCGACGGACAGGGCGGCCTCCAGTTCGCCAACCGCCCGACCATAGGCCGCCGTTCGGACCGTAGGCATGTTCCGGGGGATGATCTGGACCGCCGCGGACGCCCCGGAAGTTCGACCCCGCAGCGCGCGTACAAACGCCACCATGGCCCGGTCGAACTGGTTTGCGCGGTCGTAGGCCACGGTGAGCCGGCAAGCGACGAGATCGCTCCAGAATTCGCCGGCAAGCCGCGCGGCGCGCTCGTACCGAGCTGCGGCTTTCTCCGTCTCCCCGCCGGCGAGAAAACGCTCTGCTTCGTTAAAGTCGTCGAAGGTCGTGCCCCGCGAGACGACGATGAGTTCGAGTGCCGACAGCGGCGCGCGGTGCGTCCGGCCTCTTCCGTCCAGAAAACACAGGTTGCCCTCTTCCAGCCCGACGATCTCGACGTCGGCGTGGTTTTCGCCGCGGACCACGATCTGATCGCCGCCGGCGATCCGCCAGGTGGCGAGAAAGAGGATCGTCGCGAGCAAACCGAGCGAAGTTCGCCGGGAGGACCGCGCGGACGAAGCGCGTCCGAGCACATGCCACCCGGGCTGCCGACCCGTGGTTCCACGGGCGGGAGGCTCGTGCCACGCGATCCTGCGTGCGTTCTTCCACGGGCTGTTAGGGCTAGGGCAGGTCATACTCAGATACGAACTTGCATTCTCCGCCATGCTCGCGGGCAATCGACTCCAGGATTCTCCGCCCTTCGGGATCGAGGTAGGCGATGGTGAAGATTCTCGTTCGCCGCTCCTTGTTCCACTCGTCGAGGTAGAGTGGAAGATTGGAATCAAACTCGATCCCATCGGACAGAAGATAGATCAAATCCGGTTGAAGTTCGAGCGCGCGGCGAAGCGCCGATTCCGGGTGCGTGCCGCCGGTCGGTTCGACCTGTTGGAGGAACTCGAAGAATTGTTGGCGATGAGCTTCCACGGCATTGACCAGGCGGGACGGCGGATTCTCCAGCGGCTCCTCGGCGTTGAAGAAGATGACGTGGAATTTCTGGCTTCGCCGAAGGGCGGAGATGGATCGCACCAATTCCTTCTGGACGTAGTCGAACGTATCGAGCATGGAGGCGCTGCGATCCACAACGTACACGATCGAGCGCACCCCGCGCGCGGGCTGCCCGGCGCCGAAGAAGTTCGGCTGGCCTTCGCCAAGTCCCCCCGCCCCATTCCCAAAACCAACCCCGTCCCCGCGGCCGCTGCCCGCAACCGGAAAGCCAGCCTCCGCAATACTTCCCGACGACGCCAGAATGTGCAGCCCAAGGTCGTTGGACCCCCCGCCCGTTACGTCCCAAGCTCCGACGTTCCCTCCGTCGCCACTCGACGGGGACACGCGGGGGGCGATGTGGGCGGCGTCGGGCGGGGGCACGCCGGGGTTAAGGTCGGCTTCTGGCGGTGTCGGAGTAGTGGGGGCGACCGATGCGGCGGAACGGCCCGCGACGATGCGCCCGTCGACCTCTCCGTAGATCTGCACGTCGGCGGGAAGCGGCGGCGTCGCCTCCGGCTTGGGGGCGAAGGGGAACACGATGTAGACCATCGCTCCCAGCCCGGCGAGGTGAATCACGAGAGAGATCGCCCACGCGCCGGCGAGAGTACCCCCGGAAAGCTCCGACGAAGCCGATCCCTCATGTCCGCTTGCGGAAAACGGGTTCGCGGCGTCGGCGTGGAATCGGGCGGAGGTCACAGGGTGCTCATGGTGCGATCGCCGTCCCACGACGCGAAGGAGCTTGAGTTTATGGAACGCCCGGAGGATCCATCGCGGCCCACTCATGCGTTCGGCGAGGCGACGACGAGACTATATTCCCGTCGGAGTACATGGTCAACCGACTTACGGAATCGACGCGGATGATCGGCCATGGGACGACCCCGGGCCGCAAGGTTCCTACGTCTGTCTTTTTCGCGGAGCCGTGAGTACACTGGCATCGACGATGCGAGTGCCAATCCGTCAGCAAAAAGCGGGCGAGTTCCGGATCAGCGCTTGGCTTGCGCCGATCTGGTTGACCTGCGCCGGTTGGGGGCTGACCGAGGATGTCACGTCCGCACCAGGAACGAACGCCCCGCCGACGATGCCCGAGCCGTACGCGGCAGTCGTGGCCCTTCCGAAGGGGTACGATACCGGCGGCGAGTACCTCCGCTGGGCGAAACAGGAAGCCGAGAACCTCGCGCGCGAGGCTCGTCAGGCGACCGAGGCACCGCCTCGCGCCGATCGCCTGCTTCTTGCAGCGAACGTGCTGCTCTCGAACGGCTTCGAAGTCCCGGCGACGACTTTGCTGCTGGGTCTGCCGAGGGATCCGTCAATCGGCGATGAATCCTCGCTGATGGAATTGCTGGAAGTCGCGGAGAAGCTCCTGGACGAGGCTGAGGCGGACGGGGGTAGCGCTATCGAGGAGGAGGGTGACGCCCGGCGGGGGCAACGGGAGACGTTGCGCGCGTTCTCCCAGACCCTGCGAGCGGTCTTCGGCCGGGACAACGGAGGCTCGGATGAGGCGATCCGCGAGGCGCGATCAGCCCTATCCCGACTTCGGGAGCACGACGAACCGCAGGTCTCGGCGGCGGCATCCCTGTGGCAAGCGATCCTTCGATCGCGGGAGACTGATTCGGCGCCGGTGTTGTCCATTCTTGACGGACCGTCCGTGGAATTGAAGGCTGCCACCCTGCCCCATGCGTTTTTCGGCCGCCTGCTTCGTTGTCGAATCATCGCCCAGCGAGGCGGCGCGCCAACCGCGCTCGCCATGCTCTCCCAACTGGAGGAGCGGTGCCGCGACTGGTTTGACGACGAGGCGGAACGCGACCGCGCGATTCGAACCTGCACCGCAGTGGAGATGGGAGTGCTGGCCGAGTGGGGAAATCGACTGGACGCCGCCGGCGACTCCGACGCCAAGTCGTGGTGCGACGAGCGGATGACCCGGTTGTGGAGCGACCGGTTCCACAAGGACCGCGACGTGCTTCGGCTAGCGCCGGCGGTGCCGATGGTCGTGCAGCGACCGCACGATGCGGCGGCGAGGGAACGATCGCCGGAGCAACGGTAGCGGCACAATGACGGCGGACGCGTCCGCGGGCGACGGGGGAAGCCCACGGCTCCGCCTGGCAAGCTGGACCGGTCGCCTGTCGAGGCGCGGCAGGATAAGGGAGTGTCATCGGCGATGGGGTTGGCGGTCGTTTTTGTGAGTGGGATCCGACGGTCCGGCAAGAGCGCGATCATTCAGACGATGATCGAGCGACTGTGGAAGCATCCGCCCCATTACATCCGGTTGGTGAAGGCGGGTTCCGACAAGACCGCGCCGGCCAAGTCAGGGAAGCCGCCGCAGTCGCCTCACGTTCGTTCAGCACGCTGGATCGAGTTTCACGAGGATCGCATCTTCGAGGTGCTGCCGGAGGCGCTTTCGGCCATTCATCGTGAGGATCGGTTCGGATCGGTGGTGATCGAAGCCGACTCCGATCCCGTGCTGCGCTGCGCCTACCCCTACGACCATCGGGTGTTCGTGATGCCGGCGCCAGGAAAGGTCCACGAGGTCTTCCGCGATCCGCACCAAGCGGCCAAGGAGCTGCGTCAGGCGCTGGACGACACGGCGGCCTTCGCCTCGGAGATTTTTGGGCTTTTTAAGGGCCTTCCGGACGAGTCCGCCGAGCCATCGGAGGTGCGGCCGGAGTTCTCCGCGACGCACATGCGAGGCTTCCTCTATTCGCCGCTGGGCGACGAATTGGCCACCCGCATTCAGCTCCAACAACCCTATCACGGACTGGTGGAAAGCGACGTGATCATCGTGAACACCAAGCTCGGGCGGACCGGTGCGGAGACGGAAGAGTGCGTTCGCCGGATCGCCAGCATGCTCTCACGGGTTCGCGGCGCGTCCGGCCGGCGGAACGAATTGTTCTTCTGCGACCCCTCGGATCTTGCGGGCAAGGAATGCAAGGCTTTGCTGAAGGCTTTGAAACCCATGTGTGTGGGCGGGAAGTGATTCCCCGCAGGGAAAGGACGACTCGCAGTCGTGGCCATCGTCGCCGGGATTGACGAAGCGGGGTTTGGACCGTTGCTGGGACCACTGGTGGTCTCCGGCGTAGCCTTTCGCGTGCCGGACGCGCGGGTGAACGATTGTCTGTGGGAAACGCTGGCAGAGACGTGCTCGCGCGAGACCTCGCGCGGTGAGCGGCGAATGGCGATCGCCGACAGCAAGAAGTTGTTTCGCGGGCGCGGGAGTTTGGTTCCGCTGGAACGGGCCGCCCTGGTCATGCTCGCGGTGTCCGGAAAACATCCCCAAACCTGGCGCGAGCTCATTCACTCCGTCGCCCCGCACGCATCCGATCAACTCGAATCATATCCCTGGTATTGTGCGTCCGACGCAGCCATCCCGCTGGAACGCGACGTGGGCGACGTGGGGACGCGGGCCAACGCCGTCCGGCGAAATGGCCGCGAGCAGGGCGTCGACTTGATCGGCGTCTTTTGCGAACCGTTGGCCGAGGGGCACTACAACCGTCTGGTCGCGGGCACGCGCAACAAGGCCGTCGCACTGCTTGGGCTTGCCCTGCGCGTTCTCGGTCGAGTTCTCCGCTGCGGCGAGGACCGCCTGGTGCGTATCGGCGTCGACCGTTTGGGCGGGCGGATGCATTACCGCGACGCGCTGGCAACCGCATTTCCGGGATACGAGTTGCGGATCGTCGAAGAAAACCAGACGTGCAGCGCCTACCGCCTCGCCGACGGCTCGCGCGTGATCCGCGTCGAGTTCGCCGTCGGGGGGGAGCAGCGGCACTTCGCGGTGGCCCTCGCCAGCGTTTACAGCAAGTATTTGCGCGAGTTGTTCATGCACGTCTTCAATGGTTACTGGTCGGGCCAGCAGCCCGGACTCGAACCGACGGCGGGGTACTACACCGACGCGCAGCGATGGTTGAAGGACGCGGCGCCCTCCCTGAGACGCCTGAACGTCAAGACTGATCTGTTGGTTCGCCGACAATAAACCGGCCGGCGTCTGCGTGATCCTTTCCACGGCGCCACGGGCGGCTTGTCCGCCCGTGCCAACGCCGGTCGCAGGCTGCCGGTGGCACCCAACGCTCGCCCGCGACGGTGGCGATCGGCAAACTCGAACTGCGGTTGGTATGAGACATGCGCCGTCGAGGAGTCGCAAAGCGGCACAAAGGAAACGAGAAATTGAAAAACCACTCCCGCGTCAAGCGCGTTGACAGCGCCAGTCCGGCAGGCTAGGCTTTGAGTTGTCGAAACGGAGGAGCGTCCGTCGTGTCCATTGAGAACTGGTCGGAGAACATTTTGGTTGTCGAGTTGCAGGATGATCCCGCGTTTACGGACGACGTGGCCGGGCTGCTCGATCAGTTGGACACCCAGTCGGACGTCGACGTTGTCCTGAACTTCTCCGGCGTGAACTACCTCAATTCCTCGAACATCGCCAAGCTCCTCAAGCTCCGCAAAAAACTCATCGCCGGGAAGCGTAAGTTGGTTCTCTGCGGCATCGACACGAACGTCTGGGGTCTGTTCCTGGTCACCGGGCTGGACAAGGTGTTCGACTTCGAGCCTAACGTCTCTACCGCCCTCGCCAGCGTTCAACTTGGCGCCGGGCAACTGTAGCCGACCCACGCGCCGAATCTTCCGCGCCGCAACAAGGACAGGAAAAGTGGCATGTCCAACGACTGCGCCGTCGCTCTCGTGACCGGCGCCGCCAGGCGCGTCGGAAGGGCAATCGCCATCGAACTCGCCCGCGCTGGATTCGACGTAGCGGTCCACTACCGATCGTCGAAGACCGAGGCCGCCGATGTCGCCGCCGCGGTCACTGCCCTCGGGCGACGGGCGGAGTTGATTTCCGCCGACCTCGCCGACCCTGCCTCCTGGTCGAGCGTGATCGACCAGGTCGTCGGCGCCCTGGGGCGACTCGATATCCTGGTCAACAACGCCTCGGTTTTTCCGGCCGACGACGTCAGTACCGCGACCGTCAGGGACCGGCCGACGCCGGAACCACTTACTCAATGGTCCGCGGGGATCCCCCTCCAGGAAGGCGAATGCACCTTTCCCCTCGACCATTGGGAGTCCACGCTCCGCACGAACCTGATCGCGCCGGCGGCCCTCGCTCACTATGCCAAGCCATACCTATCCGCCTCCGGCCGGGGGAAAATCGTCAATCTATCGGACATTTCCGCCGAGCGGCCTTGGGGTAATCATTTGGCCTACTGTGTGTCGAAGGCGGGGTTGTCCTCATTGACGAAGGGATTGGCCAGAGCACTGGCACCACATGTGCAAGTGAATGCAGTCGCTCCAGGGATCGTCGTGTTTCCCCAGGACTATTCGCCCGAACTGCGCCAGAAGTTGATCGACAAGACGCTCGTAGGCCGCGAAGGAACGCCCGAGGAAGTCGCCGCCCTGGTGCGCTTCCTCGTCGAACACGGCCATTACGTCACCGGCCAAGTGATTCCCATCGACGGCGGACGGTCGATCGCCTGAAACTCGCACTGAATGGGGTCACCAGAGTCTACCTCACCGGACAGGATTCGCACTGTTCTTGAGAGCGCACTGCCGAGGAGTTCCCCTTGACTCCCCATCCGGCGGGAGGGTAGAACAGCGATCATCCTTCGAGTCGGTCGCAAGATTAGGAGGCACGTCATGATCGGTCGAGTTTGCGGCATCGCGGCGTTGGGATTCGCGTGCACGTTGGCCCGCGGGTGGTTTGTTACACGCCGGCAGCCTGCAAGTCATCGCCGCCTTCGCTGCCGGGGTCTACCACTTGGAGGGATTGAACCCAGGTCTCTCGAACCCGTATCCGGGTGTGGGTGGTGCAATACTCGAGGTGGCGTGCGGAGGTCCGGATGGGCCGTGGACCGCGTTTGAGGGAGAGATCACCGGAGGAACATTCGATCTTGTTGTCGAGGAGCCACAGATTCCCGCGATCTCGCCCACATTGGCTGTAGTCATGGGCGGGCTGTTGCTCGGAGCAGGAGCGGTTGTCATGAAACGCCGTTGAAGTGTTACTGACTCGGCGATGCCTTCACCCGGGAGAACCAAAAGGGTCCGTGACACTTCCGGCGGCTGTCGTCTGAGGTGCTTCCCGTGTCTTTGTTGGTCCGGTTCCTACTGGCCCGGAGCTTCGAAAGAGGTGAAACGCCGATCAGGTGAGGCGCCGATCAGAACCGCGACAGAATGGAGCGGTCCAGGGCTGACCGCTCGTGATCACTCGCGGTTCTGAACACCCGCCCCCGCCCTGCCTGAACGCTCGCGGACCCCGCGCGGAATCCCCCCCAAAAAGCCCCTTGACTTCGTCCCTCCACATGTTAGGATAATGTTCGGCAGGGCCGCTTGCCCCCTCGCCTTGAACGTATGGCAGATGGTGACCCCTGCAAAAAAAATACCAAACGAAGCCATCTGACAGTGATGCTTTATGAGCCGCGGAATGGCCACGCCCCGCTCCAAGCACGACAGGCGGGGACATGGTACTGAACTGCCCGGGTCCCTGACACTTCCGGCGGCTGTCGTCTGAGGTGCTTCCCGTGTCTTTGTTGGTCCGGTTCATACCGCTGCGGAGCTTCGAAAGAGATGCCGCGCCGATCAGAACCGCGACAACATGGAGCGGTCTAGCGCGGACCGCTCGTGATCACTCACGGTTCTGAACAGACGCCCCAGTCCAGCCTAAACTGCCACGGACCCTGGGGCCTCTCCTTTCCCTGGCCTTCGTGGACAGGGAGCGTCCGTCGGCTTACCATTTTGGCACTGCCCGACCCGCAAGCGTTTGGACGGGTTGGCATGCCCGGACTCGCTTCCCGGCTTGGACAGCTCTTTGTCGGTCGATGTCCAGGCCACCGGGGGCGAAGTGGAGGTTGGAGCACCCGAAAGTCCTGCCCGCCGGGGCCTCGAGCGGGCTGACCCTTGACACGTCGCGTCGGGGGGGAGCAACCCGCGGTCGGGGTGCTGCTTGGGGCGATGCTGGGAGTTTCTCCATTCCAGGAGGAAGGCTGTCTTGTCAGACGAGCGGGTCAGCATCGAGCGGAGCACGCCGCCGACTCCACGCACCAGCGGACCCCGCATCGACCGCTACTTCCGTGCGATGTGCCGCCACCACGCCTCCGACCTGCACCTGAAAGCGGGCACGCCGGCCAAGTTCCGCATCAAGGGTGACATCCGCAACATCGACGGAAAACCGCTTTCCAACGAAGAGATCGAGTCCATGGTGTTCGAGATCATGGACGAGAAGAGCATCGCCGGCTATCGCCACCAAGGCTCCCTGGACCTGGCCTACCAGCTGGAAGGCGCCGACCGATTCCGCATCAACGTTTTCCGCCAGCGCGGAATGACGTCCATCGCCGCGCGGCGGATTCCGCGGGAGATCCTCGGTTTCAAAGAGCTTCATTTGCCCGAGACGCTGGCCGGCTTGGCGCAGTTGCGCCAAGGTCTGATCCTGCTCACCGGCATCACCGGCACCGGGAAGAGCACGACGATTGCCGCAATGCTCGAGGAAATCAACCGTACCCGAGCCTGCCACATCATGACCCTCGAAGACCCCATCGAGTTCGTCTATCAGGACAAGATGGCCTTCGTAAACCAGCGGGAAGTCGGGCTGGATGTGGGCAACTACTCCGACGCGTTCAAGTACATGATGCGCGAGGATCCCGACGTGGTGCTGATCGGCGAGCTTCGGGACCAGGAGACGTACGGTGCGGCCCTGTCCGCCGCGGAGACCGGACACCTTGTTTTCGGTACGATTCATGCGTCCAGCGCGGGTGGAACGATCGCTCGGGTTTTGGAGCTTTTTCCGGAGGGAGCCCGCCCCCTGGTGCGAACTTCGCTGGTGGCTAACCTCCAGGCGATCGTCTGCCTGAAGCTGCTTCCCGGGATCCGTCCGGAAATCCCGCGTGTTCCCGCGTGCGAGATCATGATCTGCAACGCTACGATCCGTAAGCTGATCGCCGACGGGCGCGACGGCGAGATCGGGCCGGTCATCCGAAACTCGCTCAGCGAGGGCATGATTGACTTTACAGAATCAATCCGTCAGCTTGTCGAGAAAGAGTGGATCTCGGTCAAGACCGCCTACGCGGCGACGCCGAACCCTGACGAAATGAAGATGCGCCTGAAGGGTATTTCGGTCAGCAGCGGCGGAATCATCGGCTAGGGCGCTGCCGGCACGGGTGTGACCCGCAACGGATCGTGGTTTGGATGCTCGTATGAATGATTACCTTCTCGCGGCCGTCGGCGGACCAGTGACCTACGTCAACGTCATCAAGATTGCGGTCACCGTCGGGCTGCTGTTCGTCTGGGCCGCCGCCGCCCAGTGGGTCGATCGCGACACCGACGGCGTCAAGACGCGACGCGAACACTGGAACATGATCGTCCTCGCCGGCGGCGCGGTGGGATACCTCGTCCTGTTCGTGCCGCCGTGGTCCGGCGGGCTGTTCGTCCTGGGAACCGTGTTTTGGGCGTTGATAGCCGGCGGGGCGCTGGTGGCCTACCTCATCCACCGGAACGCCCGCGTCGGCGTCAACCGTCGTGTCTTGACCCTCGGGCACATCAAGCGATTGTTTGCGCGGGAAAAGAAGGCCGCCGCGTCCTCCAAGGGGCTGCGCGTGCAGATTTCCGCACATGACGGGAAGAGCGTTGAACCCCCCGAGGACTCGGCGGAGGCCGGGGACTACGACACCGTCCAGGATTTTCTTTACGACATGCTCTGGAGGCGAGCCTCCGAGGTGGAGGTGGTGGCCGGCAAGGACAAATGCCGCGTGGTGTACCGGGTGGACGGCGTGCCCGCGGAACTTCCCGAGGGCATTCCCCCGGAGAGCGGCGAGCGCATCTTCGGATATCTCAAACGCATCGCCGGGTTGAACGTCGAGGAAGTCCGCCGGCCGCAGGTCGGCAGAATCAAGTGCGCGCTGATCGGCCATACCGGGCCACCGGGCGTCACCGAAGTTCGTACCTCGGGAACGACCGCGGGTGAGCGATTGGCGCTGCGGATCCAGAGCGGTCCCGCGGTCATGCGGCTACCCGACTTGGGCTTCGCCGCCCAACGCGTGGATACGGTCAAGCACTTCATGAGCAAGTCGCACGGGTTGTTGATCCTCAGCGCTCCGTCGCGGCATGGATTGACTTCCACGCAATACGCGATCCTCCGCAGTCACGACGTCTATATGAACAACATCCACGCCCTGGAACGCGAGAAACTCCTCGAACTGGACAACGTGACCCAGCAGTTGTTCGAGGGCGCCAACAAGGACCTCAACTACGCCCGGATGTTGCAGACGGTTCTCCGGCGCGAACCGGATATCGTCATGGTCGACGAGTGCGACGATCACGAGACCTCGCTCGTCGCCTCGCGCGCCGCGGCCGAGGACCGTAAGATTTACATGGGACTGCGGGCCAAGGATTCCTTCGACGCCCTGAGCAAGTACCTCGCGTTGCTCAGCGACAACGAACTGGCGTCCAAAGGGCTTCTCGGTGTGATCAACCAGCGTCTGGTGCGGGTTCTTTGCACGCAGTGCCGCGAGGCTTTTCAGCCGGACGCCGCGACCCTGACCAAGCTCAATCTTCCGGCCGACAAGATTGACAAGTTCTTTCGGCCTCCCAGCGAGAAAAAGCTAGACCGAAAGGGCAAGCCGATCCTCTGCCCCAACTGCCAGGGAACCGGATACACGGGTCGAACTGGAATCTTCGAAGTGCTCAACGTCGATCCCGCGGTAGCCGCCCTGATCAAGGAAGGCGCACCGATCAACCGCATCAAAGCCCAGTGCCGCAAGAACAAGATGTACTACCTTCAGGAAGAGGGTTTGCTCAAAGTGATCGACGGAACGACGAGCATGAACGAGATTCTTCGCTGCCTGACCGGCGGCGAAAAGTAGATGCCGTTCCCAGGACCGCTCGGCCCTTCTGTGGGGCGGGGGGCAGGGGTTGGGGACAGGTGGTCCGACGGAGTAGTTTCATGATTGTATCGGTGTTGTTCCTTCTCCTGGTGCTGGGCGTCGCGTTTCGCCAGGCGACCCTGGGTCTGTTCAGCGCGATCATCATGGCGGTCCTTACGGTTTGCTGCGCCGCAGCCGCGTTGGGTTCGTTCGAATGGGTGGCCGTGAACTTTCTCGCGGTATACTGGAAACGCGATTTCGCGTACTCCATCGCCCTGGCGGGCACTTTCGGCGTCCCGTTGGTGATCCTCCGTCTGGTGTTAGACAAAGTCATCACCCGGGCCTGTCCGACGCCGGGGTTGGTGGATCGCATCGGGTCCGGAATCCTGGGACTGGTCACGGCCTTGACCATGGTCGGCGTGCTCGCCCTGAGCTTCCAGATGATCCCGTTCGGGCGCAGCATACTGGGCTTTCAACGCGTGCCGAGTTTCGCCCGCGACGGCGGGAAGGATTCACCGCCCGCGACGGTCAAGGACGGCAAGCTGGTCACTGCCGGAAGCGCCGTGGTGGCTGACGTCCATGATCTGTTCCTGTCTCCGGACCGCTTTGCCGCCGGTTTGGTTTCGCTGCTGTCAGGCGGTTTGTTCGGCGGGGAAAAGTCCTTCTACCACGAAAATCCCAATTTCGTGGACGCCTTGTCGTGGTCGAGCGCGGCTCCCGCGGAAGTGTCCCGTTACGCCCCGCCCGGATCCATCAACGTCGCGTCGGCCCAGCTCGTGGACACGCTTTACCGGGTCACCCCTGGTGATTCCAAGGCGAACAGGCCGTCGGTCTTTGAACCGATCGACCCAAGCCGTGACCGCGACTTACTCGCGGTGGCCGTGAAGCTCCTCGACAAGGCCCGCGATGAGACCAAGAACCACTTCTTCACGCTCCGACAGTTTCGATTGGTCGGGAGAAAGGGCGACGGTCTGCTGCATCAGGAACACGCTGTGGCGATTCAGCAGGCTGAGGCCAACGATCCCGGAAACCATCACGTGGCCGAAGTGAAGGAAGGCGCGGCAGGCCGTCTTCAGGTGGACGACGTCTTCAGCCCACGCGACGCCTCCAACCAGGTCGAGGTCGTCTTTTCGGTCCCCAAGGGATTCCAACCGTCGTTTGTCGAATACAAACACGGGGCCAGGGCAAGGGTGACCATCGGAATGACCGCCGCCGCGGAAGAATCAGCCGCGATTCCGCCCCCCTCGACCAGTGAACCACCGCCAGCCGCGGCGAGTCCTCCGCCCAAACGCACGACGCGAACCCGCACGCCTGAGCCGACGAAGACCGATGCGGCGCCCGAAGCCGGGAAGTCGGAGCCGGCGCCGCAGACCGCGGCGGCTGACGCACCGCCGCAACCCGCGGCCCCGACCGCGCCTGAGGCCAACGCGCCGCGTACCCGAACGGGCCGCGGCGGCAACATCCGCGGGGCGGAAGCCGAAGCCTCCAAATCCACTTTCGGGGATCAACTTCCGTTGGTCCTGCGGGCCTATCGTCAACTGCCCAACACGACGCTCGAGAACGGCGCGCTCGTGGACGGACACCTCGTCGGCGATGTGGCTGAGCAGGAAAACGGCAAGAACGCGGAGGTCCGGAAATTCGCCGTCCCGGGAGACAAGCGGCTGCTGCAACTCTCCGCCCGGCACCTTGAAGCGAGGAGCGGTCTGGGTCGCGCGATCACCCAGACGATCGCAACGGTCCAAAACTTCACCGTGACCGACGACCGCGGAAACCGCTACCTTATGGTCGGGAAATACGCCGTCGCCAAAGTCGGCGGCAAGGACGTTGTGGAAACGCTCTATTTCTCAACCCTGCAGGAACTCGGCGCTCAACGGACCCAGTTCGACCGCATCAAGGCTTCCGATCTGGAGGGCGAGTACGTGCTGACGTTCCTCTTCCTCGTCGATCCGGGCGTCAAGATCGTCTCGTTCAGCACCGGAGGGGACGCGACGCGATCCGACGACCTGTCCCCGGACAACCTGGTGGCGCCACGATAGGCGTAAACGGTCGCACGCCCCCGGGCGCGCCGTCGGTCATGACGGACATTGTCGCAGTTTCGCGGGAGCTTTGGCGCTTGCGGCGGGATGAATGGCGCTGCGGCCAGCGGCCGTTGGGGGCCACCTAAAACTGATTGGCCGGTTCGTCCAGCCCCGCGTCGATGTGCTGCTGCGTCGACTGTTGCCCGTCGAAGCTGAACAGGATCGGCTCGTCGTCGATCCGGGCGCTGAGATGCACCGGTCGCCGCCAGATGCGTTGAATCTGCTTGAGGGTCTCGACGGCGTACTTGATCTCCACGTCCGCGCCGGTATGACTGTGGGCGAGGTACAGCTCCCTGCGGTTGCGATAGTTGCCGTCCATGACGAAAATGTACGGCTGGCAATGGTTGGTCAGCATGAACAGCAGTTGCTTCTTGATCTTGTCGAAGTCGCGGTTGACCACCACCATTTTTCCGGTGCTCGGATCGACGCGGTAGTGATACAGTTTCTGGTCTTCCACGAACTCGGGCGTGAGAAACTCGTCGAGGAAGGTGACGTCGTTGTAGAGGGCGCGGACCTGGAAGATCTTCTCCCGCCCGGCTGATCCCCTGGCGACGACGCGTCCCTTCGGAGCCTTGTCTTTGCCCCATTCGCGGCGCGTCTGCATGTCGTCGCAGGCGTCATACTCCGGACCGTAGCGTCCGGTGTTCCAACGCCGCTCGATGTCGCGGAGGAGTTCGATGCCCACCTTGTACGGATTCAACCGCCCCGGCGACGAGGCCAGCGTTCCGGAGTGATGCTCGCAGTAGTCGATCAATTCGTCGTCGCGAAGAATGTAGTTGGTCATCAACGTGGAGTGCCAATAGCTGGCCCACCCTTCGTTCATGATCTTCGTCTGACCCTGAGGCGCGAAGTAGTAGGCCTCCTCGCGGATGATCGAGAGCACGTCCGCCTCCCAGTCCTCCATGGGGGCGTGCTGTAGCAGAAACAGCAGCACGTCGCGCATCGGTCTTTGGGGGAAGCGCGTTTTGGCTTTTTCCTCCTGCTCCCGCTCCCTGGCCCGCCGGCGTTCCAGCCACGCGGGTGGGTTGATGTAGCGGTCCATGTACTCCTTCGCGGGCAGTCGATCACCGTCCGCCCGTCGCCCCCCGTCCTCCTCGTCGTCGTCCCGGGCTCGGTGTGGTCTGGCTTCACGCAGCATGAACACGGAGTGCGGGTCGATCAGATTCTCCAGCGACAGGAACGTATCGAGGGTCTTCTCCACGCGCTCCAGTCCGTGCCGCTCGCCGTAGCGGCGGATTCGCGTGGCGTGGTTGGCCATATCGTCGATCATCCGCCGGTTCGTGCGGCCGAAC
>JBBTCJ010000172.1:2124-8763 GCA_038043285.1 Planctomycetota bacterium | reverse complement strand
TCACCCGTGGCTACAAGCCTGCGCCCCTTCGGGGCGGCTCGCGTGCCGCCGGAACGGTCACGGACCCCGTGCTCGGCGCGGCGGCCCATCGCCTCGACCTCGCCGAAGATCGAGATCGTCGAGGAGGCGACGAAAGGATAAGAAAAGGCTGGAAGAGAAGCGACGTTATCCACAGAGGACACAGATTGACACGGAGAAAAACAATAGGCAGATACTTTTCTCGCCGGTGTTGTTCATCTGTGCCCATCGGTGTCATCCGTGGATCAGGCCGTTGTTTCGGAGACTCGACCGAGGAGATCAAAAGCGTTGAAGATGCGACGGTGCGACAAAGGAACGGGAAAGACCGCTCCCTCACGGTCGCGGCTCTGATCGGCGTGTGTCATCGCGTGGCACTAAGCCTCGACGACTGAGGGTGCTGGGTCTCGAACCCAGGACCTACGGCTTAAAAGGCCGTTGCTCTACCACTGAGCTACACCCCCGTTGACCCACCGGCGGATCCGCCAGCGCACTACACGTCCGGCATTGAGGCCTCCGAATCGTATCGCAGAATCGAATGGATCGGAAAATCACCCACGCGGTTGCGACCGTTTAAGAACACCAACTCGATGAGCACGGCCACGCCGACGATGTTCCCGCCCAGAGCGCCGACCAGCCGGCAGCAGGCGGACATCGTTCCTCCGGTGGCCAGCACGTCGTCGACCAGCAGCACGCGATCGCCAGGCTCCACGGCGTCCTTGTGAATCTCCACCCGGTCGGCGCCGTATTCGAGCGCATACTCCTCGCCATGGGTGGCGTGCGGAAGGCGACCGGGCTTGCGAATGGGCACGAAGCCCGCGGACAGACATTGGGCCACGGCGGTTCCAAAGATAAACCCGCGCGATTCGGCCCCCGCCACCAGGTCAACCTTCATGTGGCGGAACGGCTGGGTGAGGTATTCCACGGCCAGGGCCAACCCCGCCGGGTTGGCGAGGAGCGGAGTGATGTCCTTGAACATGATCCCCGGTCGCGGAAAGTCCGGCACGTCGCGGATCAGGTCTCGAAGCCGCGTGATGCGCATGGTTTCATGCAACGACAAGGCAAACCCTCCGTTTGGGCGCCCGGAGGAATGCGGCGTCCACATCGATCTCCCGGCAGCAGGGCCACGTTCAGCGGGCCGCCGCGTTCGAGTCATGGCACCCGGCGATCCGAAGATTAAGGTTTTCCGGGCCGCCGGAGTATACTCGGTGCGTCGGCGAATGCACGCAACGTGATTGGACCGTGCGGGCGGTGCTCCCGCAGATGAGGCTCTTGCCTGACGCCGCGGCCGGCGTCGAGGGGCGGACGCCGGTTTCGCTTGCGGCGAGAGTGGGTGGCGTACACCCGGAACTATTCGGCATGTACCACATGATCTGCCGCGTTCGGGTGGAGTCCTTCGACAAATGGAAGGCGGTCTTCGACTCCCACGCGGATGCCCAGCGAGCCTCGGGCCTGCACGTTCGACACGTCCTTCGCAATCTCGACGATCCCAGCGAGGTCTTCATGTTCTTTGACGTGACCGACCTGGAGCAGGGTCGCCGCTTCGTCAGCGCCCCCAACGTCGAGGAAGCGAAAAAGGCGTCGGGCGTGGTGGATCGACCGGAGGTCTTCTTTCTGAGCTGAGCATCCGTGGGAAAGCTCCGGCGGATTGAGAATTGTATGCCTTACGACGCACTCACGGACATCCACATCGAAGCCGCGCCGCAGGCGGATGCGGCGGCGATCCAGTCGCTGGTCGGAGAAGTCTTTCGCGAGTACGGGTTGGCACTCGACGTGTGCGGCGTCGATGCTCATCTCCGCGAACCGGCCGAGTACTTCGGCTCGCGCGGAGGAATCTTCTGGACGGCGCGATGCGGAAAAGAATTGGTGGGCTGCGTCGGCGTGATCCCGGTCGAGGACGTAGCTTGCGAGCTGAAATCGTTGTACGTACGCCGAACCCATCGCCGGCTGGGCCTGGGGCGGAGGCTGGTCAGCCAGGTGCTCGACGAAGCGGTCCGCCGGGGACTTCACCGGGTTCTTCTCTGGAGCGACACCCGATTCGACGACGCGCACCGTTTGTACCGCGGGTTCGGTTTCATTCAGGAGGGCTTGCGCGACCTTCACGACGCGTACAACTCGAAGGAATACGGCTTTCACCTGGCGCTTGGCGAAGGTTTGAAGGAGCCGCGCGCCGCCCATGAGTAAGCGAAGTTCCATGCTGGTCACGGCGGGTCCGACCCACGAAGCGATCGACGCGGTACGCTTCCTGGCGAATCGTTCGAGTGGACAAATGGGGATGGCCATCGCCCAGGCAGCCCAGGACGCCGGTTGGGAGGTCACGCTTCTTCTTGGCCCAGGCCCCTCGCCGCCGAAAGGGATCCGAACGTTGGACTTCGTTTCGGCGGCGGATCTCGAATCGCTTCTGGGCGAGCACTTTCCCGAATGCGACGTGCTGGTGATGGCCGCGGCCGTCGCCGACTATCGCCCAAGACAGAGCCATCCGGGGAAGCTTCCCCGCGGCGAGAATTCGTTGGTTCTGGAGTTGGAGCCGACCCCGGACCTGGTCGCGCATTGCGCGTCGCGCCGACGCCCGGGGCAGCGAATCATCGCGTTCGCCCTTGAGGAACAGGCGGCGCTGGAGCAACGTGCGGCTGAGAAGCTTCACGGTAAAGGCGTTGATGCCATCGTAGCCAATCCGCTGGAAACCATTGGGGCCGATCGAATCCGGGCAACGATCCTGACCAGCGATGGAAGGCGATTCGAGCCGGAAGGGCGCGACGGTGCGGACCTGCCCATGAGCAAAAGTTCCTTCGCCGAATGGTTGGTCGGATGGATCGGGAGGTGGTCGAACTGACCAACGAAGCTCATGGACGATCTTCATCGCAGAGCGTTTTTCGGGGACACGCTTCGGCGGGCCTTGAATGCCGTTTCGGATTTCGTCCCGGCGGAGGCACGTCCTGTCAAACACTTGAGGCTCCTTCGACCGCCGGGGGCGATTGGTCCCGAACGGTTCTCGGACACCTGCCGGCGGTGCGGCGAATGCGTCCGGGCGTGTCCCGCTTCGGCGATTTTCCCGCTCGAGACGTCGATTTCCCGGCTAGCCGGAACCCCGAACATCGACCCCGCCAAGGCGGCGTGCGTGCTCTGCGAGGGATTGAAGTGCACCCACGTCTGCCCAAGCGGCGCGTTGCAGGCGCTGACGGAATCGTCGATGGTGCGGATGGGACTCGCGAAAGTTTCAACCACTCGGTGCGTGCGGACAATCGGCGATCCGTGCGACGAATGCGTCGTTCGATGCCCGCTCGGCGCGCGAGCCATACGGCTTGCCGGCGCGGGTCCGCCGGAGATCGTCGTGCCCGGATGCACGGGGTGCGGCGTCTGCGAGTTGTATTGCCCGACGTCGCCGAAGGCGGTGATAATACGCCCCCTCTAGTCGTTCAAACACGGCTGAGGTAGTCTCACCGTCAGTCTCGTAGATGCCTGCTCAAGCACCTGTGGCACGGGCTTCCAGCCCGTGTTTCCACCGGCAGAATGCCGGCGCCGCACATGGTTGAAAGTCTTGCCGATTATGTTGAGACAGATTCCGAGTTGAAGGGGCAATCCGAGTCGGCCAATGAAGCTCATCGCGCGACAGAAAATCTGGCTGAGCATTGTTCTCGTGACCAACGTCTTGCTGTGGATCATCCCGAGCGACGTGGTCGCGGAGATCGCACGGGGCCGGGAGACCTTGCTGGGCCGGTATTCCCGCGTTCACTTCCACTGGAACGTCGGCGTCGGGTTCCTCTCGCTGGTGAGCTTGTACATCGACTGGGCCACGGGCGACCGTTACAAGCGACGGTGGTTCCAGGTGATCGCGGCCGTCGTTTTCCTGGCGCCGTCGCTGGCGGCGATCGACTTCCTCGCAAGAACGCCCGACCGCCTGCATTACGTGCGCGACTCAGCCGCCTTTCATCATCCACCGAACGCAACCTACGCGCAGGTGTACGAAGACAAGGCCCCGACGTTCCGCACTTTTCCGGGTGCGCCGCCGGGGTATGGTCGGGTGGATTGCACGCTGCGAACGGACCGCCGCGGTTTCCGCAACCAGACCAGCCTCGAGTCGTACGACGTCGTCGTGCTCGGAGACTCCTTTGCGGAAGGATCCAGCGTTTCCGACGAACACGCCTGGCCCCGCATTCTCGCCGAGCGGTCCGGTCTGACGGTCTACAACCTCGGCATGTCCGGTTATGACCCGTTCCAGTACCTGGCGTCCTTGACGGAGATTGGTTTGTCGCTCAAGCCCCGGATGGTCTTGTGCCTGCTCTACGAAGGCAACGACTTCCGCTCGACAAAGAGCGATGAAAAGCGCCAGCATCCCGACTTCGGCGACCGTTTCGCGGAGTACATGAAGCAGTCGCCGCTCCTGGACGTAGTTGACAGGTCGCTGATTCGGACTTTCGGTCCGATCCGCGCCGGGGCGCCGCTGGCGAACTCAGCAGTTATCTCCTGGCTGCCGCTGACCATCCCCGAGGGCGCATTGGGGCGGCGTTACGCCTTCGAACCGAAACAGCTCATGGATCTGTACCAGACGAAGGATCAGTTCTCCCTCGACAAGCACTGGCTGAACCCGCGACGCCAGTTGGGCGAAATGTATGAGAAGTGCGCGGGGGTCGGCGCACGCCTGGTGGTCGTTTATGCACCGACGAAGGCGCACGTGACGCTGCCGCTGGCGGCCGATCGGCTGCCCGTAGACAACGTTCGACGCTTTGCCGCCCTGGGCGTCAAGCAGGAGTTGCCGGAGGCCGCGACGTTTCTGCGAAATCTTCGGGATCGGATCGAAGCCAAGGAGGAAGTCGTCGGCGAATGGTCCCGGCAAGAGGGGGTCGCCTTTGTCAGTCTTACTCCGGCGCTGCGCGAGGCCGTCGCACGCGGCGTGCAGGCGTACTACACCTACGACCAGCATTGGACCCCGGACGGTCACTCCGTCGTCGCGGACGTCATGGTCGACGCGCTAAGACTGACGACAGAATCCGCCTTCAGCGACGGTCGTTGAGCATCACGATCCGACAGCCCTCCGACACGAGTCGCCTGTTGACGCCGCGCCCCACTCACGCACGATCGCTGAGCCACGAAACGTGCACCTGCGGGTGCGCGAAGACGGGGGCATCCGCCTCGGACTCCTATCGTCTTTGGCCGACTCGTTCCGTTCCCGAGTTGGCCTGATTGGTGGGCTGTGAAGGCCCGATCCCACGAATCGCCGCCCAGAGCTTGGCGAAGAAGCCGGCCGCACCAGCATCGAGTAGCTCAGCGTACTGCGGAGCCGCTGCAACGGCATCCGACGGCGTCTCGGAACGCATCACGCCCGGCAGTTCAAAGGCCCCGTCTTCCGTCAGCCGCCCCGATGAAGCCGCTGGCGCAGCGTTGGTTTCGACGCTCTGTCCACCGGGCAATTCTCGATGACTCGAGGTTCCCCCGGCGATCTCGTGAAAGACATCGGTCACGGTTTGTCCCGGTTCGATCCCGACGAGATCTACCGCCAGCGTAACCGGACGAGGAGCCTCCATCTCGATGACCGCGGTCGGGACAAAGTGATCGGTCGAGTCCTTCAGCTCGTTGCCAGAAGCGATGGGAGCGTGCGGCATGGCCTCAGGCGCGGCATGCCCTATGTTGTATTCAACGCTGTCGCCAAGGTGCTGCAACGGGTTGAGCACCGCGATGTTCTCGTTGGGACTCCATTTCACCCCCGGTGAGCCTGCATCGCCGGACCGGTCCACGACGTAGCCACTGTTCGCCGGGCTTGACGTCCCGGGATGCAGGGCCGATACCGTGCCGGACCCACTGCCCGCGTCGCTAGCCGGCGCATCGCCGGAATGTCCGGGCGTAGACTGTACGTCGTCTGTAACGGGCAGTGGCTGGACATCGTCAGCGGCTGGCGGCGGCTGATCCGGCGCCGGAGGCAGAACGTCCACGACCTGAACACCATCATCCTGGTAGTCGGTAGGTTCCTGATCGACAGGCTCATCGAGTGACCCATCGACGGACGTCGGATCGCCGGCGGCATGATCCGACGAACCCGCTTGCGCGCCGATCGTCGGTGCGGGATCAGGCCCGGTACTGACCGTACTCGGTGGCGCGCCGCCACCGCCTCCGAACACGGCCGGTGGGTCGTCAACCGGGTCAACGTGAATGGCGAACGTTCCCGCGTTGCTCGACAACGCCGTCCCGTCATGGGCGTGGAAGCCAATGGTCGTGTCCCCGTTCCAATTGGCCTCCGGGGTGAAGGTCAAATGCCCCGCGGCAACGTCCGCCTGGCTCACCGAACCGCCCACCTGAACCGCGCTGCCGTTGAGCAGCAACGTGCCGTGACTCGGAAGCGCATCAATGACGTAGTGATCGATCGGCGTCCCGTCCGGATCGCTCCCCGCCAGCGTAATGGCCCCGCTCGAATCCTCATTGAAGCTCACGCTCCCGTCCGTGGCCGTCGGCGCGTCGTTCACCGGGTCAACGTGAATGGCAAACGCCCCCGCGTTGCTCGACAACGCCGTCCCGTCATGGGCGTGGAAGCCGATGGTCGTGTCCCCGTTCCAGTTGGCCTCCGGTGCGAAGGTCAGATGCCCCGCGGCAACGTCCGCCTGGCTCACCGAACCGCCCACCTGAACCGCGCTG
>JBBTCJ010000172.1:0-2024 GCA_038043285.1 Planctomycetota bacterium | reverse complement strand
TGGCCCCGCTCGAATCCTCATTGAAGCTCACGCTCCCGTCCGTGGCCGTCGGCGCCTGGTTTCCCGCGGGGATGCCGCCGGGTGCGTAAGTTCCGTCATGCGTCAGAATGCTCTCGATTTCGGAGTAATTTATGGTGAATGACTGCCCGCCTCCCAGATCGACGCCGATGCTGGAACCGTTGTCCTGCAACTGGCCGTTGCTGAACGCCGACAGATCGATAGTATCGGGGCCGTTTCCGCCCACCACCGTCACTACGTCCCCATTCTGGGCGCCGGTAAACCGAAACGTGTCGCCACCGACGCCGCCCTCCATGTAGTCACTGCCGCCGCCGCTGATCAACGTGTCAGCGCCCTGGTCGCCGAGAAGCTGATCGTTTCCCGTTCCACCGTCGATCAGGTCGCCGCCGGTCCCGCCGTGCAGCGTGTCATTCCCGCCCATGCCGTAAAGCTCGTCGCCCTGGTTGCCGGCGTCGTGGGTATCGTCCCCATCCGTTCCGACCCAGGTTGCCGAAAGCAATATCCGCGGCTCCAGGGCCTCCAGTTGCAGGGATGCTTTGGACTGCGGATCGCCGCCTGGCGCGTCCGGTTCGGGTTTGCCGATACGCCGATGATTGCTGCCTCGGTTGGAATTGCGCTTCCCCATCGCCCCCTCCTGACGGAACGTCCCGCAGGTGGCTCCTTCCCATAACCGAAAGGATGCCCACGACGGGACTCTGTTCAACCCTACGAAACAATCCTCCTTCCTGCCAAGACCTCCCGGCTCAACCTCCGCACGTCCCTCGGTAGGCTTGCGTGACGGCGAATGCGCGGGCGGGCGGACTCCGCCGTATTACCGGACGAGTGCGTGCAGCGGCGCGCCGAAAGTCCCCATTTCGCGGTCGTTATGGGATTGCCGCTCGGTATGGCTGGAGTTTCACGACGGCTATTCGCCGGGCGGTTCCTGCGCGCGGACGGCGGCGCCTCGAAGTGGAAGCCTATTGGTGAAGCTCGTTCCAGAACCGGATGAACCGACGTGCGACGGACTTCCCCAGGAGTTCGCTGTGCCCGGAAAAGTTGATCGTTCCCGTCATCCCATGCCGAAGAAACTCGACGTCGATACCGGAAAGCTCGACGACCAGCTCAAAATAGGGCCTGTTCGCCTCGCCGGTCTGCGGATCCACCGCGATATCCCCTCCTCCAAGGTGCGTCAACGACGCCAGCGCCACCGATCGCGATCCGATCGGCGCGATCCGCGCCAGTCGCCCGGCAATTGCCCGTCCGGGCATCGTCGCCGCCCGGTATGTCACCTCGGCTCCCACTCGCGCCCCCGCCAGCGCGATCTCTTCTTCGGTCAGAATCGCCCGCACCACCCAGGGACCGCCCGCCACCACGCCCAGCGGATCACCCTCGCGGAAGTATCGTCCAATCTGCGAATCGGTCACCGCGGCGATGAGCCGTCCGGCGAGGCCGCAACGAACCGTCAGTCGAGCGAGATTCTCCTCGGCCAGTGCGAGCGCGGCCACATGGGCCTCGCCCTCGGCCTGCTCCTCCAACGCCTTGACCGGATCGACAACGCGAAGCGCATCGCTCCGCATCGTCGAAGCCCGCACCCGGGCGGCGCGGTCGGCCACAACCTCGACCGCCGAATCGCTGGTCAGCTCCGCGACCTTCGTCTCGTCGCTGACCTCGTCGCCGCGCACGGCGAAGACCGAGCGGAGGAACCCGGGCGTTCGCGCTCGCAGGACGACCTCGTACACCGCCGCCACCCCCCCCGCCCAAACGAGCCGCGGCAGCCAGCGAGCCGCCGAACTGCGCGAACGGGATCGGAGACGAGACGATCCACAGCGAGGCGCCCGTCGCGCCCGAACGCAGTTCGACCTTGCCGGCCACGGGCGGGGACGAAGGCACCGCGGACACGGCCATGTCGCGCGTGCCGTCTCCGTCCACGTCGTCGAGCACGGCGAAGTCGCGCGCGAAGCCGGGGCCAGGCGGGGACGTCCAGATCGAGAGCGTCTCGCCCGTGGCGCCAGACTTGAACGCCAGCG
>JBBTCJ010000171.1:6602-22837 GCA_038043285.1 Planctomycetota bacterium | reverse complement strand
TCAGACCCAGACTGTGGTACCCGCCCGCGGCGATGGCGACGAAGTCGGTGTTGGGCACGGGCAGGCTGGTTTGGCCGTAGGTATTGCGTCCCCAGGCCACGATGGACCCGTCGGCCTTGAGACCCAGACTGTGCAAGGTGCCCCCTGCGACGGCCACGAAGCCCGTGTTGGGTGTGGGGACGTTGCCTTGACCCCACCTGTTGCTTCCCCACGCGAAGATGGACCCGTCGGCCTTCAAGGCCAAACTATGGTCGCCCCCCGCGGAGACCGCGACCATGTGACTTAGGTCGCTTGGTGCGCCGACGACCTGACTACCCCACCCGACGATCACTCCGCTACGTCTCGGTTCCGAACCAGCCAGCGAACCGACAATCGAAAGAACGGCAACAATCCCAACGGTGCTGTCGAGACGAAATCTCTTGCGGCGTTCTTCGCTTAGCATCGGCGTGACTCCAGGACTTAGGAACGATGACGATCAACGTACGACGATGATCCGCTCGCCGACCGTCGATTGCGCAAGCACGGTGAACACCCACTTGCAGGCAATGGACGGCGTGGTTCGGCTCGTGGCCAGGAACCCTCCCAGGATTAAGACGCGCAACAAGTCGTGGTGGCGCGAAAAATCGAAGATTTTCTTTCAATGCCGGCCGGTTCGGCCCGCTGGACGCCCCCGGCAGCTTGCCCGCCGGAACGCCGGCTGTTGGTGCCGCACGGTGGGCGATGCTACGAGCGGAGAGCGTCCAGAGCGGCTCCCGCGCTGGCGTCGCACTTTACGGGCGACCTATCAGGGCTTGATGCCCGACCGCGCTGGGGACGATGAGGGGGCCGCTCCCTGACGGTCGCGGTACGGATCGAAACGACGACCGCTCCATACTGTCGCGGTACGGATCGAAACGACGACCGCTCCATACTGTCGCGGTTCTGATCGCTGCGTCGGCGTCGTCCACGCCTCCACCATATCGCCGGGTGTGCGCCGCTCACGGTCGCGGTACGGATGGGTATACCGCACTCCGCATTCGCCATTCCGCATTCGGCTTGGAGGCAACCTCTGGTTGCAGTTACGCCGCCTTAGGATATCCCCAGCTTCTCCAGCCGATAACGCAGCGCGTCGCGCGAGAGATGCAGGAGCTTGGCCGCCTGCACCTGGTTGTTGTTGGTCTTCGCCAGCGCCTGGCGCAGCAGACTGGTTTCCAGTTCGCGCAGGTCGAGGCCCGCGTCAGGCAGGGTTACTTCGGACGCCGATTGGCTCGTCTTGGACGGATCGATCGGTCCAAGCACGAGGTCGGCCGCGTCGATCACGTCCCCGCGGCACAGCAGCACCGCCCGCTCCAGGACGTTGCGCAATTCGCGTACGTTGCCTGGCCAGGCGTACGCCTGAAGTCGCTTGTAGGCCGCCTCGGTGATGTTGCTGATCGGTTTGCGGAACTCGCGCGAAAACCCGGTGACGAAGTGCTGGGCCAGCAGGCGAACGTCGTCGCCGCGAGTCCGCAGCGGCGGCAGCGGAATCGGAATCACGTTCAGCCGGAACATCAGGTCCGCACGGAACTTTCCGTCGGCGATGGCCTTGTCGATGTCCCGGTTGGTCGCGGCGATCACCCGCACGTCCACCGAAAGTTCCTTGGTCCCCCCCACGCGGCGGTACATTCGCTCTTCGAGGAAGCGCAGCAGCTTGGCCTGCAACCCCAGGGGCATGTCGCCCACCTCGTCGAGGAAGATCGTCCCGCCGTCGGCCAGCTCGAACAGACCCTTTTTCGTCGCCTTGGCGTCGGTGAACGCCCCCTTCTCGTGACCGAACAGCTCGCTCTCCAGCAACGACTCGGAAAGCGCCGTGCAGGTGATGTTCATAAACGGTCGGGCGGCACGCTCCGAGTTGAAGTGGATAACCCGCGCCACCAGATCCTTGCCCGTCCCCGAATCGCCTCGCAAAAACACCGTCGACGCTCCGCTCTTGGCCACCCGGTCGATCACGTCGAACAGCTCGATCATGCACGCGTGTCGGCCGATGATCCGCCCCACCGCGTACTCGTGCTGCACCTGGCGGCGAAGTTCCCGCACCTCGCGGCGCAGCTTGGTGGTCTCCAGCGCCTTGTCCACCGTCCGCAGCACTTCGTTCATGTCGAACGGCTTGGTGATGTAGTCGTACGCTCCAAGCTTCATCGCATCGACGGCGCTTTCAATGCTCGAAAACGCCGTCATCATGATCACCACCACGTCGGTGTCGGTCTCGCGGATTTCGCGGAGCAATTCCAATCCCGTCGCATCCGGCAACTTGTAGTCCAGCATCGCCAGGTCGAAGACGTTGCCGTTCAGCGCCTCCCGCGCCGCCTGGGCGCGGTCCACGTCCGTCACCGTGAAGCCGCGGGCCTCGAACTTCTGCCGCAGCGACCAGCGGATCAGGTTTTCATCCTCGACAATCAGCACGCGCACGCTCATGGCAAGGTCTTGGCGCCTCCGCTTCGCGGTCCCGAGGGCAGGTCTACGGTCACCGTCGTCCCTCGGCCCAGTTCACTGTCCAATCGAATGCTCCCGCCGTGCGCATCCACGATCCGCCGGCAGATCGACAATCCCAACCCCGTGCCCTTGGACTTGGTGGTGAAAAAAGGCTCGAAGGCCCGCTCGCGGACGTCCTTGGCCATCCCCACCCCGTCATCACGCACCAACAACCGCACCCACTCTTTGGCTCCATCGACCTTCACCTGCACCACGCCGCCGTCACGCGACGCCTGGGCGGCGTTGAGAATCAGATTGATGACCAGGTGCTCCAACTGTCCGTCGTCCCCGACGATCTGGCCGGAGTTCACCGCCGCCTCGCACTCAATCCGTACCCGCTGCAGCGCCGGCTCCTCGCGCAGCACGGACAGAACCCGAGTCACCACGTCGCCCAGCATGAACTTCGCCGATTTCGGCGGCAGCGGGCGGGCATACAGAAGCAAGTCCTTCACCGTCGCATCCAGCCGGTTGATCTGCCCGAGAATCTCCGTCAGGATCGGACGGTGCGGGTTGTTGTGCGGCATCGTGTCCCGGAAGACCTGGATCGCCCCGCTGATTCCGGCCAACGGATTCTTGATCTCGTGCGCCAGCGAGGCCGCGAGTTGGCCGATCTCCGCGAGATGCTCCGCCCGCGTCAGCTTCTCCTCCACCGCGCTCCGTTCCGACCGACGAACCTGCTCTGCATAGCTCTCCTGATAACTCTCCAACATGACCGCGAGGTCGAGCATCAGAATCTTATGCACGGAGTTCAGCGCCGATCGCCGCTCGGCGCTCGCCCCCGCGCCGCCCAACCTCTCTTCCAGCGACTGCCAGATCAACTCCATCCCGCTGACCATCAGCCGCGGCGGAAGTCCGACGCGTACGTGCGTCCGCCCGATCTGGAACCGCTTCTCAACGTAGGCGTCGTCGGGGGTCTCGTTGAAAACTTCCTCCAGCCACCCGCGGAGCGTTCCGCGAAGCGCGTCCAGCGACGAGCGGTTCGCCTCGAGCACCTGGCGGGCTTCAGCATAATTCAGAAGCCGTTGGTAAAACTGCTCGATGACCGCCGGGAGAACCTGCCGGGCTTCCCCCGCCAACCCGCGTATCGCCCGGACGTCCGCGTCGCCCAGACCCATGTATTCTTGTAGTTCGCCGAACGAGACCATCGGCCCGGATTATATGACCTGCGGCTCGTTCAGGCACGTTTTGGCTATCGCACCGATGCCGCTTCGTGCAAACGCACAACCCGAAAACTTGCCCCTGAAGCTGAAATCGGTTCGTTTGGCACGCAGCCTGCACATCCAAGTACCTGAGGAATCGCTCTGAATCGCTTCCGGCGAGGTTCCGGCCGACCTAGAGAACACGAGGTACGTTGAGGTACGTCAATGGATAGCCACGCGCCAGCCACGTCCATGCCGTCAGTGCTCATCGCCGAGCCTGACTCGCTGCTGCGCTGGTCGCTGGTGACCTATCTGGGTCGCTGGTTTTCGGTGATCGCCGCGGAGACCCCGGCCGCCGCCGTAGAATTGGCTGCAAAGCGGCGCTTCGACGCCGTCGTGCTTGCGGATTCAATGGCCGATGCCGACGAAGCACGGATCGAGCAACTTGTCCGTTCCCAGAACCCCGACGCGGGCATCGTCCACACCGTTTCCAGCCCGTCCCGCGCGGCCATCGTCCATGCGACCGGCGTCGCCCTCGAGAAGCCCTTCGATCTCTCGCGCCTTGCAGGCATTCTGGGCGTCGCCCCGGGAAGCCAGCCCGCTTGACCGCATCTGGGCTTCCCAATCGAATCATTCAACCAGTCCCCAGAACCGATGAAGCTTCGCAAGAAATCTTCTTGGTTAATTAACGTGCCTTATTAGTTTTTCTCGTATTCAGGGTATGTCTTGGCCGATTAACGAAATGACCAAAAGTAGGCTGTCCACGCGAGCTGCGCTACCGGGTGGGGACGCGAAGCCTAGGAGGTACGGGGAACACCTGTTGCAAGATGTTGTGTTATCTTGAAAATCACAGGGTGTTTCCGGCTATTTTCGATGTAGCTCGCAGAACGCCCCTGACGATACTAGAAACGGCGGTCGAGCCGCTGGGGTTGTCGGGTGGGGACGTTACAGCAGTACTGCTAGGGACCATCAGCGAGCCGCGATATCGGACGGGTACGATCGGTGTTTCTCCTCGCCCTGGGCAGTGAACGACGAACGTGGTTCGAACGACCACCGGGATGCCGTGGCAGGTGTTCCCATTCCGGTCTGGCAGCGTGGCTACCCTGAGTCCATCGGGGTCGTGCAAGGACGTGGCAAGATGATCGAGATCGCCAACATCAGCAACAGCCTTTCTGTCGGGGCGTATTTCGCTCGCCCTTCGACCAATAGCCCCCACGGAGGCGTGGGGGCGGGTGCCGGAGAAGTCCACGGCGCGGCCTCCGGCCTTCACTTCCGGCGAGCCGCTGCCGATGCGATGGACCAATCCTCCTTCCGCGTCGCTAAGCTGCGGGCGATCCGTTCCGAAATCGACCAAGGGACGTACGAGAACCCCGAACGCATCAACGCAACCGTCGATCGACTCATCGACATCGTTATCTGACCCTGCGGCAACACTCCCGTCTGCTGGGATGACAACGCCCGGCCCGCTCCCCAACGGCAGACCGCCGGTTCGGCTCCCGCCCGCCGCTTCGAGGCGGTGCGGATCCAAACGGACGCACCCAACACCCCCTGCGACGCTCTGTCGCCGGCGTTCGCCGGCCACGCGCGTTTTCTGCCAGCAACCCATCTTACCTGGGTGTCCACAACGAATTAGCAGACTCTCCAGCCGGAGAACCGGAGCTTGCGGGTTTGAATCGTACGCTCATGGCGGCCTACGATTGGCTTGGGAAACAGGCCGTCAATGCCCTTGGGGAGGGCGGAAGCTATGTCCTATATCGACCTGCACGAGGTATTGCGCGATTGGCCCTACGAACCGGACAAGATCTCGGTTCGCAAGATTCTCGGCGCCGACGAAAGCGTTCGTATTCAAATGCGCGTCGAGCTGGGGGTGTTGCAGATGGCGGCCGAAGGTCGCCCCGACGGCACGCGTCCGCACGGCTGCGATTCGCTGCTCGCCTATCACCACAAGCGCCTCGCCAAGCATCAGGAGCGGAACGGCACGCCGCTGGGGTTCGTGCTGTCACCGGCTGAATGCGAGGCGCTTCGCCAGGAAGCGTCACAATTCTATCGCCGCTACATCGCCTATTTCGTCCTCGAAGAGTTCGACGGAGTAGTTGACGACACCACGCACAGCCTGGGGCTTCTGGACCTCTGCCGTGACTACGCCATGGAGCCCGACGACCGCAGCGCGATGGAGGAGTTTCGCGCGTACGTGGTGATGATGCAGACCCGCGGACTGGCGTATCACGCGATGGAGGAGGAAGAGCCGGCCAGCGCCCTGGCCCACGTCAATCGGGGGATCATGGACATCCGCAGCCTGTTCGCCGGAACGGAGAGCGAGGCCCGCGTCGAGGAGGCGGAGGAAATGCGCATTCTACGATCACTGGCGGCCGAGCTGGGCGGCAAGCTGCCGCGCAATTCCCTGGTTCGAACGCGGAAGGCCCTGCGCAGCGCGGTCGATCAGGAGCGTTTCGAAGACGCGGCCCGGCTGCGCGACCAACTCAAACGGCTCTTCCCGCGATCGGATCAAGAGCGGGTGTGACGAAATAGCGGCTGCCATCCACCCATGACCAATTGCCAAGGGCCGATCGCCGATCGACAGTTCTCATTGTCGATCGGCGATTGTCGTTTTGATCCGAGCTGCGACCGTGCGGGAGCGGAGTCATCTCTTGTTCGACCTTTCGCGCGGCACTGATCCCAACGGCAATGGCGCGTCCTCGCGAGGCGGATGCAATCGTCAATCGACCATCGTCAATCGACCATCGGGAATTGGCCCGTTCGACCGCGGCAATTGGCGCAGAAAGTTCGAAAGAAGCCGCGGACCTTCGACGGTCAGGAAGCTCTCGGGGTGGAATTGGACGCCCTCGACGGGCATCGAGCGGTGACGCATGCCCATCAATTCTCCGGTCTGGGTCCAGGCCGTGCGTTCCCACTGTGGCGGCAGCGTGGCCTCGTCGACGATGAGCGAGTGATAGCGCGTGGCGACGAAAGGGTTCGGGAGTTTGTCGTAGAGGCCGTCCCCGACGTGGTAAACCGGACTGGTCTTGCCGTGCATGATTCGTCCGGCGCGGACGACGGAGGCGCCGAAAACGTCGGCGATGCATTGATGTCCGAGGCAGACGCCGAGGATGGGCACTCGGCCGGCCAAGCAACGGATCACGTCGCGGCTGTTTCCCGATTCCCTTGGGGTACATGGTCCCGGCGAGACGACAATGTGAGTGGGTTGCCAGTCTTCGACGTCATCGGGCGTTACAGCGTCGTTTCGCACGACC
Organism: Planctomycetota bacterium; assembly: GCA_038043285.1. Lineage (GTDB taxonomy): Bacteria > Planctomycetota > Phycisphaerae > UBA1845 > UBA1845 > JBBTCJ01. Next base: position 15,957 of record JBBTCJ010000171.1, on the reverse strand, counting down.
CTGATGTCGCGCTGTCGATCTAAGGCGCCAATCGCCTGAACGATATTGAAGGTGAAGGAGTCGTAGTTGTCGATGACCACGATCATGGGTCTAGGATATCCTCTCACACCGCCGCGGCGCAGCCCTTCACCCCGCGGACGGACCGCCAGAACACCGCCGCCAAAGTGAGTCCCTGTGCGCGGATTGGAACGCGCCGTCCGGTCATTGCGTCGGGCGGAAACTCCCCCCAACGCGAAGGTCATCGACAGCGGCCGCGAGTTGGACCATCACGTCGTTGGCCGCCAATCGGCCCGACCGCGTCAGCGCGACGTGCCCGTCGGTCACGCGCAGCAAGCCGCCTTCGACCAGGCGCGTCGCGGTGGCACCAAAAAGATCGGCTGGATCGCAACCGATTCGCATGCGAAACGCCTGCCTTGACAGTCCTTCGTTGAGCCGCAACTGCATGAGGATCATCTCCAGAATCATGGCCTCGCGGGTGATGATTTCGGAGTCACTCTCGGCCCGGCCTGCGCTGCGCATCATGCGGACGTATGCGGCGACGTCGGAGACGTTTTTGTAGCGACGCCAGGGGTGGTCCATTGAAGAGTGTCGGTTGTCGATTGTCGTTTCCCGCAAATCGTCCTGCGCCGCGGCGGCCGACTTCGGATTCTTCACGTCGGGCATGGGCAGGCAACCCGCGGCGGACGGGCCGACGCCGAGGTACGGCTCATTGCCCCAATAGAGGAGATTGTGCCGGCATTCGCACCCCGGTTGGGCATAATTGCTGATTTCATATTGGCGATATCCGGCCTTCGCCAGCAGGTCAGCGGTGAGCAAAAACATGTCGGCTTCGAGTCCTTCGTCGCACGGAGTCAGTTTGCCGGCGACGTGCAGGGCCGTCAGGCGCGTGGCGGGTTCAAAGGTCAATCCATAACCAGCAACGTGGTCCGGTTCCAGTTCGATGGCGCGGCGCAGGGACTCGGACCAGGTCGCGATCGTCTGTCCGGGTATCCCGAAGATCAAATCGAGGTTCACCTGAGCGATGCCGTGTCTTCGAAGAATCGCCACCGAGGGTGGAATGTCCTCGGGCGAGTGGATTCGCTCGAGGGTCGCCAGTTCGCGCGGGAAAAAGGATTGCGCTCCCATGGAGACACGGGTGACGCCGTTGGCGACCAGAAGAGCGGCCTTGTCGTCGTCCACGGTGGCCGGGTTGGCCTCGACGGTGTATTCCTCGACGCGAGCGACGTCGATCGAGTCGCCGACCGCTCGAAGGAGCTTTTCCAGTTGATCGAGGGGAAGAATGGTCGGCGTGCCGCCGCCGATGAAGATCGTCCGAATCCACGCGGAGTTGCCCTCGGTTCGCGCCGTCAATTCCTGGACCAGCGCATCCACCAAGGGCGACGTGTCACGATCCTTCAGGGCGACGGAATAGAAATCGCAATATCCGCATTTGGTCTCGCAAAAGGGGACGTGGACGTACAGACCCGCGGGGCGATCCAGTCGTCCGGCGGCATCGGTGATGACCGGGCGATGCATGGGCAGTTCGATCATGGCCCGGCTTGCCTCCTCTGCTACTCGATGTAACCAAGCCCCTTGAGCCGCTCGGTGACGGCTTCGTCGGACCCGGCGGACTCCAGCACCGCCAGCTCCTTCTCGATGACGTGGACGATGAACTCCTCCGGCGACGAATAGCCCGCGAGTTCCGCGACGCGCTTCACGCGCTCATACAAGTTCGGATCGAGTTTGATCTTGCTCACGAATTCACTCCGGTTTCTCGCTTGCCGCCGCCGTGGTCGTGGGTTGAAACAGGCTGGTCCCCTTCATGGGCGGTGCAGCCTGCAGCCCGAACAGTTGCAAGATGGTCGGGGCAAGGTCGGTGAGCGACGGCGACTCCGCGACGATGCCGCGATTGCTGAAGACCACGCCGGGAACTTCCTCGGCCGCGATGCAGTGATCGGCGCTCCAGGCCATGTCGTTGTCGGAAAAGACCTCGCGTCCGATGTCGCCGAGGGTCGTCGCCCACGAGGCGCGGTAGCCTCGTGCATAGCCGACAATCAGGTCCGGCGCTTCGGGCGCGTGGGGACCGGAATAAACCTCGTCGCTTCGGTACACGCGGAGCACCGCGGCTTCTCCGGTCTGGGGATCACGAACCGCCAGGAGCTTGGCGGAAATCTCGCGCAGCAGCGCGTCGCGATCGGCGGGATCGACGATGCCGTCGCGCTCGCGGCCCCGGAGATTGAGGTACAGTCCGTTGAGGCCCATGCCGTAGGCTCGCGTCTTGCTCCAATCGACCCCGCCTTCGGTGACCGGCTTGAGCAATCCGGTCGCGGCAGCGGGTCCGAGGTAGCCGTTGTCGCGCAGCCAGGTATTCAACTGGAATTGCCGCTCAAAGTTGCAGAATCCGTGGTCCGACATCACCATCACCGTCGCGTCGGGGCCGACGCGATCGAGCACGCGTCCCACGATGTCGTCGAACTCGGCGTACAGGTCCTCGATGAGGCGATGGTACCTGCGAGCGAGTTCAGGCGTTCGGGTCGGGTGGGGCCCGTCCCCCTCCCACCAGAACATGTGGGCCTGCAAGTCGGTGCTCGAGAAGTAGAAAAAGAGGAATCCGTCGTCATAGTTGTCCAGGGCGTAGCCCAGAAGGTTCAACCGCTCGCGCAGGACGTAGCCAGCCTGCGCGCGATACTCTTCGTCGGTGAGCACCCGATTGGACAGGGCCTTGTGATCTTCCTGGAACCCCGCGGTGTAAAACAACCCCAGACTGTCGGAGATTCTGGTGACGAAATCGGGCGGTTCACTGATCCGTTGCTCGCCCGGATCGGAGGGATCAATGTTCAGCGGCGTCACGTAAAGACGAAACGTCGGGCGTACCTGCTGCAAGTAGAACCGGCAGATGCCGCCCACGCGCGCAGCAGGCAGGAACGGCGGCATGCGCATCGAAAAGTCGGCTTTGGCCCAATCACTCCATTCGCCCTCGCGAAGGGGAATGACCTGATCTTGCAAGTCGATCCTCGCCAGCGGCTCCGTCGGATGGCGATGGATTTCAAACTCAATGAGTTCCCGCGAAGGAGTCTTCAGCGCGGTGTTCAGCGGTCCCGTCAGCGCCGCCTTGGCGACGTCGTTTTGGAAAACGATCCGCTTGCGCAGCCCGCCCTCCTCCTCGACCAGCCGTTGCGCGTCCTCGGAAAAGTGCTGATAGGTGCCATATCCGCCCAGCAGATCGGGAACCCCCATGCCGCTTAGACAGCACATATGTCCATGATGGGATGGACTCGGAGGATAATTCGACGGAATATCATAGATACGTATGGGAATGCCGGCCTGATCCAGGTGATCCCAGAACGGCACGCCGCCGCGCTTCAACAGCGTCTGCGTCGGATTGTGATTGAAGGGCCAGAAGGTCAGGGGAATCTTGTGGTCGCCGACTTCCCACCCCTCCGAGCCGGCGACGGTGTCGGCCGCGGAATAATAGGGTCGGCACTGGCCCTTGGGATCGCGATGCACGAAGTCGAAAATGCCGTGCACGCCCGGATCGGCGCCGGTGATGAAATTGGACCAGGCCACCGGGCTTTGCGGCGGAATGCTGGTGCCCAGGCGGCGATACCCGCCGCGGTCGCGCAGAGCGGCGAGCCTCGGAAGGCGGCCCTCGCCCATGAGCCGCTCCGCCAGCCCGGGGTCCATGCCGTCGAACCCGATGACCACCACCTTGGGCTTGGTGTCCCGGTCGGAACACGAGGTCAACGCCCACGGAGCAAGGGCGGCCGAACTGGAGAGGATGAGCATCGCTGCGACCCGCTTCCTTCGCATCATCTCGTCGCAGCCGCCTTCCCTGGACGTCGTGCGGTCGGCGGATGGAGCGCCTTGCCTGCCGTCCCATTCCCATCCAGCACGTTCAGCGGTCGGCCGTCCATATGATCCGGGACGTCGACCCCGAACAGGTCGAGCACCGTCGGTGCGAGGTCCATCAACCGCGGCTGATCCGACTCGATCTTTCGATTACAGAACAGCACGCCGGGCACGAGCTTGGGGTCGATGCAGTGATCGCCGCTCCAGGCCTTGGCGTTGTCGTGGAAGACGGAATTGGTGATCTCTCCGATGGCCGCCTCCCAGGAGACGCGGTAACCGGTGTTGTAGCCGAGGATGACGTCGGGCGCCTCGGCGACGTAAGGACCATGATAGATGCGACGGGTGTTGAAGGCCCGACTGACGGCCACCTCGTTCTTCTCGTCGTCCCGCAGACCGGTGAGCTTGGCGACGAGTTCGTCGCGCAGGCGATCGGCGTCGGCGGGATCGACGATTCCCTCGCCCTCGCGTCCCTTGACGTTGAGCCAGATGCCGGCCAATCCGAGGCAGAAAGCACGGGTCTTCGACCAATCGACGCCGGCGAGGTACTTCTGCCCACGCCCGTCCGGCTTGAGGGACAAGTATCCGTTCTTCTCCAACCAGACGTTCAGGTCGATGCCGCGGCGAAAGGGGTTGAACCCGTGGTCCGAGATCACCATCAGCACCGTGCCCTCGCCGGCGCATTCCTTCATCGTGCGCCCGACGAGGTCGTCCATGCGGACGTACAAATCCTCGATGGCGTTGCGACGCTGCCGGGGCGCTTGCCCTTGGTGAGCCGGATGCCCGGGATCGATGTAGCGCCAGAACATGTGCTGGATCCGGTCCGTTCCGTCAAACACACAGACGCAAAGCCCGCGACGAACCTTGGAGAGCGCGTCGAAGAACATCTTCTCCCGCTCCGCGTCGGCTTCCAGGCATTGGTGAAGGAAGCCGTCGTCGTCGAGAATCCGCGCGTTGAGTCCCCAGGTGTCCTCGGCCAGCCCCAGCGTAGCGAAAGTCCCCTGCGATTTCGACAGGTAGGTGCTGAAGACGCGGGGGTGCGAAATGGGCATGGCCGGCGATTCCGGGTCGAGTTGAATCGGCGTCACGTAAAGGTCGAACTCCGGCTCGGCGTGCAGCAAAAGGAACTCGCAGATGCCTCGGACGCGAATGCCCAACCCGGCGTGGAAGGCCACCTTCACCCACGGAGTGTAGGCTCCGCGCTTCAGCTCGATGGTCTGCCCGCCAATGGAAAGCGAGGCCGCGTCGGGACCGGTGATTCGGACCTCGAACGGGCAGCGCAACGGCTCGGCGCCGCCGCGGATGCCGTCCGGCGGACCGACCAGATGGGAACGAACGACGTTGCCGTCGCGGGTCACGCGGACGCGCTCCCCGCCGGTGTATTCGCTGTCCGAATCGGACCGCGTTGAATAGTAGGTGAACGTGCCCTGCGTTCCGCGAAGGTCCGGCACGCACATGGCCGACAACAGCACGCCGCGAAACTCCTCCGGCGGGAAGGTGATCGGCACGCGAAGTACGCTGCTGAAGACGCCGTGCTCGCCGAGGATGTTCCAAAACGGTTTGCCCTTGCGAAGCAGGCGGATGTCGGGCTTGCCGACGGGGATGCGATACTCGCCGATCTTCCACACCCGCGACGAACCGCGAATGTTGACCGACGACAGCAACGGAAGGTAGTTGTGGCGATCGCGGGTCAGGAAGTCATATACGTTGTGCTTGCCCGGATTGCATCCGGTCAGGAAGGTCGACCACGCCACCGGCGACAGCGGCGGGGCCGTCGTCGCCAGACGATGGAAGCAGCCTTCCTTCGCCAGCCGCGAGAGGTTGGGCATCTTCCCCTCGCCCATGTACTTCTCGGCGAGCTTGGGCTCCATGCCGTCGAGTCCCAATACCACGACGCGTTTCACCCTGGCCCGGGCCATCGCCTTCCGCCCGCGGATCATGCGCAACGCCCAGCGCAGCGGCCAGAAAAAGACCGCGATCAGGCCCGACAGGAAGGCCGCGAAAAACGCGAACAGCGTGGTGCCGAACGCGAAACCCGCTCCCGGACCGATGTAGGCGAAGGCCGCCGCCGGCGCGGACAGGACGCACGCGGTGCCGATGAGCACAACCCATTTCCAACGAAGCGTTCCGGTCATGCGACCTATCTGGTTCACCGGGTGGTCCGCACGCGGGTGGCGCGTGCCGTTGCGTCGCTCAGATTTCCGGACCCTCTCCGCCGACGGCAAAGGGGGCTTCAACGTGCACCCTGGTACGCGCTCTCGCCGTTGCCGGCGGCGCCAACCCGTTGTCATGATCGATCGGCAAGAAACCAGCGGTGTGCGACCCACGGCGATCGGACACGCGACTTTACGGCAACGCGCCCGCCGGATCAAGCCGAGCGGCGCCAACCGAACCCTGCGAATGACGTTCTCGTGACCTTCTCGCGCGGTTTACGGCCGGATGACGGTTCGCGGTGCAACGCGAGCGAAGCGACGAAGTCACTTCCCCGCGCCTTCCATGATCTTGGCCACCAGCGGGGCGATCCCCCCGCTGCGCGTCTTGCAGTAGATCGTTCCTTCGCGGTCCAGAATGACGTGCGTGGGGAACGACTTGACGTTCAGCCGGCTGGTCCAGGCGAGACTGCGAACCTGCCGCCCGCCCACGTGATTGGACTTGATAAACGCCTCCCAACCCTTGGAATCCTCGTCGGCGTTGACGCTGATCCACTCGAAGCCGCGATCCTTGTACCGTTCCCACAACATCTGATGCAGCGGCATCTCCTCGATGCACCCCACGCACCAGGTCGCCCAAAACTCAATCAACACGACCTTGCCCTTGAGGTCCGAAAGACGGATTTCCTTGCCGTCGATGTCCTTGTCCGGAATCTCCGGCAACGGGCCCGAACCAATGCGATCGGCGACGAACGCCGGCGAGTCCTCCAACTTGGGACAATCGCTTTGCTGCATCTGAACCGAAAGCTCCCAGGGTCGCTCGCGGACCCCGGAAAGGTACAACGGCACAGGCTCCTTCGTCTCCAGCGGGCGGAGGTCCACGATCGTGTTGGCGGTGCAGGCCGAGGGCGAAAGACCCCAACTGCTCATCTGCTTCCCCGCCTTGACGCGAAAAACCGAGGCGTCCCTCTCGCTGACTTCCCAAATCATCAGCCCGCCAATGCCGTCGGCTTTCTTGTGCCCCGCGAAGGCCATCGCCTGGAAACCCAACGTCCCATTCAGGTAGTTGCTGCCGTCGTTGCGCAACCAGTTTTCGAACTCCAACCGCGAGACCGGAATCACCTGCACGCCGTCGGCCTGGTACTTCTCGACCGTCAGGCGATCGCTTTCCGCAAGCCCCGTTCCCTCGCCGTCCTTCGGATCCGACTCGACGTAAAGGAGCGTCGGCTTTTTCGGCCCCGCCGGCTGTGCGTATACCCCCGCGGAGATTGCGCAGGCCATGCCGACGCACTGCGCCGCGCGCGCCCGCCACCGCCGCCCACCCACACCGCACCCGCAACTTTTGTTGGTCATCATGGCCCCTGCACGCCTCTCCTGTCCGTGTTCAATTCGATCCTCTCGTCGCCGGGACGTTGGTCCCAACGATCGGCCTGATCCACACGCCGCGGAACTCCGGCTTCCACCAGACTCCCTGCTCCTGCCCGGTCCGCCCATCCGTGAAGCGGTCATCATACATGACCGCCCTCAAAAATCTCGCCGGCTCAGTCGAAAACGGATGATACGAAAAGAACGCCGACACTTCCCGCACGCCCTCCGGCATTCGCCGCATCACGCGCAGCACCCAGGGCGCGTCCTGGCAGGGCGAAAGGGCGGCCAACCACGTATCGCCGAAGCCCCGGTCCGATAATGGCTGAACCTATCCTTTGCCCCACGGCGCTAAGCGTCGTCGGGGAGCGATTGGCCGCGCGCCTCACGCCCGTCGCTGAAAACCGCTTCAAGGGGCGAACTCCATTGCCGCGAGTTGATATGATAGACCCGCGGCGTTCGGGCTGCGAGTTTCTGGTCCACGACGGAATCGGCGGCGAGCGAAATCTACCATCCCCGGCACCGCTTCGGGCAGGCGCGGGGTGGATGGCACGCGAGGGGGATCGATCGCGGTGACGGCACGGACAACTCGTACGGCGTCGCGACCTTGGACGTCGTCGCCATCGGTCGGTTGTGAACCGATCGCCGAGCCGGTCACGGCCCGGTCGCACGCGTCGCCGCGCTGCGAGCTCCCCACGCGCTGGCCAGGTTGAGCGAGCCTGACGGGACTCTCACCCGAATTGCGCGATGCAAGTCGCACTATGGCCCGAACCCCCTGGATGGGATTTGCACCCACTTCGACGAGCACGACCTTGCCGAGCGAAAGAACGTATTACTCGACGAGGCGTGTCTCCGTCGCCCCGTCAACTAAGCGATCGGATAGAACGTGAAGATTACTCCGAAAACGCTGGGCATTTTCGGGATTACTTTCACGAGCCTCCGTCGAGCCGGACGAGCACGTCTCCGTGCATCCGGCTCTACGGGTAACATCATGGCGAGTGGTAAGCTCGCCCCCTTAGCCCATTTGGTAAGACCGGGTTTACCGGGTGATGCGTCCCGTCTGAATGGCGTCACGGAAACGTGTTGACGTTCGTGACGACATGAGGCCAACGCCTCGACCGCGATCCTTACCGTACCTCCACGCAGTTGTCATGCCGCAAGACGGTCGGAGTGCGCACATCGCCGGAGGAAATTCTGGTGGGCCGCGTGATTTGCGCTGGTCTTACGGCGGGCAACCGAAGTCAGGGGGCGGCTGGATGCGGCATTCGCATGTGCCCGAAGCGTTGCAGGCGCTGTAGAGGCCGTTGAAGTCGCAGAAATTGGAGCGGCAAGGCGCCGATTCAACCTCGACTCCCTCGACGCATCCCTGCCCCGGTTCACAGTAATATTGGATACAATCGCGGTCGCAGACATCCTGGTTGGGGCATAGGAAGTCGTAAGAGATCCCTGCGTAACATTGCCCCGCGAGGCAGTAGTCGGAGCCCGTGCAGTCAATGCCGTCCTCACAGGGCGAAGCATCGGGCTCGATCGCCTGGAAGCACCCGAGGACAGGGTCGCAATCGGCGCGGAGACAATCGGTATCGGCGTCGTGATCGTCGCAGCGCGAGTGGATGGGAACCGCGATGCATTGCCCCGATTGGCATCGCTGATCGGTGCAAGGGATGCCATCATCGCCGCACGCCGAACCGTCCGGTTCCGGGACGCTGGAGCAACCGGTGGCCGTGCACTTTTCGCGGATGCAGTCAGGATCGGCATCCTCCTGATTGCCGCATAACGGATCGGCAAAGAAGTGCGGGATGCAGACTCCATAGTAACATGTACTGGCCTCAGTGCATGGGACGCCGTCGTCGCACGGATACTCGCCCGTCTCTGGGCCGGTGACGCATTCCCCCGCCGAGCAAAACGTCCACACGCAGTCTAAATCATCGTAGCTGTTCGGGTTGTCGCCGCACGGCGAACGGTCCGGTTCCGGGACGCTGGAGCAACCGGTGGCCGTGCACTTTTCGCGGATGCAG
>JBBTCJ010000171.1:0-6502 GCA_038043285.1 Planctomycetota bacterium | reverse complement strand
AGTCTAAATCATCGTAGCTGTTCGGGTTGTCGCCGCACGGCGAACGGTCCGGTTCGACCGTGTGTCGACATACGCCGCTGTAGCAATCGTCGATCGTGCAGGGGAACAGGTTCTCGCATTCTTTGTCCTCGTCGCAATCACAGATCGGTCCGCGGAGGACCGACGCCAGGTCGACGTAATCGTTGAGGTTGCAATAACCATCGACGATGAAGTCACAGGGCGCGAGGCCAGGATGGTCGCGCGTCCCGAACAGATTCTGGAACAGGGCTACGTCGAACAGGTCCACGCAGCCGCTGGCGTCCATGTCCGGATCGGGCTGGGCGATGGCTGCGGGCGACCAAATGAGGAACAGCACCGTGAAATCGCGTAGCTTCATGCGGCTGAAATCCTGAAGTTCCCAACCAGCGGATCGCCGTCCGTTCCGCCTCCGCAATAGCGCTCCTGACACCTCTTCGAACTGGTGCCCTAGCTAGCACAACAGGCGCCGATGCTTTCGTTTTGCGACGAGAACGATAGCGCCTGCGGCTGGATGCCGGACATTATAGCCGTAACTCCTCGATCAACGAAGCGACGCGGCCAGCATTCGTGTCACGGTAAGTTATCGACCTTTACACTTCTTGCGCGCTGTTTTCCGGCTGAAAGGCGTCTTGATGTGCCCTGAGTCCGGAACGCAACGCCGCCCGAGGCTCATCGGCGGCGTTTCGGGCAGTGCACCTAATTTCCCCCAGCAGGTTGATGCATTTTCCCCCGGTCAACGGATCGCTATCCTCACCGCGCTATCGCTTCCAACCGTTCCAACCGTCCCGGGGACCACGCGAAGCGAAGGTCCTGTGTTTGTCGCGGGATTGTGAACTGCCGCGTGTCGTCGAACTCGAAAAAGGTCACGTGATACGAAAGCAGCGTCAAGTCTCCGAGGGGTGCCGTGAACGTGTGAACGACTCTTCGCATGAACAGAACCGCATCGCCGGCTTCCACGACCACCGAGCGAAGCTCCCGAGTCTCTTCCCTTCCCGGCAGGTAGTGAAATAAGCCGACGCCCGACGTCACCAAGAGCAAACGATCCGAGAACTCATGCACATGCAACGGAAGGTCTTCCGTACCCGCCGCAAACCAGATATGCACCAGGCCGTCATCGCTGCCGTCGTTCGGGCGCCATGCGCCGCCTTCGACGCCCGGATTGCCTTCAAAACCCGGTTCCACACGAATTGGATGCGTTTCCAGAAGACCCTTGTGAATAGCCTTCGCCGTTCCCCGCTTCAATCCGACGCCCAGCCGACCGCAACGAACCACCGATGCACCCACAGCAGCCTCGAACGCGCGTTTGATCGCCACACGCATCATCCGAAACCACGCATCGAGAACGTCAACGCCGTTCCCGCTATCGTCCTCGCTTATCTCGAACGCACAACCTTGTCCATCCGCAAACACCAAACATAACCGACTCTCTCTCGCATCATTCGGGGGTACCTGGCTGACCTGCGGCATGGTGGGGCACGACCTGGCCCTTCCAGCGGGCGGCGAAGAACCCTGCTGACTGGTCGGCTCGCGGTGGGGAGTCTATCATGCGTTCCATCGCCCGGGGACGCGCCCCGCGCGGCGGACATGGACGATGATCGTTCGATTCACGGGAACCCTGGTGGACGTGTACGAGGACGCCATCGTCGTCGAGCGCGACGGCCTGGCCCGCGAGGTGATGACGCCGCGTTTCTCGATCGGAGAGTTGGCCGGGTATCGCGGGCGGCAGGTGACGCTGCACACCATCGAGTTCTACGAGGGGAATCATGCTTCCGGACACCTCGTGCCGCGGCTGCTGGGCTTCCTGCACCGCGAGGACCGCGAGTTCTTCGAGCGCTTCATCGAGGTCAAGGGCATCGGGCCGAGGAAGGCCTTGAAGGCTCTGGCCGAGCCGACCCGGCGGATCGCCTCGTGGATCGAATCGGGCGACGCCAAAGCCCTCGCCCGGCTGCCCGGCATTGGCGCACGCGCGGCCGAGTTGATCGTCGCCACATTGCGGGGCAAAGTCTCCGACTTCGCGCTGGGCGGTGAGGGAGCGCCGGAAAAAGTCGTTCAGCTATCGTCCGCGCAGCGCGACGCGCTCGGGGTGCTCCTCGCCTGGGGCGACGGTCGCGTGGACGCGGAGCGCTGGCTGGAGCGGGCCGGGCAGTTGCACCCGGACATGAAGTCGCCGGACGAATGGGTGCGAGCGGCCTATCGGATCAAGACCGGGGTGGAAGGATAAGGTTGAATGAAGAATGAAGAATTGCGAATGAAAAACGGCAACTGAGCCGTTGGTCCGCCCGCCGTCATGCGGTGGACATTTTCCATTCTGCACTCTTCATTCTCCAATCAAACGTAGCGCCTATGGCCCGTGATCGAATCCTGACCGGCGAACCGCGCGCGGGCGACGAGTCCATCGACGTCGCCCTGCGCCCCCAGCGCTTGACCGAGATGATCGGGCAGCGGGCGGTCTTGGAAAAGCTCGAGATCGCCATGGCCGCCGCCAAGAGGCGCGGTGAACCCCTTGAGCACCTCCTCCTTGACGGTCCGCCGGGGTTGGGGAAGACCACGCTGGCCAACGTCATCGCCAAGGAGATGACCGGCAAGTCGCCGCGGATCACCTCCGGGCCGTCGCTGGCGAAGCAGGCGGACTTGATGGCCCTGCTCACCAACCTCGAAACCGGCGACGTCCTGTTCATCGACGAGGTGCATCGCCTGCCCAGGATCGTCGAGGAGTTTCTCTACCCGGCCATGGAGGACTTCCGCGTCGACTTCACCATCGAGGGGGGACTTTCAGGTCGCGTGGTCAATTTCGCGTTGCGGCGATTCACCTTGATCGGAGCGACCACGCGGGCGGGCATGCTCAGCGGAGCCATGCGCGACCGCTTCGGCCATCGCTATCACCTCGACTTCTACACCGTGGAGGAGTTGACCACCATCCTGCACCGCTCCGCCGCCAAGCTCGAGCTGGCCAGCAAGCCCGGGACGTTGGAGATCATCGCCCAGCGCAGCCGCGGCACCCCGCGGGTGGCCAACCGCTTGCTCAAGCGCGTCCGCGATTACACGCAGGTTCGCGGCGACGGCACGCTCCACGAGCGCATCGTCTGCGAAGCACTGGAAGTGCAGCAGGTCGACCCGTTGGGGTTGGATGAGCTGGATCGATCGTTTCTCGGATCCCTCATTCGCGTCTACAACGGCGGGCCCGCCGGCATTGAGGCCCTCGCGGCCACCATGGGCCAGGAGCGAGACACGCTCGAAGACGTCGTCGAGCCGTATCTCTTGCAGATCGGCTTCGTCATCCGCACAAGGCAGGGTCGCCAGGCCACCAAGTTCGCCTACGAACATCTCGGACTGCCCTGGAACAACCGCCCGGACGCCCCGGCCGCGGATCAGCCGACGTTGTTCTGATTGTTTTCGGCCTCGTGGTCTCGGTCTTGGCGTTGTTGGGTGCGCATCGCCCACCCATTCGAGGCCGTGCGACGCAGCGCACGAAGGCGCCGCGCCGTGCACTCCCTACATGGATAGAGAATCGAACGGCGAAATGGTTTGATGTGCAGATGTGAGGCAGCCGCTTGAAACGCGGAAAATCCGGGCCGAGGGACCGAAACATGAGACAGATGAGAAGGCTGACGTGCCTCATCGAGCGCGAAGGGAGCGGATACGTCTCCTTCTGCCCCGAGTTGGACATCGCCGGCCAGGGGGACACGATCGAGTGCGCTCGTAAGAATCTCATCGAGGCGATAGAGCTTTTCTTCGAAACCGCCGACCCGACCGAGGTCCAGGAACGGATGCACACCGAAATCTACGTCACGCCGATCGAGGTGGCGGTTGGCTAGGCTCCGCATTCTCTCCGGTAGAGAGGCCTGCCGCATCCTTGCGGAAAACGGATTCACCGAAGTCCGCCAACGTGGAAGTCACGTCGTGATGCCACGGCGCGAAGGCGAAAAGACCATCACCGTTCCCATTCCCGATCACTCCGAGCTGCGAATCGGGACGCTCACGTCGATCATCCGCCAGCCGCAGTTGCCGCGCCGGCTCTTGGAAACCGAGTAGGTCGGGCATTGGCCCGACGAAAAAAGTGACTCAATGTGATGCTGCGGGTTGAGATCAGGCATCAATTCCAAGAATCAAGACGGGCACATCGATGTCCGCAACGCCGCGGGTTTCGAGATCCCAAATGAATTGCTCGAAGTACGACACGCCGCTGGACATTTCGTCAGCGAATGCTTTCACAGGCACGATCTCTATCCCGCGCTGGATGTGGCCTAGATTGCGGAAAATCGTCATCTTGGCGCAGACGTTATAGACCATGAAAGCGTACTTGCCGAACTGGACTTCAACCCCGAGTGCTTCCTTCACGAAGTCCATCTCCCGAAACGCGCCGCCCCGCAGTCGCTTCGGGTCATAGCCCTTCGCGTAGTGCAACGTGGAGTACTCGCAACAGACACGAATCGGCACCCAGTCGAGTTCAAGAAACTGACGCTTGAAGTCCTTGTTGATCGACACTGGGCTGTAAAGGAGCTGACCCTTCATGGTCTTCTCCTTACTCTTCTTTCGCTTGTGTTTGGTTGAATCTACGCGCTCGATCGCCGCCTCAACCTCGGCCAGCAGACGGGCGTCGTGTGCGACAACAGCTTCCAGCCCTCCGTTGAATGAGTAGCGTCCCGCGATCTTCATTGGGCTTCCCGTGCGAACAGCCATTCCGACGGCACTTGGCTGACTTTTTCGCGCCCCGTGGGCTGATACACAGGCTTACCCAGCGGGCGGTATCTCAGGCAGCCCGAGTAGAAGTCTGAGATGCGTTGCCGGGCGATCTCGATGTACTCCGGTTCCTTCTCACACCCCAATGCCCGGCGTCTGTTTCGGAGTGCGGCAAGCATCGCAGAACCCACGCCCGAGAACGGATCAAGAACCCAATCACCCTCGCCCGTGAGCGCGAGCACGCAACGCTCGACGAGCTCAATCGGAAACTGGCAGGGATGGATGGTCTTCTCGGGGTGGTTCGCCTTTACGTTTGGGATATCCCACAACGCTGACTCCCAGTCTTGCTGGACAATCTTCCAGACGTCAGATGGATTTTTTCCGAGCGGATTGCAGGAAGGCTGCCCGTACTTCTCACCCTTAAAATGTCGCTTGCCGGGGTACTTCGACGGCACACGTACGCTGTCGAGGTTGAAGGTGTAGTCGTCCCCCTTGGTAAACCAGAGAAGTGTTTCATACCGCCCGGACAGCCGCTTGCTCGCGTGCAGCCCGTGGGCGAAGTGCCAGACGATACGGTTCCGCAGCCTCAGACCGTGCCTCTTGAAGAGGGGATAGTAGAAGATATCAAGCGGGAATACCTCAGAGTCTTCGACGTAGTTACCGACCTGCCAGCAGAGAGACCCCGAGCGAGAGAGAACGCGCACCAACTGATCCACGATGGGCTCGAGAGCCCGTAGATAGCTCTCAAGGTGCGTGGCCTTCTCGTACTCCTTGCCGATGTTGTACGGCGGCGAAGTGATGATGAGCTTGGCGAAACCGCTGGGGAACGACGCGAGCGTGTCGAGACAATCACCCGCCGCAATGACCACCTCCGCTGACGGGTCATACGAGTCGGCAATTGGCACCGAAATAAAAGTCTGCGTGCCGTTCCGGTTGGCATTCTTCGTCATAGCGGCGAGTTCCTTCCAAAGTACCCGTACGGTGACTGTAGCCGATCAAGTCCAGGCGACACATTCTCGGGTGCTGTCTTCGCCCAAAGTGCCCAGGGCGGCCGCATGTAGTCGATGTAGGCCTGGGTGCTGGCGTGGCGGCCCTCAAGGTGAAGAAATACCCCGCTTGCTTGCGCTCGGGGCTTCGACACCTCGCCCCAGAAGACCTCGCAGTTGCGGTTGGAGTTGAACGGCGGGTCGATGTAGATCAGGTCCACGCAGGCGTCGGACAGCTTGCGAAGCTGGTCGAGACAGTCGCCGCAATAGATGATCCGCGTGTCGAGCAGGGCCGACGGGCGAGCGGCAGGCGCGGCGACCACCCTCGATCCCCCCTTGGCAAGGGGGGAGGCGAGCTTGGCCGCAGGCTTGGCGAGCCGTTTTGCGCCATCCGGGATCGAGCGTTTCCGCAGCATTTACGCTGAATAACGCGCGTCGGCGAAACAGTCAACGCGGGCGGGCTTGCCTCGCTGCGAATCGAAACGCGATGCGCTGACAAAACCGCCTCGCCCCCCTTTGTCCCTCTTGGGAAAGGGGGGACACAGGCGAGTAGGTCGGTCTATGCCCGACGAAAAGCGTGCCCGGCGGGCATAGCTCGCCCTACGTCACTGTCCGCCAATCGCCCCACCCCTGGCCACCGTCCCCGTGCAAAGGGCAGTGGGTTCATGCCGCTTCTCGCCGCCCCGGCACGGGCGCGCGCTCTGCAATGCCCCCAAGCGAGCGCGCGCGAAGTTATTTATACGGGATCACCACGCGGCGCGCGGCCTAGCCCGGATTTCTCACCGAGGGGATAGATAAAGGCTGCATCCTGTGGCATA
>JBBTCJ010000170.1:0-3188 GCA_038043285.1 Planctomycetota bacterium | reverse complement strand
CCAGCTCCGGCTGCCGCCGCCCCAAATCCTCAATCTCCATCAGCGCGCCGGCCAGGGCAAACATGGCCTTCATGTCCCTCCCGTGTTCGGCGATGTGGGCCTTCGCCAAGGCCGGAAGCTTGTCGCCATACCCCTCTTCATTCACGTACATGGCCACGGCCAGGTGTATGGCCATTTCATTGGCCGGGTCGAGCTTGAGAATCTCCTGCATTCCATCCCATACCGCTCCCAGCTTTCCCATCTGGAACGCCGTGTCCATGGCCTGGAACCGTTTCTCGAGATCCCGCTGGCGATCGGCGGCCGCCTTGGCGGCCTTCACGTCGTACTTCCCCGCGATCGTTTCCTTCAGAACGGTCTCCAATTCGGGATCCAGCGGACTCCCCTGCCAAACAACGCGCCCGTCCTTGCCCACCAGGTACGCCTGCGGAATGCCGACGGGTTGACTGGTGTCCATATAGGCGCTGGTGGTTTTGCCTCCGTCGTCCAGGGCCACCGCGTAGTCCATGTTCTTCCCCTGCCCTTTAACGAACTGTCGGATCTCGGTGATCGAGTTCCGGTCGGGGTCGGGGTCGGTGACTCCCACAACCACCAAGTCGCTCTGGAACTTCTTCTGATACTCCGTCAGCAGTGGGATGCTCGCCTTGCACGGGGGGCACCAGGTGGCCCAGAACTCCACAAGGTGAAACTTCTTCGCGGCGTCTTTCCCAAGGTCCACGGGACCGCCGTGAACCCACTCCTTGATCGCCAACTTTGGGGCGACGTCGCCTACGTCCACGCCGGCCAGCGCAGCACGCAGGCAACAGAGCGACGATAGGACAACGCCGATCCAGGAAAACATTCTTCTATCCGTCAACATGCAGACTCCTTCGCAAGATCCATAGGTGACCCGCTTCCTTGTACCCGGCGGGACGCGGGGAATCAAAGCGGGCGGCACGCGTCAGCAGCACGACGACGGCCAAGGTGGAGCATGCGGGGTCAGCCGATTCCCTCCGAACCCCAGGCCGGGGCGCGGAGCCTGTCGCATACGCTACAGGTTTCTGATGAGTTCATCATCCCGCAGGAACGTGCGTGCTCGCTGCGGCCAGGGACCGGCGAAACCAAGCCGACCTGGCGAGTGTGAATGGCTTGTCCGATGGATACCGTTACACGGCGGTGACGGCTCGCAGCGACGACACCTTGCGCAGGCGTCGGCAGGCCTCCTCGAGGTCCGCCATTTTCTTGGCAAAACAGAAACGGAGTTGGTCGTCCCCGTCGCGGGGATTGCGAAAGAACGCCGAGCCCGGAACGGTGGCCACGCCGACCTCGTTGAGGATGCCTTCGGTCGCAGCCACGGCGTTGGGCCAGCGCCCGCGATCGAACGCTGCCAGCATGTAATAGCTTCCGTCAGGAAGGTAGGGAGTGAAACCGATCGACCGCAGGGTGTCCGCCAGCATCGCGCGCTTGGCGGTGTAATCGGCACGCATGTCGTCGTAGTAACTCTGGGGCAGGTTCATCCCCGCGACGACTCCATGCTGCAACGGGGCCGGAGCACAGATATAGAGAAGATCGTTTACGCAGGACACGCGGTCGATCAACTCCGCCGGCCCGACCGTGTACCCGACGCGCCACCCGGT
This sequence comes from Planctomycetota bacterium, assembly GCA_038043285.1. Lineage (GTDB taxonomy): Bacteria > Planctomycetota > Phycisphaerae > UBA1845 > UBA1845 > JBBTCJ01. Next base: position 1,575 of record JBBTCJ010000170.1, on the reverse strand, counting down.
TACGGCGTAAGTTTTCGAAGCCCCGCTCATGGTCAGCGTGCGCTCGCGGGCCTCCGGCAGACTCCCGATGCTCAGGTGTTTCTTGCCGTAGGTGATGTATTCGTAGATTTCATCGGTGGCGATCCACGCGTTGTGCCGGTTGGCCACGCCGGCGATGTGCCGCAGCTCCTCGGCGTTGAAGACCTTCCCCGACGGGTTCGCCGGGGTACACAGGACGACTACCCGCGTCCGCTCATTGAACGCGGCCTCGAACTCCGCGGGATCGTAGGACCAATCCGGCGGACGAAGGTCCACGAACCGAACCTGGGCTCCGAACAGCTTCAGCAGGTTGACGTGGTAGCTGTAGAACGGCGAAAAGACGACCGCCTCGTCGCCGGGGTTCAGCGTCGAAAGAATCACGCAGGCGAACGACCCGGCGGACCCCACGTTCACCGCGACCTCCGTCTCGGGGTCGCAGGCAATGCCGTTAAACTCGTACATTTTGCGGGCGATCGCGCGGCGCAACTCGACGATCCCGCGAAGGTTGGTATAGCAGGCATGATCGCCGTCGATCGCTCGCTTGGCCGCCTCCTTCACCGCGCCCGGCGCCGGCTGATCGCACACCCCCTGCGAAAGGTTGACCCCCTTCATGGCGGCGCAAATGGCGGAGAAGCGGCGGATGTCGGATTGCTTGATGTTTCTGACGCGATCGGCGATCGGCTTCTTCATCGGCGGCTGTTCCTCCCATCAGGGCGCGACGGACGGAATCGGCTCGGAACTCCCTTTCCGACCCGCTCGATCCCGTGGAAATGGATTGTACGTCGGCACTTGGTTATCGACAAACAATCGCAAGGGGGTTCTGTCAAACTCGCGGCGACGCGGACGCACGCGCACCGACGGTTCACCCTATCCGCGTCGAAGCGCCATCGGGGTTCCCGCGGCGCTGAGCACTCCGGGACTGGTCCCTGCTTCGGTGAGCGGGTAAAACGCCGACCATGATCCCCGTAGGGGAAGACATCCCGCACCTGCGAATGCATCGGCGAGCATGGAACGGCGTGATCGCCGACGCCCGCCGACGCCACCCCGAGGAATGTTGCGGCCTGCTCCTGGGCCGGCGCTTGCCCCGGGTGTGGATAGCGAATCAGATCGTCTGTTCCCTCAACATCGCGGCCGACCCTCGGACCGCCTTCCAGATCGACTGGAATCTGCTGGCCCACACCCTTCGCCGCACCCAGGGAACGCGACGCGAGATCATCGGCTCCTACCATTCGCACCCCAACGGCCTGGCCGCACCCTCCGAGGCTGACCGCCGCCGCGCCTGGCCGGGGCATGTCTGCCTCATCGTTGCCCTCGCCGCCGACGCCCCGATCCTTACGGCTTGGCGACCCGGCCCGGTGACCGCCTCGCTGGAATCCCTGGAAACGGGTCCGTGACAGTTCCGGCGGAAAGGTTGAGCGCCTCGAAGAAGCGCAGGATTGTAGCCCGGGTTGGAGTCCCGGCGTACCGGGACGGAACCCGTGGATATCTCGATGAGAGCATTTCCCGTTTTCCTGTACCGATCGTTTTCTCTCCTACCGGCGGGGGATGGGGCTGGGC
>JBBTCJ010000169.1:0-5287 GCA_038043285.1 Planctomycetota bacterium | reverse complement strand
CCCGAGCCGCGGGCTGCTCCCCTTGACGCGAAGTGTCAAGGGTCAGCCCGCGCGATGCTGCGATCCGTACCGCGACCGTCAGAGAGCGGCCCTCTCGAACTCCTGGGACCGGCTCTGACTGACTACGAAGCACCCGTTCAACTAACCCACGACTGGCAAGGGGAAGGTAGCAGATGACGTTTGACGGTCAACCGCGCTTTCCTCCGTGCGGGCATGAGAATGCGCCGGCGACCCGAAGTTGCCGGGCCGACCCCTCTGGTCGTTGAAGACGCACCGTAGCGGAAGCACGACGCGGAAAAAGCACCTTCTCGCGGGGGATCGACCGGCGTCCTCGCCTTGCCCCCGTTCCGTTGGTCCGACGACTCTTTTCGGATTGCCCTGTTTCGGGGGCTATCGTGCCGGCGTTGAAGGCCGCTCCCTGACGGCAGCGGTACGCAAGGCCCGTTCGGTCACCCACCCGAAGAATCAAGGGTGTCGCGGTTCGTCATGACCGTTGAATCTGTCCGCCTGATCCGCCGCGCCGCGAAGGGATTCGACCTGCTCCACGCGTAACCGCGCCTGCTCGATCACCGAAGCGGGCGCCGACCCTTCCGCGATCAAACGCGAAAGCGCCTGGTCAGCCAACACCCCGGCTTCCTCGAAGCGGCCCAACCCGGCCAACGCTGCGCCCAACATGCTTTTCGCATCGTCCGTACGCCAGTCCGGCTCGGCATCCCCCCCCAGACGGATCGACAGGCTCTCCCGGAGCAAGTCAACCGCCTCCGCGTAATTCCCGTGCCGCAGCAGCAACCCGCCTAGCGAATCGATCGCCTCCCCAACGTCGGGATGATCCGCGGGGAAGCGTTCGCGCCGCGCGGACAGCGTCGCGCGGTAGACGTTTTCGGCGGCTTCCCGGTCACCGAGCGCTTCGAGCATCCTGACCAGCGCGGCCTCATAGTCAGCCCGCGCCTCCGACACCTCGATCGTCGTGTCGTCCAGCGCCCGGCGCAGCCAGTACACGCCCTGCGAAAGGTCGCCCAACGCCTCGTAGGTCAACCCCAGCGTATATCGATTGTAGTGATAGTCCTCCCCGCTGACTTGGAACGCTTTCCATGCATATTCCAGGGCCAGTTTCGGATCGCGCAGGTCCGCCGGCACGACCGTCAGCAATTCCCGCGCGTAGGCGTTCAATGCGTAGGCGTCCATTTCCGCCGCGTCGGCAACCTGACGCCGCAGTTCCAAGAGGCGTACCGCAAACGGTCTGGCCTCCTCGGCCTGCCCGTTCGCCCCCAACGCCTGCACCAGGCATCGCAGGGTCCACATCCCATCGACAGCGCCCTGCGTGCCCACGCGATACGTCTCCAGGGCCTTGCGATGCGCCTCAACTGACTGCCCATATCGTTCCAGCTTGTACAACAGCACCCCGACGCCGTCGTACGCATTCGCCAGCGCTGGGTCCGCTTCGTTCCCGCGCTGCAAGTAGATATTAAGAATCTCCTCGTGAATCCGCAGGCCGGCCTCAAACCTTCGCCGCGAACCCAGGATGTGGCCGAACCGGTCCAGAATCCACAACGTCAGCGGGTTGTCCTCGCCAAGTTCACGTCGCGCGACCCGCGCCGCGGCGTTGCAAAACGCTTCCGCTTCGTCCAACCGAACCTGCTGCTCGCGCATGACGGCCCAATGGACCATGACGGCCAGCGTCTCGGGATGTTCCTCGCCCATAACGCGACGACTGCGCGCGAAACTTTCGGCGAAGAACGGCTCGGCCTCCTCGAAGCGGCGCTGCCGCGCAAGGCTGACGCCTAGCTGGGTCATGGCGCGGATGGTGTCGGGGTGATCCTCGCCGAAGCTCCCCCGAAAGATTTGCAGCGCTTGGCGCAGCGTGCTTTCGGCGTCCTCGCTGTCGCCCAGATCGAGGTATTCGTTGACCGCCCGCTGGACCAGTGCGTGCCAGGTGTCGGGATGCTCGGCGCCCAGGACCGCTTTTCGATGTTCCAGAACGTACCCGTGCAGCGCCAGGGATTCCGGGAATCTTCCGCGCAGCCAATACGCGCTGCCCAGCTCCGCCGCCGCCCGCAACGTGTCGACGTCGTCCGGACCCAGCAGCGTGTACATCGCGTCGTACGTCGCCTCGGCCAAAGATTCCGCGCGCTCGTACAGGCCGAGGTGGATGTAACCGTCGACGAGATCGAGCCGCGTTCGCAGGAGATCGAGCTGCGACTCCCCGGATGTCTGCACGTGGAGCGTCTCCGCCTCCTCGAACGCCGCGACGGCGTCCCGATATCGTCCGAGACTGCGATGAACCTGCCCCAACATGGAGAGAACCGACGCGCGCACCAGCGGTTGCTCCGCGAATCGGTCTCGGATGCGCCTCGTCGCGTTGCCCACCACCTCCCTGACCGTGATATCCCTTCCCCGCGCGTTGGCCGGAGTGCCCGACCCCAGAAGATCGTCGATGAGGAACTCACTGACGGCCTTGGAGTTCGCGGCTTCCCGCTCCGCGTCCCGCCGACGCTCCTCAGCCGCCGTCTCCGCCTGCACCGCTCGACCCCTGGCGCTGGCCTCACGACCGTAGAGCACGCCCATCCAAATGGAAAACCCAACCAGCGTCGCCGCCAGCGATGCCAGCATCGCAAAGGGTACACGATGCTTCGCCACCAGCTTTTGCAGCAGGTAGGCCGTGCTGGGAACGCGGGCGAGGATTGGCAGGCCCTCCATGTGCCGCCGCACGTCCTCCACCAGCCCGGCTGCGTCCGCGTAACGCCGCTCGCGTTTCTTCTCCAGGCACTTCAGCACAATGGCGTCGAGATCGTGGTCCAAGCCGCGACGGACGGCCGATGGTCGCGTCGGTTCGACGTCCAGGATCCCGTGGATCGCGTCGCGCATGTTCTGACCGACGGGATACGGCAATTCACCGGTCAACATGGAATGCAGCAGCACGCCCAGCGAGTAGACGTCAGATCGGGCGTCGATCTCACTCATCGTCCCGAGCACCTGCTCCGGACTGGCCCACGGAAGCGATCCTAGGAATTGCCCGCTTTGCGTCTGATCCCGGCAGGTCTCACACTCTGGACACGAACTGTAGTGGACGCACTCTTCGTTCACCTGGCCGACACCCATGGCCATCTTCGCCAGACCGAAATCAAGAACGTGTGGTTCCCCCCGCGCGTCGACGCGGATGTTGCCCGGCTTCAGATCACGATGAATGACCCCCGCGGCGTGAGCGGCCTGAACCGCCTCGCAAATCTTCGCAAATAACCGCAACACGTCCCCAACGCTGTGCCCGCGACCCGCAAGGTACGCGTCCAACGGCTCGCCGCGGACGTAGTCCATCACAAAGTAGCGATGACCGTCGACGTCACCGACCCCGTGGATCGGCACGATGTTCGGGTGCCTGAGCCGGCCGAGGATGCGAACCTCTCGATCGAACCGGGCGCGATGGTGTGGACAGCTGGACGATGGTGAAACGACGACCTTGATCGCCACCTCGCGCCCCGTGTCCGCCTGTACGGCGCGGTACACGACGCCCTGCCCGCCGCGGGCCACCTCGGTGAGCTGATCGTAGCCGGCCAGGAAGGGACGCCCCCCCGACGTGCCCTCGCGGGCCAAGGCGAATTGACTCGCCGTCGCCGAGGCCGCCTCGATCAGCCGTCGCTCGGCCGACCGACCCGCCTCACCGACCTCGCCGCCGTCCGCCGATTGGGTGTGCCATATCATGGGTCAAACCGCTCGCCGCCCCCCTGGATACAAGCACCGTCCGCCGGAGGGACTCACGAAGTTCTGCTCAAAAAATCCGACGAGGATCCCATCAACTCCCGGAGCTTCCGGTGCGCCCGTGCCCGGAGCATGAAAACCGCCCCCGGGCTTCGACCCAGGGCGGCGCACACCACAGCCACCGGATGCCGTTCCAGGTCGTACAACCGCACGACCGCCCGGTGGTCCTCGGGGAGCTGATCAATGGCTTTCTGAAGGTGCACGCATGCCTCGGTGCGGGCAACCACCCGGCTGGGCGTGGTACGCGTCAGCCCCAACGTTTGGCAAAGCACCCACCGGCTATCGTCGCTGTCGCCGGGAACCAGGCGTTTTCGGCCCCCGCCGCCCCGCTTCTCCGCATCGAGCATCCGTATGGCGCCTTGCAGGTTGTTGTGGGCGATTGCTTGCAGCCAGCGCTCGAACGACCTCCCGTCCGCGGGGGTGAACTCCGCAATGTCCAGGAACGCATCCGTGTAGGTCTCCTGAAGGACGTCGTCCATGGTCAACAAGGCTTGCCAGCGTTTGGGAAGCTTGGGCGAAAGTTGCTTGCGAATGGATGGGCCCGTCTGCTCGAGAAGCTCGACCAACGCCTCCCGATCCCCCCTGGCGGCCCGATGCTGCAGATCCAAACAACGCGGGTCCGTACCCATCGACGCCGGCGCCCTCCCCTTGAGTTGAGCGCCTGTATGCTAGCAGAACAGGCCGCAAACTACAACGGACGGCTCCGCAATCCGGCGAACGGAGGCGAATTCGCCCCATTCGCTGATTGACCCAGTCCCCCGAAGGAACGATAATACGGGGCTCGAAAAGACCGAGAACTCACGGAGCGTCGCACCATGATCAAAGCCGTCGATCTTCGTAAGGGCAAGACCATCCTCTATGAGGGTGAACCCTGCATCATTCACGAAGCCCAGCACGTGGCCAAGGGCAACAAACGCAGCTACATGCAGGTCAAGGTCAAGAAGCTTCGCTCCGGCATCATGAACGACGTCCGCTTCAGCGTCGACGATCGCATCGAAATCCCCTTCGTCGAGTCCAAGCAGTACGAGTTCCTCTACCGCGAGGGCGACAAGTTCATCGTCATGGACCTCGAGTCCTTCGACCAAATCCCCATCTCGCCGGACATCGTCGGCGAGGCCGCCGACTGGTTGAAGCCCAACGAGAAGATTACCTGCGAACTGTTCAACGGGCAGATGGTCTCCTTCGTCCTCCCCAACACCGTCGAACTCACCGTCAAAGACACCTCGCCGGTGGTCAAGGGCGCCACCGCCACCAACCAGTCCAAGGAAGCCATCCTCGAAACCGGCGTCAAAATCCGCGTCCCCCCGTTCATCGAAATCGGCACCCGCATCTGCGTCGACACGCGTAACGGCGAATACCTCGAACGAGCGAAATAGAAGTCCACGCCCCAGGCAGCAACGGGTCGATCCGAACCGCGAGCGAATGCAGCGGTCTTGTCGTACTGGCGAGACCGCTGATTAGCACTCGGGGTTTTGAACCGGGTCCGTGACAGTTTAGGCGGCAGCTTTCTGAGGCGGGTTGGGTGTCATCGCGG
>JBBTCJ010000168.1:0-1614 GCA_038043285.1 Planctomycetota bacterium | reverse complement strand
TCTTGCAAGTATTACAGCCGAGATTCGATCCGACCTTCTCAAAACACAGCTATGGTTTCCGGCCTGGAAAGAGCGCACACGAAGCCGTTATCGCGGCGCGAAGCTTCATCCAGGAGGGACGCCACTGGGTGGTAGACGTTGACCTGGAAAAGTTTTTGGATCCATGGTCACAATGCACCCCCGTTCATGAAGTTGGGCCGAAGAGGTCTGGATGTTCGTCATTCACCTTGATTCGCAAGCCTTTTCTCTTGCCGCGCGCGAGGTGGACGGCATGAAGATCGCCGCGCTTTACACGCTGCAACACGGTTTGGCGGGTAACGCCGAGGCGCTTAGTGGCTTCGATCATCGAGACGTAGCCGGGGCGTTCCTCCTCGATGAATTTGGAGCGGAGCTCAGCGGTCATCCGGATGCGCCAAGGGGCGCCCTGGGTGAGTTGCTCGCCGACGATGAATCCGTCGAGGATCCAGCGGTGTACCGTGCCGGGCGCGATGCCGAGAATTTCGGCGGCTTTGGTCACCGTGACCAGCTCGCCGTCAAGGGATGGCTCTTGCTTGCGGAAGCGGGGCAGCTTCCAGTAGTTTCGCAGGCTGCTGATCTTGTTGGCGGTGAAGCGTTCCCCGCGTGGCGAGCGCTTGCCTTGCCGGTTGAGGATGCCGGCGATGACGGCATCGGGATAATGCGGAGCGAGGCGGCGCGCGAGATCGATGGTCGTCTCGTCGTTTCGCATGGTCGGGATGTGTTGACGGCGAAGCTCGACGTCGAACTTCGAGAGGACGCCTCCTCGGTAGCGCAGCGTCAGGTGCGCCAGAAATTTCTCTCGCTCAACGGCGATGTTGACTTCCTCAATGAGCGTGCCAAGCAGTTCTTTGCGGTCGCGGTCGGTGGTGGTTGTTGCGGACCAGACGTGATTGAGGTTGGAGCCGAGGGCGCGAATCTTGTCGCGTTCCTCGCCAGTCAGCTGGCGGGGGCGTTGTTGTTCGCGACGCCCAAGCTCCGCTTCCGCGGCGGCCTGCTCGCGCAGACGCTTTTCCCATTCTGCCTCGAGTCCGCGGGCCACGAGGCGATTCTCGGGCTCGACGGCGCGATAGCGGCGCTCGGCGCGTTCGGTCTCGTAGCGAGACCGTTCCGCTTCCAGGCGCCACTGCTTAAGCGCTGCGTCGTGCGCGGCCTCCAAAGTTGTTTCCGCCGCCATGGCCGCCTCGACGCCGGCGGGCGCCACTGCGGTCAAGAACGAGTCGGCAACGGCCTGGTCAACGCGGCCGGCGCCTACGCGCAGGCAAAAACTTCCTCGGCCGTTAACGAGAACGCTGCCCGGGCAGTGATAACCGGGGCTGGAAGCTCTTCCTTCATAATGCACCTTGAGGCGGCGTCCGCAGCGGCCGCAGGTTGCGAGGCCTTGAAGCAGCGCGGCTCCTTCTCTCACGGCGCCGCCGGGATGGTGCGCTCGGGGCCGGGTGTTCTTGGCGATGCGCGCCTGGTTGCCCTGGTATGTTTCCCAGTCGATGAATCCATCGTGATGATTCGGAAGGAGGACGGACCAATCGGCGCGCGGCAGATGCCGCGTCCGTTTTCTGATCTGGCCAGCGTCATCGACATAATGCTCCCGACGTGTTT
>JBBTCJ010000167.1:0-31761 GCA_038043285.1 Planctomycetota bacterium | reverse complement strand
TGCCCCCGTCGCCGCCGCCATCGTCACCATCGTCAGGAGGCGGATCGAATTGGATACACCCCAGTAACATCACGATTGCGGCCGTGGTCGCGGCGCAAAGGCTCCCGACCCCGCGCAGCCTTCGATTACGTCCGTTGTTGCAAGTCATCGCTCGGTTCTCCCAAAGAAACTGGACTTGTCCTGCAGCGGAAGCTGGTTCCTCGTCTCCAACGCGAAGCCTCCGCCGCATCGGCGACCCGCCGCTGCCTTCCAAGCCGTATATCGACCGTGGCCTTACGAATTATCCATATCGGCATCCCCATATCCGCGGCAATGCACACAAAGAGCAAGAATCGCCGGCGATGGACGTGCCTATCGGTCCCTCAGCAGCGGCCTTCGCAGGACCAGGGCAGGCAACGTTTTCCCGATGTTGAGAACTGAACTCCTTCAGCGAGCGATGAGCCGAAACGGCGGGCGCACTGAATTAAGCCAGAGGTGCCGCAGCTGGAAAGAGAGATGCGATTCGATCAGGCACGTTCGGATTGGAAATGAATAGGGCCGACCGGCCACCGTCCATTCTGCCTCCGGGCTGCTGGTCCCCACCACCGCCCGTACGCATTTTGGCCCCCAGCTTCGGTGACCGTGTCGGCCCTAATTTTTCCGGCGACTTCTACGTCGACGCCCCGTTCACTTCAGCCTTCGTTACCCCCCCGGAAGCGTCCGCGTCTACGGCGGTCAGAACCAGCAGAATCTTGTTACCCCTGCTGAAGCCGACCGCCGCGACGCCGGACGCAACCTGGGTGGGAGTAATGAAGGCAAGGCGGTTCCCTAAGGTCCGTGTCTTGCGCCCACCAATGAGCGTTCGCGCGAAAACACCGTCCGGGCTTGTCCGTCGGAACGCGCAGACAGCGCGCGTGCGAGAAACACGCCCAAACGACGCGGCAAAAGCACATCCAAATTGTCAAAGTGAACAAAACGACGGTAGGTTCAGCGACGGATTAGAACTGCGTAATACGTCAAGAAGAGGGCGGAACGATTCAGGATCGAAAAGCAACGTATGATCGGTACGGCGTATAGATTCTTATGTACGTTCGTTGCTCCGCTCGCTCACCTACCTAATACTCCGTCTGTCCGGTAACAAGTATACACAAACGGCGCGGTCCGTCAAGACATTTCTTGATAATCTTTTTCGATCCCGACGTCGCGGCCGACGCAGCGATCGAAGGTTTCGCTACCGATTCGAGGGGAAACCTGACGGTTCGGAGGAGCCTTGGGACGGCTTGCCGATGGGCGCAAACCCCTTTTGGAGCCTTCCGGCGGCCCATCCGTTCTCCGGGGAAAGGGAAGCGGCCCGGGCGAACATCGCTTTGGCGTCGTCTTCGCGGCCCTGAGCGGTGAGAACCTCGCCCAGCAGGCAAATGGCGTCCGCGTCGTCAGGACGGACAGCCAGGACGGCCGCGATCGCGTCGGTTGCCTGGCGCAGGCGGCCCCGTCGCCATTCGATGACTGCGGTCATGAACCCGACTTCGGCATCGTCCGGCCTGGCGCTGCGAGCCAAGTCGATCGCGCGGGCGCCGGTGATGAGGTCGCCGGCGGCTACGGCAGACTTGGCGAGAATGAGCATTGCCGGGTGATCGTCGGGATGAGTCTCGACGTACGCCTGAAGCAACTCAACAGCTTTTTCCGGTTGGCCCATCGCAAGACGACATCCCGCGAGCGTTCGGCGGACAGCCCCGCAGTGGTGATTCCAAGCGGCACAGTCGATCAGCGCTGCTTCCAACGGCGAACTCGCCTCGTCGCACCGCCCGCTGCGCGCCAGGACCAATCCCAAGTCCCGTTCAATCGTCTTGCACTCCGGCTGAGCGACCAAGGCGCGGCGGTAACATTCGGCGGCGTCTTGGAGGTTCTCCCGCAGGAGGGCGAGCCGCGCGGCAATGACCGAAAGCGTTGCATCCGTGTCGACGATCCGTGCGTTCTTCGACAGAATGTCTTGCGCCTCGTCGAGTCGATCCGCCCCGACCAGGCATTCGACGTACGGGCTGAGGAACTCCGGTCGAGGATCGCGCTCGAAGGCCTGCGCGTACTCGGTCAGTGCCCCGCCTTGCTCCTCCCGCTGCTCCAGAAGAACGCCCTCGGCGAAATGAAGTCCCGCGGCGTCAACGCCGATCGACCAGGCCGCCCGAACCGCCAGATCGGCAGCCGCCAAATCTCCTCGTTCCAAGTTTGCATTTGCAAGCAACACGTACGCGTTGGGCTGTCGGGGATCGAGCGAGAGCGATTCGGCGATGACCTCGACTGTCTCGTCAAACCGCCCCGCTGAGTAGTGTTGTGCGGCCAATCGGTGCTTGAGGCGGGCGCGAACCTGCCTCCATTCAACCTCGGCGTGCTTTACGTCCGCCGGATGCGACATCGATTTGCAGCCGTTGCCGGCGCCAAGCATCGCCGACGCTACGATAACTACCGCCGAGGCGATGCGGTTCTTCTGGAACGTGCCGGAGCGGAGCTTGGCCCTTGCGAAGGCATGGCACGATGGAGAACCCGAAGCCGTTCGAGGTCGCGCATGGGCTGAGGTCCAAAGCTTGGGGTTGGCAGCGTCCGTCAGTTCGGATACGGCCGACGATGCGGTTGCGGTCACGGGGCGTTCTCCGTCGGCGAACGAGAAGGCGTCGTGTTCGGCCGGCCGAAGGCTTTCTGTTCGACGCCGCGGTCCCGCGCGATCAACTCGTGGATGAAAGTCCGCGACGCCGCGGCTTCATCCTCCCAGGCGCGCCTGCCCAGGATGCGCTCTTTCATCTCCATCGCCGGAAGGAACCGCGGGCTGTTGCCCAGACACATGTCCGCGTGCCACTCAGCCTTCTTATCGTCTCCCCGTTCCTGAGCTTCAACGGCGCGATGGTAATGCCACTGAGCAAGTCGCGTCCGACCGTGCCACATGAGGCCCTCGCGCATTCCAACGCGGAGACGCTCCAGGTTCTCGAAGACATCCGTAGACGCCCTCCCGTACGCCTCCTGATCTTTCACCACGTGGATGGTCAACAGGATGATGACCTCCTCGCGGCCGGTTGAGTCGTTGTTGGATCGGAAGAGGCCGCCGACGCCGGGAAGACTCCCCAACCCGGGAACCTGCGAGCGTTTGTCGCTGGTCACCTCACGGAAGAGACCGCCGATAAGGATCGTTTCCCTGTCCCGCACCATGACGTTGGTGGTGACCTCCGTGGTCTGTTCGGAGGGCAGCCCCTGGGCGTTGACGAACCCGACGCTGTCTTCGGGATGAAGCTCGACGCGGACCCAGCCGTCATCGCCGATGAAAGGACGGAAGATCAGGGTGGTCCCGGTTTCCAGGAATTGGACAGTCTGCACGGCCTGCGTCTCGGTCACGGTGGTCGTAAGGTACCCGTCTCGCCGACCGACGATGACTTGTCCCTTTTGCCGGTTCACGGCAAGGATTTTCGGATTGGCCAGAACCGTCGTATCGGTGACTTGCTCCAGGGCGCGGAGGAACACCGCCACTTGATCCTTGATGACGCCGAGGGTCAATCCCCCGTCGGGAACGTTGCCGCGGAAGTCTGTCGAGGCACCGGCGTTGAATTGCTCCAGTCGATCGGTCGGCAAGCGCCCGAGGGTGATATCCCGGATACCGTTGGAAGTGGCGCCCAGAAGTTGCAAATCCACGCCGCCGACAAGCGAGAAATCGATTCCCAACGCGTTGTCACTGGTCAGCTCGGCGCGAAGGATGGTCGCCTCCACGAGCACCTGCCTGGGGCGCACGTCGATCTCCGCGAGAATCCGCTCCACCGCACGAAGCACGTCGGGCTTTGCGGTAACAACAATGAAGTCCGGTGACGCGTGGGAACTTCCGCCGCCGGCATTGGCGTCGCTGTTCAGCCCCGAAGCGGTCGACGGCGAGGTGGCCACCAGATCCTTTTCCGCAAGCACAGGGGTGATCAAAATCTTGGCATCTGCGGCGCTGAGGTAGTTCAGGTGGAACACCCGGGTCGCAGGGCGATCACCCTCCGCCGCACCCAGGGAATCCAGCTCCGCCTGGGTGTAGACGTAGATGAAGCCTCCGACGCGACGGTACCCGGCCCCGTTGGAAGCCAGGACGGCGTCCAGCGCCTGCTCGAAGGTGACGCCGTACAGATTCGCAGTGACGCGCCCGCTGACCTTGGGCGATGCAACGATGTTCTTCTGACCCTGCAGCGAAAGCAGTTCCAGCACGGAGGACAACGGGAGATCAGCTACGTGCAGTTCGACCGTACCGCGATCGGTCACCTCCACCACCTGCCCCGAAGGCAACACCGAGGTCGGTTGCGGTGACTGCGCCAGGGTGCGCGTCGAAATGAGCAGCACGAACGCGCTCCACCACGCCGGTCCGTGCGGTCCGACAAGGCACACGCGACGCACCGAGGGCGAGCTTGCTTGCGCACGGGCATGATTCCGAAGGAGCATGGTATTCGTCGGACCCCGAGGAGGCCGACCGCGGCAGCCGATCTACCGCTGACCGCCTACCGTCGGCGCAGCCGATCCCGGTGAGTTATCGGTACTTCCCGGAGGAACCTGAAGCTTCCCGCCCGCCAAAAGCCCGCGAATATCGGACAGGAGTTCGTTACTCCGCCGGATTTCGTCGAGAATCAGCTTCCTTTGCAGCCCGGCGTCGGGGATTTGCGCAACCGCTTCGGGAAGGACACGCCCATCGCGGCTGAACGCCTGGAACAGCGTCAGCGCGAGCAACACGATAAAGGCAAGGCGGGCGGGGCGATCGACACCGCCGCCACGTTGGAGGGGGCGGGTAACGGATCCAGTCGGCAGCATGGGGTTCTCGCGGTTCTTGCTTTTCGGCGTCGAGACTGTGCGGACGGGATGGACCCCAGTGGTCCGGTTCTCCAGACCGTCCGCTCAACAATCGCCGGTCGTTGGTTCTTATCGGCCGTTCGAGGCCGGCGAAGAAGCCTCGCCACGGGCGGGCCAGTTGTTAGATGGATGATCAGCAAGGGATACGGAACCGCGCCGGATCGGCAACAGAGCGAGCAGCAGCATCACGCAAACGGTTCCCCATACCCCATATAGACGCAGCCGCCGCCCCCGCGGCGAGGGGCTTGACTCATGGATCATGAGAACGCCGCCGAGGGCAACCAGCGACAAGGCCAGCAGTGCGAGTGTGGAGAACGGTCCAAAGACGTTCATCACCACCGGGGCGCCGATCCATGCGGTCAGGGCCGCCCAAACTAGCCATCGAGCCAAAAGCGTCGAATCGACGCCTGCCCGGCGGACCGCACGGGTCATCAAGGTGTGGCGTCCCGAACCGGCCGCGAACCCCACGGCTCCCAGCGCCAACGCCGCGACGATCGCCGACGCGATTCCTGCGTGCATCGCGAATTGCTCAGAACCGCACGTCCCGATCGCAACCATGATTCCTGCCGCGACCGAGGTCGCCGCGAAATGACCAATCGAACCGGCACCCCCCCCATGGCCTGTACCGCTCAGTAACATGCCCGCGCCCAACGCGCACAGAAGCCAGCCCGCCGCCAGCGACGGGCTTTCCCAGACCGGAAGGGCCGGAGACGACCAGACAGTTATCGCGCAGGCGCTTCCGCCGCCGATCGCCGCGGTTGCCGCCCGAAGCAGTCGCGGCCGGCGATCGCTCCAGCCGGGGAGTGCGGCCGCGGCGAAACCCGCGTCAACCTGGGTCCGGCTCGTGGGGAACGATCCGAACACCGCCGCTCCGATCGCAACAAGAAACGCAGGAACTCCGGCAAGCAGCAGGAGCAAATTCGCGTTCTGCGGGCTGCTCAACAGACTCCCTGAACACGCCAGGGCCGCCCCGGCGCCGACGACCAGCCATGCGACGCCTCTACCGTCCTCGGATCGGATGCGCGGGAGCAAATGTTGCAAGCTGGTGATCGATGCCCCCAATCCGGCCATCGGGAGAAGTGCTGAGAAGAACAACATCGCCGCTTGGATGATCAGCCGCGGTGCATCAGACCATAGGAACCACGAATCAAGCCAATGATGCACAATAGCCAACGGCCCCAACGACACAGGCCAGGTGACGATCAGCAGCCCCGCGGCCATCGCCAGCGCGGCGAAGGCCGACCAGTAAAACACCTGATCCGGTTCCATCGGGGTGGATGAACGAGGATCGCTCGATGCGCTCTCCTGCCGCTGACCTTCGGTGCGTCGCTTCGCGACCACGTGGCTAGCCCAACGTAGAGGCGCGGCTATACCCAAGGCGATTGCCAGCAGCGCCATCCCCACGGCAAGCGGTTCGATTGGATTCTGAAAGCGCGCCAGGCCTTCTTCCGTCAAAGCGAATCGCACGCCGCCTACAAAACCGAGCATGCTCAGCCCGCCCGACGCACCCAGAAGCAAAAAAGTGGTCGCCGCCAACGGCGCGCCGAGTTTCGGTGTCATCCGCTGCAGGCGGCTCATTCCAACCAAGAACGAGCTCGAGGAGGCCGACTTGGATGGTTCACACGGGCGGTGCAGACGGGCACGGCGATTACGTTGGCGACGTCCGATCCCGGCGGATCGGGGCGCTGAATGACGCCGAAGTTTGGAAGTCCGACGGGAAGCCTCCCTGCGCACCGGCACGACCCTCCCTGATCCACGCACGTCTTTGTGCGATTGCCGACGGCGGTCGCGGCGTCCTTCCTGGACGATTCGCGTCTGCCGCCCGCGACGATCGTAACGCGCCGAGAGAAAAAGCCAAGCGTTTCATGGTCGCTCGCCAAGCTGCCACCCGCCGACGCTGGCTCGGTCCCAATCCCAGTCGAGCGGTTCGATCGGTTGATCCTTCCGCGCGAGGACGAACATGATCGGCTCGCGGGTGCGATCATGGTAGTCCCATCCGGCCGGCTCGCCGTAGTGCCGGGTCAGGAAGTCGCGCCATTCGGGGAACGGAGGTTCGTTGAACAGCACGACGATCAACCGCGGAGGATCTCGCTCCAATTCCTCGATCAGGGTGCGGCGACGCTGATCCGCGCCGCGCATGCCCGCGGAAAGACCGGTGACCATCGTGTAGCGCGAGGCACACCGCCTGCCGGAATAGTAGTAGATCGACGCCTCGTTGCCGAAGACGAAGACCTTATTGCCGGAGCCGGTGACGCGGGCGACGTTCTCGCCCTGTGCCCGCGCCCAGAAATCCCGCGAGTTGTACCGCTTGACCGTAATGCCGAACGGCGGTTGCAGGAGGTAGTGCCTCGCCTCCGACACGAACACGAGTGCGGGTAACGCCAACAGGACCAGGATGCCCGGTACAAATCGCCGACTCCTTCCGCCCCGTATAAGGGACGAAATCGGCAGGTGTAACAATCGTACAATGTCGCCGACCGTTACCGACACCGCTACGACACAGGCCGGGACCATCAGGTAGTAGTAGTGGGGCCAAAACCGTCCCGGCAGGCACACCGCGGAGAATCCGGCCAGCAGCAGCAAGAGCAACGCGAGGCGTTCCGCACTTCGCCGCCGGATTGCCTCCGCCGTCAACCAAATAGATGCTGGAATCGCGGCAATCCAAAGCGGGAATGCGCTTTCGAATTTGAAGGGGTGCCCAAACGGTTTGAAAAAAGACGCGAAGCGGTCGATCAGTGTCATCTCCTCGCCGCCGTAGCCGAGGTTGAAAGCAAACACGGCGTCAACAAACTCGTTCCACCGCCCCGTCGCGGCGAAATACATCGACGTACCTGCCCACACCGCGATTGGTCCGACGCTGAAGAAAATGAGCACCATCAGGGATTCGCGCCGCCGCGAACGAGGCCCGTTCCGGCACGCTTGGGCCAACAGCCAGCCGGCAAGGAGCATCCAGTGAACCGCGACAACCGTTTTCAATGCTGAGGCTATTCCCAGAAGCGCCCCAGCCAATAGCCATGCCTTCCACGGCGATTCTCTCCAGCTCAAAACCACGAGCCACGCCGCCAGGATCAGCGCGTTCATGAAGGTTTCACGATTGCACCCCTCCCCGCCGGTTCCGGGGTCGGAACTGACGAACGCGAAGAGGGCGGCTGCCGCGAAGGCCGCGGTGCGCCCTGCGGTCGTGCGGGCGATTCCGTAAATCGCAGCCAACGACGCCAACGATGCCGCCAGCGCCAGCATTCGAAACACGGTGGGAGCATCGCCGAAGAGCCGGATCACCACCGCGAACAGCACAAAGACGCCGGGCGGTTGATGATCCCACAGATCGATGTAAAGGCGGTCCCCTTCCAGCAGCCGCTTCCCCATGTAGGCGTAGTTGCACTCGTCGTTTTCAAGGGGCAAGCCGAAGGCATGGAGGCGAAAAATGACCAGCACGATCGCAGCGAGCAGGATGGCCATCGCGTCCGTGCGGTCCCAACGCGGCGCTTCTCGATGCGCGGTCCCCACCGCATCGGGCCTGGCGGAGGCCACCGCGCCCGCCTCCGAACCGTGCGCCGGACCGTGTTGGATGGTGGAACTCACTACTGGGTATCGTAACACTTCGCGCGTTCCCTGCTATTTTCCACCGCCGACTCCGCACTCGACAGTCGTTGCCTGCCACCTACAATGACTCCGTGCGGACCTTTTCGCTTCAATCAGGTTCCAACGGCAATTCGATCTACGTCGAAGCCGACGGCGTCAAGCTCCTGTTCGACGCCGGGCTTAGCGGCTCGACGGCGGAGCGCCGCATGGCCCATCACGGACGAGACATCCGCGAGGTCCACGCACTGATCATCTCCCATGACCACGTCGACCACATTCGCGGGGCGGGCGTGTTCCAGCGGAAGTTCGGCCTGCCGATCTACGTCACCAAGCCGACGCTCGCGGCCACGTGGTGCGGTCTTGGAAAACTCACCGACGTTCGGTATTTCACGTCCGGCGACACGCTGACGTTTGGTCCGGTCAAGGTCCATACCATCCGCACGCCGCACGACGCGGTAGACGGGGTAGTCTTCGTCGTGGAATACGACGGAAAGCGATTGGGAATCTTCACCGATCTGGGCCATCCGTTTCGAGAGCTTCACGCCTTGCTCGAATCCGTCGACGCCGCGTTCCTTGAAAGCAACTACGACCCGGACATGCTCGAAACGGGAGATTACCCACACCAACTCAAGGAACGCATCCGCGGCCCCGGCGGGCACCTCTCCAACGGCGAATCCGCTGGCCTGCTGCGTGATATAGGGCGGAAGCGACCGAAGTGGGTGGCCGTGGCCCACCTCAGCCAGGAAAACAACCTGCCCGAACTGGCAATCGCCGCCCAGCACAATGCCGTGGGGCGAGACTACCCGGTACACCTCGCGTCGCGGTACGACTGCTCCCCAATGCTGGCGGTGTGACCAAGGCGTAGACGGGTGCGACTGGCGGCTTGCCCGCCAGTGCGGGAGATCGGACAACGCCTTGGTAGACCGACAACGGAGAAACCCTGTCCGGCGTCAAGCACATCTTGCATCGCGGGCTTACGGCGTTTACGCTTCGTACTTGATATTGGACCAGCCGCGACACTGCAATCAAGGAACGGAAACGATGAGCGTGACAACACCGTGTTGTGCGGGCGAAATGACGGGCAAGGAACACATTGACCTGGTCGAGCGGTACGCGGCTCACAACTATCACCCGCTGCCGGTGGTGGTCGCGGAGGCGGACGGCGTCTGGGTCACCGACGTCGAGGGCAAGCGGTACATGGACATGCTGGCAGCGTACTCCGCCGTCAACTTCGGCCACCAAAACGCCGAACTGATCGCCGCGGCCAGGGAACAACTCGACAAGGTCACGCTCACCTCGCGGGCGTTCCACAACGACCAACTCGGCCCGATGTGCAAGGCGATTTCCGAACTTTGCGGCATGGAGGCCGTCCTGCCCATGAACACCGGGGCGGAAGGCGTCGAGACGGCCATCAAGACCGCTCGCAAATGGGGATATACCAAGAAGGGCGTCCCCGCGGACAAGGCCAAGATCATCTGTTGCAGCGAGAACTTCCACGGGCGGACGACGACGATCATCAGCTTCAGCACCGATCCGCAATGTCGCAACGGCTTCGGGCCGTTCACGCCCGGATTCGAGATCATCCCCTACGGCGATATCGAGGCTCTTAAGAAGGCCATCGACGCCAATACCGTCGCCTTCCTCGTCGAACCGATCCAGGGCGAAGCGGGCATCATCGTTCCGCCGGAAGGCTTCCTGCGGCAAGTGCGACAGGTGTGCACCGAGCGGAAGATTTTGTTCATCGCCGACGAGATTCAGTCGGGCCTGGGACGAACGGGTTCTACATTCGCTTGCGAACACGAAGGCGTGCAGCCCGACGTCTTTATTCTCGGCAAGGCCCTCGGCGGCGGAATCATGCCCGTCTCAGCCATCGTCTCCACGCGGGAGATTCTCAGCGTGTTCACGCCCGGCGATCACGGCAGCACCTTCGGCGGCAACCCGCTGGCGTGCGCCATCGCGCGGAAGGTCATCGAGATTCTTAACACGAACAGATATCAGAACAACGCCCGGAAGCTGGGCGAGTATCTTGTCGCGCAGCTTCGGGCGATGAACTCGCCGAAGATCAAGGAGATTCGCGGGCGTGGCCTCTGGGTCGGCATCGAGTTGAAGAAGGAAGCGGGCAAGGCTCGGCCCTATTGCGAAAAGCTGATGCACGAAGGGATGCTGTGCAAGGACACGCACGAGCAGACCATGCGCCTGGCCCCGCCGCTGTGCATCACCAAGGACGAAATCGACTGGGCAGTGGAGCGACTGCGCAAGGTTCTTGCGTAGGGTGGGCATCGCCCACCAATCAAACTCTGGAGCGGGACAACATTGCGGCAGAGCCGAATGAGAGGCTTGGTGTGTAGATGCCAACGGTTCTGCGGTCAGGGCCGTATCGATTCTTCATGTACGCGGGCGATCGCGATGAGCCGCCTCACGTTCACGTTGAACGTGAGGACATGGTAGCCAAGTTTTGGTTGGACCCACTACGGCTGCAGCGAAGCGGCGGCTTTCCGCGGAGGGAGTTTGCTCGAATAGCAACGCTCCTACGGATCCATCAGGCGAGGCTTCTGGAGACGTGGCATGACTATTTCGGGAATTGAACCGATCGCTCCCGCCGCGATGAGCGTCCAAGTGACGAACGATACTTTGAGCGTGGAACTCACCGACGGCCGGACGATCTCGGTGCCGCTCGCCTGGTCTCCCAGACTCGTTCACGCCACGCGCCGGGAACGCAACAGTTGGCGTCTGATCGGCCGAGGACACGGCATCCACTGGCCAAGCATCGATGAGGATGTCAGCGTCGAGAATCTTCTGGCGGGTAAGCCTTCGGGCGAATCGCAGGAATCGTTCAAGAATTGGTTGGCTTCGCGCGGCAAGATCGGCACCAAAGTGCGAGCAAGACCTCGGTCGTTGCCGGGGCGGGTGCGGACCCTTCGCGCCCACCGATCAGAGCCGCGACCGTGAGAGAGCGGGCAACTGTGTTCGCCGGGTGACGGTACAGTGCACTGGGCTGCGTCTACGGCGCACCATGTCTCATTGAACGAGACGAATATACATGAACCTCAAAGACCGCCATTTTCTCTCAATGTTGGACTTCTCCACTGAGGAAATCCTCGCCGTGCTGGACACGGCGCGGAAGATCAAGAAGGCGCCGGTGGGCAATGCCCGCCCTACCTTGCCGCTACAAAACAAATCGCTGGCGATGATCTTTCAGAAACCGTCGCTGCGCACGCGGGTGTCGTTTGAGACCGGCATGACCCGGCTCGGCGGGCACGCCATCTATCTCTCGCCCAACGATATCAGTCTCGGCAAGCGTGAGACCACCGAGGACATCGCCCAGGTGTTGTCCCGGTACGTGGACATCATCATGGCCCGCGTCTTCGGGCACGACATCGTCGTGGACCTGGCCAAGCACTCGCGCGTTCCGGTCATCAACGGTTTGTCCGACTACGAACACCCCTGCCAGATCATGGCCGACTGGTTGACGCTGCTGGAACGCAAAGGAACATTGAAGGGTCTCAACGCGTGTTTCATCGGCGACGGCAACAACGTCTGCCATTCGCTGATGCTTGGAGCCGCACGCGTCGGCATGTCCATGACCGCCATCACGCCCAGGGGCTACGAACCGCTTGCGGACGTCGTCAAAACCGCGAGCGACATCGGCACGACCACCGGCTCGAAGATCGCCGTCACGCCCGATCTGAAGGCCGTCGCCGGCGCGGACATGGTTTACACCGACGTGTGGGCCTCGATGGGTCAGGAGGCCGAAGCGGAAGCCCGCAAGAAAATCTTCAAGGACTACCGCATCGACGAGAAGACCATGAAGCTGGTTGACAAGGACTGCGTCATTCTGCACTGTCTGCCCGCCCACTACGGGGACGAAATCGACTACGCCACGTCGCGCACGCCCAACTCAGCCATCTTCGACCAGGCGGAAAACCGGATGCATGCCCAGAACGCCATCATGCTGCACCTCCTGGGAGCGGTGTAGAGCGCGTCTGTCGGCTGGTCGCTTGGCCCTTCATGGTTGCCACGGTCCGCCGCCCGACGGTGACAGCGCCGCAAGCCCTTGTCGCGCTTCCTCGTTCCCCGGATCGAGCGCAAGGACTTGACGATATTCAGCGACCGCTTCCGTTGCAGCGCCCACGCTGACCAGCGAGTCGGCCAATCGCAGTCGGGCGGTCACGTCGCGCGGACTTAGCACGATGACCGCGCGGAATTGCTCGACAGCGGCGCGATGATCCCCTTGCTCCGCAAGCAGCACGGCCAGATTGAAGCGCGCGTCGGACGACAACGGGTCCGACTCAATGACCCTGCGGAACTCCGCCATAGCCTCGTCCTTCCGTCCCAGCGCCTCCAAAGCGGTCCCAACTCCTAGTCGTGCAGGAGTGTCGTTGGGCTGACGATCCAGAACGGTTCGGAAGGCCGCGGCCGCCTCCTCAAATCGCCGTGATGCCTGCAAAGTCAATCCGAGATTGAACGCGGCCTCGGTATGGTCGGGATGGATGCTCAAGGCCCGCCGCGACGCCTCGACGGATTCATCGTATCGACCCATGCGATACAAAACGCGGGCCAGGTGAAAGAACCCATCGGCGTAGTCGTGCTCCAGCCGGACCGCCTCACGAAGGAAAGGCACGGCATCGTCGAGTCGTCCGGCTCGTTCGAGATGGAACCCCAGGGCGCAGTGCGCCGCGGCGTTCGCGGGACGCTTGGCGACGGCATCCTCCCAGATCGTCACGTCCAAGCGATAGTCGCGGTTCCGCGACAACGTCGCTCCGGCCAGCGCGATGCCCACGACGGCAAGCGCCGCTTGGGGAACACCGATCGGACCCCACCTCCGGCGGCTTCCGCTGCCCAGCGGCAGGAGTCGCACGCACCCCAGGACCGCACCGACCGTCAACCCCGCCAGCGGTAGGTACATCCGCCGCTCGGCAGCCACCTCGGTGACGATCGGCACGACGCTGGACGACGGCGCGAGGATCAGGAAGCACCACGCGCCGACGAGTCCCCCCGAACTTCCGCGCGCAACCGCGACGCCGGTGGCCGCAAGCAAACCGCCAATCAGCAAGGCCTGTGGAAGCACTGAGGCGAAGCCCCCCGCCAGCGGCCAATCGTGATAGGAGACAACCAGTGGGGAAGGCCAGAAGCTAAGTCGCAGGTAATGAGTCAGTACACCTGCCTGCGTCGATAGGTACTGCCAAGCGCCCGTACCGTGGCGGAATCCGACGGATTCGTTCCGCGGGCCGGCGAGAATCAGGCTTGCCAGGATGAGCCAGGTCGCGGCCAATCCCGCGTACAGCCATCGTCGACGGCGGATGACGCCGGCAAAACCGCCGCCGGACATGGTGCGATCCACGAGGAGAACCAGCAGCGGAGCGGCGGCCATGACCTCCTTGCACAGCATACCCCCCGCGCAACACGCCACGGCCAGCAACGACCACCACCGCGATCGCGGCGATGCCGCACCCCGTAGGGCGGCGTAGACGGTCAACAGGCAGAACAAACCGACCAGCAGTTCCGTCCGCTGCACGACGTAGTTCACCGTCTCGGTGTGTAACGGGTGGACCGCCCAGAGCATCGATGCGGCGAACGCCGGTCGAACCGTGCCGCCAGACCCTCGCCTCTCTCCTAACCGCTGAAGCATCCGGCGGACGATCCCGAACAACACCAGACTGCAAAGGGCGTGAACGGAGACGTTGAAGGCGTGATAGCCCCGAACGTCCAGACCTCCGACCGCGTAGTTCAGCGCCAGGGTGCAGGCCGGAATCGGACGCCCCGACACGCTTGACTGTCGATCGTCAAACGCCGCCCTCCAGCACGCCGGAAGGCTTCGCACCTGGGGATTATCGACGATGGCCGGAAAGTCGTCCGCAATGAACGGTCCAGTCCACGCATTGGCGTAGACCGCGCAGACCATCGCGAGCAGGGCGATTCCGCACAGCGTGACCCTGCGCGCCGCTGTCTGAGGCGTTTCCCGCTTGGGCTCCGGCATGATGCCGCGCCATGCTAGGAAAATAACGGCGCGGGCGAAAGCTCGGATGCGCTGACCGCAATTCAGCAGTTCGCGCCGAGGGCTTGCGCCCGTATACTCCCGCGATGAGCATCACGGACACCCGGGTCGCCAATCTTCCCTACTTGACGCCTGATCTTCCCGGCGCCGGCGGGGTCATCAAGCGGTACGACGAAGATTTTATCGTCGAGGAACTTCCCCTCTACCTTCCCAGCGGACAGGGCACGCACGTGTACTTCCAGATCGAGAAACGCGGTCTGCCGACCCTGGCCGCCATTCAGCACCTCGCCCGCGCGCTGGGGCGGCAGCCGAGGGACATCGGTTACGCCGGTCTGAAGGACGCCCACGGCGTCACCCGGCAGATGCTAAGCCTCGAACACATTGACCCGGCACGGGTCTCGTCGGTCTCCCTGAGTCGCATCAAGGTACTTTCCGTGGATCGCCACACCAACAAGCTCAAGCTGGGCCACTTGGCCGGCAACCGCTTCGTCGTGGGGATCCGCGAGACGGCAGAAGACGCGCTCCCCGCCGCGAAACAGGTCTTCGATATCTTGATCCGCCGCGGAGTGCCGAACTACTTCGGCCCGCAACGATTCGGCGCCCGCGGCGACAACGCCGCGATCGGGCTGGCCCTTCTGAACGATGACTATTCGGAGGCGCTGGCGTTGGTCCTGGGGCGTCCCGGGCCGGCGGACCACGGCGAAGCCCGGCGGGCTCGCGAACGCTTCGACGCCGGCGACTATTCCGCCGCCGCGGAGGCCTGGCCCAGGGGCGTCTTCGCTCAGCAGTCGAGGATTTGTCGAGCCATGGCCAAGGCGGGCGGCGACGCCCGAAAGGCGTGGCGCGCCGTGGATCATACCCTCCGCAAGTTCTACCTCTCCGCGTTCCAGAGCGCGTTGTTCAATCAAGTACTGGCGGAGCGCATCGCAGCGATCGATCACCTCCACACCGGCGATGTCGCATACAAGCACGCCAACGGCGCTTGTTTCCACGTGGAGGACGCCGCCCTCGAGCAACCGCGATGCGAGGCCTTCGAAATCTCGCCCACCGGACCGCTCTTTGGAAAACGCATGACCGACACCCGCGGAGAACCAGGGCAGCTCGAAGCCGGCGTTCTCGCCCGGTCCGGCATCACCCGCGAACAGCTTGTCGCCAGGGACGGCGGCAAACTCGACGGCGCTCGCCGACCGCTGCGCGTTCCTCTGACGAACGCAACCATCGACGCCCGCACCGACGATCGCGGCCCCGTCCTCCAGATATCGTTTTCGCTGCCCGCCGGCGCCTACGCGACCAACGTCGCTCGCGAAATCTGCAAATCGACCGACTGACGCCCCTCATGGGCAGATGGAAAACACCACGACCCCAGAAGCTCGGGGCGCCCCTTGCCGCTGAGGTCGTGGTTTCGGCCGGCAACCGTGGGAAGGTCGGTCGCCGGCATACGCGGGAGATCTTCGACCGTCCGCTGCTTCGACGGCGCGGACGCGCGCGAGCAATACCATCCCCGCGGGCGCGCAGGTTTTCACCATCCAAACAGCACAGAGTTATCAAGCCGAACCGTGGCGGGAATGGCTCAGCCTTGATGCGGGGCGGCGGGTGATGCCCCGCTCCTATTATTGCACCACTACCCCCTGTCCGATCAAGTCGCCAACCGATTTTCTCTGAAAATCATCGCTCCTGCCTGACGAACGATCGACGTGCGATCGGGATGGGAACTTGGGAAATCCCACGGGAAGAGGCTAGAGAACTGCGCCAGGCTACTCGTATCGAAGTGCGTCGATGTGGTCGAGCTTGCTGGCCCGCCAGGCGGGATAGAATCCGAAAAACAATCCGATCGCCGTGGAAAACACGATGGCCAGACCGGCCATCCAATAGGAGACGACGACCTCCCACCCGTAGTTCCAAGAGACCACCCTCGAAACGCCCCACCCCGACGCAAAGCCAAGCAGCCCCCCCAATCCGCAGAGGACGACCGCCTCGCAGAGAAACTGCTCCAGAATGCGGTAGTTCTCGGCGCCGATGGCCATGCGCAGCCCGATTTCGCGCGTCCGCTCGGTGACCGAAACAAGCATGATGTTCATGATCCCCACGCCGCCGACCAACAATGAGATCGAGGCAATCATGGTCAGCAGCGTGTTGAACGTGCGTGACGCCTCGGCGTTGGCCTGCATGGTCAGCGATCGGTCGAAGATGCGGAAATCATCGTCCTCGTCGTCCGCCACCCGATGCCGCTGACGGAGAAGGTCGCGGATTTGTCGTTTGGCGGTCGCAGGATCCTCGCCGAACCTCGCCGCGGCAAGAAGCGTCCCCGATCTCTCGGGCCCGGCGATGTAGCGCTCGAATGACGTGAACGGAATGACGATCACGTCGTCGTTATCGCGCCCGTCGCTGCCCACGCCTTTCGACGCCAGCAGTCCGACGACATCGAAGGCCACGCGGTTAATCCGCACCGTTTGCCCGACCGGATTCATTCCTCCGAACAACTCCCGGGCGACAGTCGCCCCGACGCAGCAGACCTTGGCCAGCTTGTTCATGTCGTCGAAACCGAACTCACGGCCCTCCTCCGCCTTCCAGCGGCGAATGTCGAAGAATGCCGGACGCGTACCGACGACGTTGGTCTGGTAGTTCCCGTACCCTGATACGACCTGAAAGCTGATGCGATTCACCGGCGTCGTCGCCCGCACCGCCGAGCATTCACGCTCGATGGCGTCGGCGTCCTCCGTGGTAAGCTTCGGCGGAAGACCCTGCTGGCGGTGTGAGCCTCCGCGCTGCACGCCCCAATAGGCGACCATGATCCAGTCGTCGCCCAGCAACGCGATCTCGCGTTCCACCTGGCGCCGCGCCCCCTCGCCAACCGCCACCATGGTGATCACCGCCGCAATGCCGATGACGATGCCCAGCACCGAAAGCGACGTTCGCACCAGATTCTTGCCCAGGCTGCGAAGGGCCTCAGACAAAACCGTCACCGGGCTCATGGTTGTATCCGTCCGCCGAAATCACCTCGCGCCCAACGACGCCCCGCGTTGCGGCTCGTCATGTCCCCAACCCTCAATCAGGCCGCCGTCGATTGAACCTCGTCCAGAACGATCATCCCGTCGCGAAACACCACGTGGCGGCGACCGAACGCCGCGATGTCCGGTTCGTGCGTCACGACGACCATGGTGATTCCATCATCGACATTGAGTTGCCGAAACAGGGTCATGATCTCGCCGCTGGTCCGGGTGTCGAGGTTCCCGGTCGGCTCGTCCGCGAGCAGCATCAGCGGTTTGGTAATCAATGCCCGCGCGATCGCGACGCGTTGCTGCTGCCCGCCGGACAATTGGTTGGTGTGATGGCGCAACCGGTCTCCCAACCCCATGCGGTCGAGCAATTCCGCGGCTCGCCGCCTCCGCTCCTTCCGCCCCACGCCCTGGTAGATCAGCGGCAGGGCGACGTTATCCACGATCGTCGTGCGGGCGAGCAGGTTGAAGCTCTGAAAAACGAACCCGATGCTGCGGTTTCGAAGCCGAGCCAGCTCCACCCGCGAGAGCCGGTGCACCAGTTGGCCGCTGAAAGAATAGCTGCCGGAAGACAGCCGATCGAGGCATCCCAGCAGATGCATGAACGTCGATTTGCCCGATCCACTCGATCCGGTGATCGACACAAACTCGCCGCGCGAGATTTGCAACGAGACACCTCGCACAGCCGGAATCTGAATCTCCCCGAGGTGGTACACCTTCCACGCCTCGCGAATGTCGATCAGTTCGTCGCTCATCCCGCGAACCTCGGCGTGCGGGGGACGGCTCCGATCCGCGCCCCGCCGCTCTGCTCGAGTACGATCGGATCGCCCTCCTTTAGTTCGCCGGAGCGGACCTCGGTCATCGAGCCGTCCGTCAAACCCGGCTCGATGGTCACGGGCGTCAGATGCAGTTCCACGAGCTTGAAGACCCGCGGCTCCATCTTCCGCGCCCGCCCGGGGCGGAACCAATCCGCGCTCTCCGCCGCCGCCGTCGGGTTGAAGCGCATGGCCGCGTTCGGAACCAACAGGGCGCCGTCCACGCGGGCTACCTCGAACGAGATCGTCGCGGTCATGCCCGGTCGAAGGGCGAGGTCCGTGTTGTCCACGCTGATCAACGCCGTGTACGTCACCACGTTGTCCACGATGGTTTCGGCGAAGCGGACCTGCGTCACAATCCCCTCGAAGCGCCGACCGGGATAGGCGTCCACCCGGAACTCCGCCACGCCCCGCTCCTGGATTTTGCCGATATCCGTCTCGCTGACGGCGGCGTTGACCTGCATCTTGGTCAGATCGTTGGCGATTGTGAACAGCGTCGGCGCGGACAGCGAGGCCGCCACGGTTTGCCCTTCATCGACGTTTCGCGAAATCACCACGCCGTCAATGGGCGAGCGAATGACTGTGCGGTCCAAGTCGACCTCCGCAAGCCTCGCATCGGCGTCAGACCGCTCGACCTCGGCCTCCGCGGCGTGGACCCCCGCCGTCGCCCGTTGCTCCGCGATTCGCGCCTCCTGAAGCTCGAGGTCCGTCGCGGCGTTGCGGGCGAAATTCGCTTCGGCGTGCTCCCGCTTCACCGTAGCGTCCGCCAGTGCCGCCTTAGCCTCCTCAACTCGCGCTCGCGCCGCCTTGGACGCTGCGCGGCGTTGATCCAACGTTGCCTTGAACCGATCCTGGTCGAGCTGAGCCAGGATGAACCCCTGCTTCACCCCCTGATTGAAGTCCGCATACCAGCGAACCACCGTGCCGCTGACCTGCGAACCCACAATAACCTTGACCAGCGGTTCGAGGTTCCCCGTCGCGGTCACCGTTGAAACCAGCGATCCCCGCATCACGGGCGCGGTCTTGTACGTCGTTGGCGGCGGACCGCCGCCCCACGCCTTGAAACCCAGATAACCGCCCGCGCCCAGGACGCCGACGATCGCCAGAACCAACAATGCTCGCAACAATCCGGTCGCTCCAATCCTCATCGCCGTAGCGAGGCTCGAACAATCAAAGCCTCAATGATGCCTTCAGTATACCACCACGCGAACGAGCTCGCGCGTCGCACCACAGAGGTGAGGTTTCACTTGTGTATCAAGCCGGCGGCAGAGGGGGACGAACACACGGCGGTCGAGACGCCTTCGACGCCCCGACCGCCGTTGTGATAGAGATCCATTCGTGCGTCAACCGGCGCCTAGGTTATGGCTTGACCTTGTCGTTCGCTTTCTTGTCCAAATCGCCGGCACATACTTCGACGAGTTTATCGGGTGCCAGATACTTCTTTGCCGCCCCCGCAACGTCGGCGGGCTTGAGGGCCTGGATCTTCGCCAGACGGTCCTCCAGGAACTTCATTGTCCGTCCCAGGTACCGATCCTGCACCATCATCATGGCGAGGTTTCCGTCGTTGGAGAGCTGGACCTTGAGATCCTCCAGATACCCCTTCCGCGCGGTGTCAAGCTCTTCCTGCGTCACGCCGTCTTTGGCCAGCTTCTCCAGCTCCTCGCGAGCGCAGGCGACAGCTTTTACCGCGTTCTCCGGGGCACAGATGCCGCCGATCAGGAAAACGCCGGATTTCTCGTGTGAGCTGGCCGAGAAGTTGGAACTGACACCATACGAAAGCCCCTCTTTCTGGCGGATTCTGGTCAGCAGCCTCGATCCGGCGCTGCCGCCCGCGACGTAATTCGCCATGAAGAGAGCCGGGAACTCCGCATCGTCGTCTTTGACGGACACGTTGGTTCCAAGAGTGAACAGCGCGTTGGCCTTGTCTGGAGTCTTCAGCACAACTTGTTCGGGCTTCACCTCGCGGTACGGCATCGCGATGCGCTCGAACGGCTTGCCGCTCTTCCAGTTGACAAAAAGCGATTTGAATTGGCTCTCGATCTCCTTGGCATCGAAGTCCCCGACCACCGCGGCCTCGGAGAAGCTCGCACCGACCATCTCCTTGTAGACTTTCTTGACGTCATCCAGCTTGACCAACTTGACCTTCTCGATCTGCTCGGACACCGAGTCGACGTAACGAATATCGTCCTTCGCGACCGGCGTCAGCTTGCGACGAAGCTCGATCGGCGCCAGCGCCATCGGCTCGGATAGCTGCTGCTCCAATCCGGCGAGCGTCTCCTTACGAAGTTTCTCGAACTCCTCCTCCGGGAACGTCGAATCCCGCAGGCATTCGCTCACCAAATCCATGACCGCCGGAAGATTGCTGCGGATCGTCTCGATCGAAACCACGATCGTCCCCGGCATGCCGGAGGGACCGCGGGCGAACCGGCCAAAGCCGCGCCCGCCCATTCCACCGCCGATTCGAACGTTGGCCTTCAATTTGTCGAACGTGTCTTGAATATCGCGGCGCGAGTGCTTGGCGGTGCCCAGGGTGAGCATGGAGGGAACAAACCCGGCCGCGTCGGCGACCCCTTTCAGCTCGGCCTCGCTGCCGAAGCGCACGATCATGCTGGCGTTGACGCGCTCCCCGCGGGTCTTCTTGGAAAGCAGGGCGAGCTTGGTGCCGACGGGCGTATCAACCCGCACCGTCCGCGACTCGATGTTCGCCGGTGTCGCGTCGAACTCCTCCCCCTCCGCCACCTCCTGCGCCCCCTGATAGTCCTTGAACAGCGCCACCAGGTCAGGAGTCGGAGGAACCGTCGTTCGGTCGATCGTCTCCGTCGGACTGAACGTGCCCAACGTGCGGTTGCTGGGCTTGAGATACGCCGCCGCCACCCGCTTCACGTCCGCGGAGGTCACCTTCTTAACCCGATCGCGGTGCAGGAACATCAGCCTCCAGTCGCCTTGGGCGGCCGATTCCGACAACCGGATGCCCACCCGCCCGCTATTGTTGAGCAGCAGGTCAAACCGCCGGGAAAACTCATTCTTCGCCCGATCCACCTCGGCGTCATTGATCTCCGACGCCGCCAGGCCGTCCAGCGTGCTGACCAGAACCTCGCGCACCTTGTCGAGCGGCTTGTCCTTGCGCACCTCGGCTGAAATCTCCATGTAGCCGGGGTCAAAAAGTGCGTTCGCGTCGGCGACGACGCGCGTGGCGAGCTGAGGTTCCCTCAGGGCTTTGTACAGTCGGCCCGTCTGATCCGCCGTCAGAATGTTCGCCAGAACGCTCAGCGCGGGCATGTCCTCGTGCGCCCCGGCGCAGATGTGGTAAATCACGTCCAGCGCCTGGACGTCCCCGACTCGACGCAACGCCACCTCGCGCTCGCCGTCCTGTGTCGGCTCCAGCGTATAGGTCGTCTCCAGGGTGCGCGCCGGCTTGGGGATCCTTCCAAACAACTTGTCGATTTGCGCGAGGGTCTTGGCGTCGTCAAACTTTCCCGCGACCACCAGCATCGCGTTATCCGGCTGGTAGAACTTCCGATAGAACGCCTGGAGGCGCGCGATGGGAACGCGCTCAATGTCCTCGCGTGATCCGATCGTCGAATTCCCGTAGTTGTGCCACAGGTACGCCGTCGAGACGACCCGCTCCGACAACACGCCCAGCGGGTTGTTTTCGCCCATCTCGAACTCGTTGCGCACCACGGTCATCTCGGAGTCGAGATCCTTCTGCGCGATAAAGCTGTTCACCATCCGGTCCGCCTCAAGCTCCAGCGCAAAGTTCAGGTTCTCGTCGGATGCCGAAAGCGTCTCGAAGTAGTTCGTCCGGTCCACCGACGTCGAACCGTTGAACTGGGCTCCATGTTCTTGAAGCGACTTCCAGATCTGTGGATGATCCGGCGTGCCTTTGAACACCAGGTGCTCCAGCAGATGGGCCATGCCCGTCTCGCCGTAGCCCTCGTGTCGCGAGCCGACGAAATAGGTGACGTTGACCGTCACCGTCGGCTGCGACGAATCAGGGAACAACAGCACTTGCAGCCCATTCCCCAGCCGATACTCGGTAATCCCCTCGACCGTTGTGACTTTCTGCGGCGGCGGGGCGTCGCCGGCAACGGCGCGGGCGGCACAAACGCTCAACGCCGCCATAGCACAACCATTGAAGACTGCTCTTCGTCTCGACATCATGGTCTGGTACTCCTTGGCGCAAATCCCTGACGACGCGGACGGATTTGATGGGTCCGGCGCCATTCGCCGGATCAAGTCCCATCCTACTCGCGGCCCAGCGGATGGACAATTCCTCGGACCGTCGATCGGCACGTTGAAAATTGTCAGGATCCGCGCGGTCCGGGCGACTGCGCCATTCCCCCCGCCTCAGTCACTCGAGGGTGGTTCGTCTCGACGCCGGTTTGCGGCCATTCCCCAGCCCCCGCTACACTCCCCCGCGGCCGGCAGGAAACCCGGTCGGTGTTCCGCTCCCATGGCCCGGGCACGACCTGGTTTCAGACCTCGCCGCCCGTTTGCGGTGACCGGGGCAGACCGGAAGCCTCCGACCTGACGCCAAACGAGGATTTGTCGATTGTCGCCGCGTACTCGGTTCGTCAGCGCACTGGCCCTTCTCGTCGCGGTGTTCATCATCGGGACGGCCGGTTACGTTATCATTGAGGCGGACAAGGACGTCACGTTCTTCCAGGCCGCCTACATGACCGCGATCACACTATCGACGGTAGGCTTCGGTGAGCAATGGAGTCTTAGTCCCGCCGCCCGTTGGTGGACCCTGGGGGTCATCACTTTCGGAATCGGCGCCGTCTCCGTCGCCTTTACCTCACTGTTGACGATGTTCGTCAGCGGAGAACTCCGGTCACTGCGGGATCAACGAAAAATGGAAGCCACGATCCAGGCACTACGGGAACACGTCATCGTCTGCGGATACGGGCGCATGGGTTCGCTGGTCGCGAGGGAGTTGAAACGGCGAGGCGTTCCGCTGGCGGTCGTCGAACTCCGGCGCGACGTCGAGATTAATCTGCGCGAAGCCCAACTCCCGTTCCTCCTGGGCGACGCGACGGACGAACAGAACCTCCTTAAGGCGGGCATCGCGCGAGCGAAGGCGCTGGTCGTCGCCATGCCGCATGATGCGGACAACGTGTTCATTACGCTCACCGCACATGCGCTCAATCCAACGTTGACCATCGTCGCCCGCGCCGAGCAGGCCTCGACTGAACCGAAGCTGCTTCGCGCCGGGGCCAGCCGTGTGGTGTGCCCGGCATTCGTCGGCGCCACCACCATCGCCAACGTGCTCACCAGGCCCAACGTCGTGGATTTCGTGGAGCTTGCCGCTCAAGGCGTGGAACTGGAGATCGACGAATACCACGTCCGCAGCCACTCCTCCTTGTGCGGAAAACCGCTTCGAGATTCTTTGGTGCGCGAAAAGACCGGCGCCACCGTGGTCGCCGTCAAGCGCGCCGACGGGAAGACGCTCTACAGTCCGAGGCCCGACACGGTCCTGCGGCCCGATGACACGCTCATCGTGGTCGGTCCGGTCGGCGCCTCGTCCAGCCTGGACCGCATCGAGACGTCCGCATAGTTCCCAATCCAACCCTAAATCGGTTTGACGCGCCATCCCGGAACCCGGTAGGCTGATCCCGGCTTCGCGCGGTTGTTGATGCCGGAGCGTTCCTGCATCGCGCCTCGATCCCCTACCCCGAAGGAGGCTTACCATGAAACGTCGAGTTCTCGTTGTTCTTGCAGCCCTCGCGGCGGTCACCACCATCGCGTCGATCTCCATCGCCGCCGGCGGAGGCGGACCCAACGCCTGCCCGGCCATCTGGGCACCAGTCATTTGTGACGGCGGGAAGGTCTACCCGAACCAATGTGAGGCCGATCGCCACAAGGCCAAGAACTGCGTTCCCTACTGCGACATCTAGTCGTCTGTCACGCCTCGTTTGAGGGGTCGATCCGAGCCGCGGCATTCATGCCGCGCGGGCGCCTTGGTGACGTTCTTGGATACGCCTCGCCGGAAACCTCCGGCGGGGCGTTTCTTCGCTTGATTGTTCCCGCGGGATCAGAAACCAGGTCCGGCGAATCCCCCAACGCGACCTCGTTTCGGCGGCGCCGCAGCTTTTCTACCTCCATCGACAAGCGTTCCCTTCACCCGCAAATCGTTGTTGATCCCACCGACCGGCTGGCACGCAGTCTGCACGACAGAGTGGCAGTGGCCCCTGCGAGGGCTGAGCCGTGGATGCACCGCCGATTCGGCGTGGTACAATTCACGCCTTGGAGCGATTTGCGAACCGTCCTTCTTTCTTGAGGGCAAGACCATGAAGAAAATTCGTTTGTTCACCCCTGGCCCCACGATGGTCCCGGAGGACGTGCTGCTGGAAATGGCCCGCCCGATCGAGCACCACCGAACCGCCTGGTACAAAGACTTGGTCAAGCAGTGCCACGAACTGCTGCAGTACCTGTTTCAAACAAAAGCAAAGGTCATCACGCTCACCGGCAGCGGCACCTCGGCCGCGGAGGCCTGCATCGTCGGATGTTGCCCGCCAGGCCACAAAGCCCTTGTCGTTCAGAACGGAAAGTTCGCGGAACGCTGGGTTCAAGTGTGTCAGGCGTTCGGGATCGACCACACTGAGCTGCCCATCGAATGGGGGCACGGCGCGAGGGTCGAACAGGTCCAGAAAGCCATGGACGCCGATCGCAAGATCGACACCGTCATTTGCGTTCACAGCGAGACTTCGACCACCGCCCTGACCGACGTGGCCGCCATCGGCAGGCTGACGCGCGATCGCGGCGCGATCCTGATCGTCGATGGAATCACTTCCGTTGGAGCCATTCCGGTGAAGATGGACGACTGGGGCGTTGATGCCTTCATCACCGGTTCGCAGAAGGCCTTGATGCTTCCTCCCGGACTTGCCTTCGCGGCAGTCAGCGACCGTGCCTGGGAGCGCATCGACTCCGGTAAGACCCCTATGCTCTACAACGATCTGAAAGCCTATCGCAAGTCTTTGGCCGAGTGGGACGTCCCCTACACGCCGGCGGTCACGCTCGTGCGCGGGTTGCTTACGGTGCTTAGAGGAGTCAAGGAACGCGGGCTGGAGAACATCTGGGCGGAGACGGCGTTGCTCGCCCGGGCGACTCGGGCGGCCATCACGGCCATGGGACTGAAACTCTATGCCAAGGATCCCGTCGATTCGGTCACCGCGGCCGTCGTGCCCGACGGCCTTGACGAAGGAGCGCTCCGCAAAACCATGCGCGGAACCTACGGTTTCCAGATTGCGGGCGGGCAGGGCAAAGTCAAGGGCAAGATCATTCGATTCTCGCACATGGGCTACGTGGACGCCTTCGACACGCTGGGCGTGATCTCTGCCCTGGAAATGACCCTGGTGAAGATGGGCTTCACGTTGCAGATTGGCGCGGGCGTGGCCGCCGCACAGAAGGTCTTCGCCGAGTCGATGAAGTAATCCGTTGGCGTCGAGGATGATTCTGCCGCCGAAATGGCGGTCGCGGCGTCTCCCCGTGCGCTGGGTTTCGACAGCTGAGTTCGGTGGTTCTACAATTAGAAGATGCTCCGCTTCCCGACTTTCTTCGTTGCCGCCGCCGTGACTACCTGTCTCGGTGCGTGCCATTCGCAGCAGGAGTGGAGTCGTGTCGTCTCGGACCGGGACAATCTCGCTCGCCGCGTGCGCCAGTTGGAGCAGCACGTCGCCCGACAAGAGGCTGATGCCGCAGAGCTTCGCAGACAGAAGGAGACGCTCCAGGGTCTCCCGCCCGATCGCCCTGTTGACCTGTTCGCAGCGGCGTCGATGGACATCGTCAGTCGCTCCGGCGGAACCGACTTCGACGGAAAGCCCGGCGACGACGGCGTCACCCTATACCTTCGCCCGAAGGACGCCGAAGGCGACGTAGTCAAGGTTTCTGGGCGAATCACGGTGCAACTCCTTGACAACGCCGACCCGAACTCGCCGCAAGTGGTAGCCGTTTGCACCCTTGCTACCGCGGACGAACTCCGCGCCGCGTGGCACGGGAAGTTCGCCACCGATCACTACACCATCAAATGCCCCTTCTCGACGCAGGCCAAGCTGCCGAAATCAGAGACGCTGCTAGCCAACGTCTCCTTCACCGATTACCTGACGGGCCGAACGCTGTTGGCGTCTCAGATCGTTAGATTCAAACTCCAACCGGACCGACCAAGCCCATAACAGGATCCTTCAGTTATCGACCGCACGGGCGTTGTCCGACCCCCCGCACCGGTGGGCAAGCCGGCGGTGGCACACGTCTTTGCCATCCGACGAGAATTGAAAGACCCTGAAGACCATGGCGAAAGCCTTGCCGTTCGGCGACCTCGGCGGTATACTCTCCCGGCGTCTTGCGAGAGCAATCCGTACCGCGATCGTGAGGGAACGGCCTATCTCGAACTTGATTCACCTGTCCCATGACCAGCCAAGCTGTCGGAGTTGAACAGGAACAAAAACAGACGCCGCCGCCCCAGGCGACTACAAAGAAACTTCCAGCTCCCGCGAAGCGCGAACCGAAGCAACTTCCGCCGTTCAAGGTTCTTCTGCACAACGACAACGTGAACACCTTCGAGCACGTCATTCTTTCCATCTTGAAAGTCACGACCCTGACCGCCGAGGAAGCCGTCGAGCGGACCCTGGAAGCGCACAACAGCGGTCTCGCCCTGCTGCTGGTCACGCACCTCGAACGGGCCGAGCTGTACCGCGATCAGTTCGCCACCTTCAAAATCGCCGTCACCATCGAACCGGCGGAGTAAATCCGTGTCCTTCGGTTCAGTTCCCATTGCGGGGGGCAATGTTGCATCACATCCGAGAGAGCACGATTCAATCATCTGCCGAGTTTGACGAACTCCTGGCATGACAGTCGCTTGGGCAGAAGCGCCTTCGCACTACGCCGAACCCTCACAACCCGACAATGCTGTACCCATTGTCCACGAAAATGTTTTCGCCGGTCACGCCCGAGGAAAGATCGCTGGCGAGGTACACCGCGGTCTTCCCGACCTCCTCAGCCGTCACGTTGCGGTGCAGCGGGGCCTTCTTCTGCACCCAATCGAAAATCTCGTCGATGCCGCCGACGGCCATCGAAGACAACGTCTTGATCGGGCCCGCACTGATGGTGTTCACGCGGATGTTGAATTGGCCAAGTTCCAGGGCGAGATAGCGAGTGCACGCTTCGAGCGCCGCCTTGGCCACACCCATGACGTTGTACCCGGGGACCGCCTTCTCGCTGCCGTAGTAGGTCATGGCCAGAATCGACCCGCCGCGGGGCATGATTTCCTTCGCTCGCCGGGCCATCGCTACCAACGAATAGGCCGAGATGTCCAGAGCCTGGGCGAAGACCTCGCGCGGCGTCGCAGCGAACATGCCATGCTTTAGATAGGTCCGGTCAGCGAACGCCAGCGAATGGACCATGAAGTCGATCGAGTCGAATCGCTCCCGCGCGGCCGCGAATGCCGCGTCGAGGTCGGCGTCCTTCGACACGTCGCAGGGCAGAAGCCAGGGATCGGGCACGCCCAGTTCCTCCAGCGCCTTGCTCACCCGCCGCTCACTCTTCTCGCCCGGAAGATACGGAAACCCGCACGCCGCGCCCTCCGCCAGGAAACACTTGCCGATGTGACAGGCGATGCTGCGGTCGTTGGCGATGCCGAAGACCAATCCTTTTCGGCCGTCCAGTATTTTCATGGTTCCGCCGTCCTCCTCCGCTCGTTCTGCAAGCGGGAGCAACATTGTCGCGCAGCGATGGGCCGGTGACAAGTCCTGAATGCCGAGGACAGACGGCCGACTCGGCGGACAGGGCCGACCCTGCGACGCCGTGACGCCAAGCTCTTCCGTAGAGCGTTTCGATTGTCCGAGCCTCGCGGGATCGGGTGCCCATGCTGACCTGCCCGCTTGTGCCCACACTGGCAGCGAGCTGCCGAGGCACCCACCACCGTTCCGCGCGTAGCGAACGTGGCGGACGCCGGTGGTCGCTCGGGTGCCGCCGGCCCTTGTCCGCCGCGCGGTTGATCTGAGTTCTTGAGGCGGCCAGGCGGGAACATTGGCTTCGTTTGGTAATTTTCTTGTTGGGGGGAAACGGAAATGGCGAACGGCAAAAGTTTGATGGGAGCCCTCGGCCATGGTCGTTCCGTGCGCATTGCGTGTGATCCGCGGTGCGCCGATCGCGTGTGCCGCCGTGTATGTGACGGTCTCACCAAGCGATCCGCAGGGGCGCCTACCTATCTATAGAACTTTGCGCGCGCTCGCTTTGCGGGCGTTGTGGAGCGAGCGCCCGCGCCGGGAGGCTGGGAAGCCGCATGTCGCCCCTCGCTCAGCCCCCCCGAAGACAGGGAAGATGGAGAATTGTCGAATGGCGATTGGCGTTCACCGTCGTGCCCCATCCTTTGTGCTGCGAAGGCTCGGGGACGCCCTGTTTGGCAATCAGCCTTCGACCATCCGTGCCAAGTCGGGCGGGCTTGGCCCTCCAGTCACGTAAGGGGGGCTTGGCCGCAAGTGCCGCCATCTGTTCAAATGATGAAAATGAACAGGCCAGAAAGACCGTGACGGGTTCCGAGAATCTGTTGAATCGCCGGGGCAGAAGCGGTACGATACTTGCTCCTCGACAGCGGCTGCCGCACGGCAGCACGGTGCAGTGGCCGGTTTAGCGGATGAAGTGATGCGAACTCCCATTCGATCATGGATCGGTTTGTCTCTGTCCCAACTCGTCCTGTTGAGCGCCTTCGCGGACTCGCCCATCCGATACCGAATGATCGTTCAAGAGGGGGATCCGGTTCCGGGAGCGGATGGGTCGGCCTTCCAGTTGTCGAACGTTGCACCGGTGATCAATAACCTCGGCGACGTGGCCTTCGACGCGCGGATGACGAAACCGAACCAATCCGACGTCCGAGCACTTTGGACCACGGGTGTCAGCGGCTTGCGGATGGCAGCATCGCAGTTCGCCCCGGCGCCGGGGACGGACCCAAGCGTGGTATTTGGCGGCTTTATCTTCCCCCTGGTGCTTGGCGATGGCGGGCAAGTTGCCTTCGGAGGCGCCGTCACCGGGCCCGGCCTCCCGCCCATTGGCAGACGAGGCTTCTGGTCGGAGCGCGCCGATGGGCTGAGCCTCGTTTATCTCGCCGGGACGCCCGCTGTGGGAACCGCGCCCGGAATCCGCTTTTCATACTTCACCGACTGGCCGGTGATTAACGGCGCCGGGCAAACGGCGTTCTGGGCAAAACTCACCGGCTCGAACGTGACATCTATAAGCGATGAGGGCGTCTGGCGCGCCCACGGCGGCCAGCAGGAACTCGTCGCACGTGAAGGGGACCGCGCGCCGGGATATCCGCCGGGAGTGGTCTTGAAAGGTCTATCCTCCTATCCACAGATAGACGATTTTGGACGGGTGATCTTCTGGAGCGGGCTTTCCGGTCCAGGCATCGACTCATTGACCAACGAAGTGATTTTTCGCGGCGAGCCTGGCTCCCTATCTCCGATCATGCGCGCCGGCGACCCGATCCCGGAACTGGGCGATGGTGTGTACCTTGCAACCCTGGATCCATTTCTGAAGTCCAACCGGGCCGGGGACACCGTGCAGCAGACGTACCTGGGCGGTCCAGGCATCAACAACATCAATTCATGGTGCCTCGTGGTCGATCGCGGCGGGCAGTTCTCGATCGCTGCCCGAGAAGCGGATCCGGCGCCGGGCGCCGGCGACGGCGCGGTCTTCAGCTATTTCGAGTTGCCGGCCATCGGGAACGGCGGACACGTGGCCTTTGCGGCCTCAATCCGGGGCCCTGAGGTTCCGCTGACCGAGGCCTCCGGAATCTGGCTTGACCGCGTCGGTTCGCTCGAGCTCATCGCACGCGAGGGGTCTGCCGCCCCAGGTACGGAGCCGGGCGTGGTGTTCGGATCCTTCTATTACTTCATCGATCTGATGGTTAACGGACGAGGTCAGGTCGCGTTCCTCGCCCATGTCCGAGGTCCGGGCGTGGATTCCGCAAACAACGTTGGTGTTTGGGCGACAACCCATGCGGGCGAGCTGCGCCTGATCTATCGAAAGGGACTGACGATCGAGGTCGGTGCGAACGACCGTCGAACCTTGGATTCTGGGATCTCGATACTAACCTTCGCTGGTGGAGGCGGCGGAACCACAACAAGCTTCAACGACGACGGCTACCTGACGTTCAAGGCCGCGATCACCGACGGGTTTGACGCCATCCTGGTCGCCCAGACCATTGCGGATACCGATGGTGATGGGTTCCTCGATCCCGATGACCAATGCCCCGACGACAATCCCCACGGGCTTGATGCTAACGCTGACGGATGTACGGACAGCCCACAGGACTTAATTGCGATGGTTGAACGGCTGGATCTCAACCCCGGACTGAAGCAGGCCATGACCTCCCAACTGGAGGCCGCCATCGCCGCCGCCGCTTGTGGCAACGAGCCGGCGGCCCTTCGCGCCGTCGGCGCATTTGCCGCCCTCGTGGCCGCACAGCGTGGGAAACATGTTTCGCCGGGCGACGCCGATCTCTTGCTCGAACTTGCCAACAACGTCATGACCCGACTGGCGACGAACCACCGATCGGCACCACGGAAAGAACCGAATCTGACCCCGGTGCCGGCACATCCCCAAACCGCCGTTCCCGTGCCGCGAAGTCCTTGATGGCTGCGTCGAGGTCCGCGGGAGTGAACTCCGGCCAGAGTTTGTCACAGACGTACAGCTCCGCGTAGCTGATCTGCCACAAAAGGAAGTTGCTGACGCGCCGTTCGTTCGCGGTGCGAATGAGCAGATCGGGATCGGGCAGCCCGGCCGTGTACAGTGCATTCGAAATCAACGTCTCGCTGACGTCGCTTGGTTCCAGTCGGCCCGCGCGGACCACTTCGGCGATGCCGCGGACGGCATCGACGATCTCGTCACGTGAGCCGTAGTTCAGCGCCAGGCAGAGTTTCAATCCCGCGTTGCCGGCGCTCATGGCGACGGTGCGGTCCATTTCGGAAAGGACGGAATCGGGCAGTCCCGACCTTCGGCCCAGGTGCAGGAAGCGCACGTTGTTGCCCATGATCGTGTCGCGCTCACCGATCAGGTAGGTCACGTATAGCGACATCAAGAAATCGACTTCGTCCCGCGGACGCTTCCAGTTCTCGGTGCTGAAGCTGTACAGCGTAAGCGCCTCGATGCCCAGCCGGGCGCAGTGGGTGACGATGCTCCGCACGGTCTTGGCCCCTTCCTCGTGGCCACGGATGCGCGGCAGACCGCGCTGCTTGGCCCAGCGGCCGTTGCCGTCCATGATGACGGCAATGTGCCGAGGAAGTTGGTGCGGACCAAGAGCAAGGTGCGTCCGAGCGTCCAGAGGCGGTTCGGTCACGAGCCAGCTCCGACCCCGCGGCGGGCGGTTCCCTCATCTACCAACCGGGCCGCCCCCCCCCGCACGACAACCTGTGACCGCTCCGGACCAACCCCGAGAATGGACACCGGCGCCCCCACGAGGGATTCGATTCTCTCCACCAACCGCCGCGTGTTCCCCGGCAGGTCGCCAAACTCCCGAACGGAACCC
Organism: Planctomycetota bacterium; assembly: GCA_038043285.1. GTDB lineage: Bacteria > Planctomycetota > Phycisphaerae > UBA1845 > UBA1845 > JBBTCJ01. The sequence continues at coordinate 24 of JBBTCJ010000167.1, read as the reverse complement.
AGTTCTTCCGTCCAACCCGGTACG
>JBBTCJ010000166.1:0-24651 GCA_038043285.1 Planctomycetota bacterium | reverse complement strand
AACGATACGGTTCCGGCGTTCGCCATGACTTACGTCGGCTCGCCGAGTGCCGCGAGCGTGACGCTCACTGTGTCGCCCGATCCCGGCTACCCGTTGACGATTACGACTCCGTTTCTCAGCGGAACGGGGGCGGCTTACTTTCGATCATCCACACGGGACGCGGCGCGTACGTTTCGCGTGACCGCCACCGTGGCGGGCACGGCGGGGCTGACGCGGGACGTGATCGTGACCTACCGAGCGCCGAATTACGCCGGCGTGAGTACGCAGACGGCCGGCCTGACGAGCGCGCAGGTCGTCGCGCTGACACACTTCCTGGACATCAATCCTTTCGCCACCTACAGCAGCATCCCGGCAACCGGAGCGGGCGACTACGTATGGTTCGCCTTCGTGGACAATGACGCCACGCTGGACGTCAACTTGTTTTTCGCCATTGGTGGTGAGCGGGCCAAGTTCAGCCTCAAGAACAATCCGGTATCGGTTACGTCCACCTACCTCAAGGTGGCGAACTATGAGACGTACCGATCCGAGATTGCACAACTCGGAACCGTGACGGTGGTGGTTCAAAACACCCGGCCGCCGACGAGGCGATACGTCGGCAAGGCCGCGACGACCGGACCGCTGACCGAAGCGACCATCGAGGCATTGCAGCTTAGCGACCTCACGGAGTCGCCCAACGGAACCTTCGCCAGCATCACCGGTCTGGCGACCGGACAGTCCGTATGGTTCTGCGTTTCCAACGCCAACATTGCGGCTCCGACGCATTACGGGCTGAGCCCAGGAAACGGAAGCACGGGATATCAAGAAGCCTCCTTTACCGCCGCGGCGCTGGTGAACGTGACGAACGTCTACGGATACGCGGAGGACTACAAGGAGATTTACTCCAACGTGTCTGAGTTGCAGGCTGTGAACATCAATGGATCAACCGGCACGACGTGGAGCCTTAAGACTCAGGCAGCGGCGTTTGCGAATCGCATCTACATGGGGCCGGGTCCAAGCACGCAGCCGATCACCAATGCGAGTATTCTTGCGTTGGACAATACGGCAGGCGGTCAGAGCAATTTGAATACTTCACTTGCTGGGACGTACACAAATATCGTTGTTTCCGGGACCGATCATTTTTGGCTTTTACATCCTGATGCGGTTGCCGATTTTTCTACCATGAAGTATGCCGGGATCGACGTGGATGGTGCTTACGAAGCGGGCTTGGTTTCTCACACAAACGACTTTGGGGTGGTGGAAAACTATAGGGCATGGCGATCCACGAATCCGGGCATTTTCCCAACCAACAGTACGATTGTGATAACTTAGCATGACGATTCCAATTACAGGTGAGTTCGCACCGTCCGATGGCATACACGGTTTTGACTTATATGATCCGCAGGACATCAAAGCAGGCAACGTCAACGTTGTCTTGCAGGCGATTGCGTCGGGTGCGTTCAAAGGCGGATCACACGCGACCGCTCCGGCTGGAGAGATCGTCGCTCAAGTTAAGACGACGACCGGTGCACCGACGCATTCGGCAAGCGAAGGAACAATTTGCTGGAACTCCGTCGATGACGTGCTGTACGTCAACAGCAACGGCACAACGGGATGGACGGCAATAACTATGGCTGATGCAGAGCTTGCGGCCATAGCAGGTTTGGTCTCCGCAGCAGACAGGCTGCCATACTTCACCGGTGCAGGAACGGCATCGCTTGCTACGTTTACAGCTGCGGGCCGTGCCCTGATCGACGACGCCGACGCAGCCACGCAGCGAGCCACGCTCGCCATTGGCTCCATTCTTCCGCCGACCTTTCCAATCTCATGCTTTCCGGTTTCGTCGAATGCTTTCGCCAACGTGCACGTCGGTGCGGGTGCGAACGCCAAACAATTACAGGGTCTTGGCGTCGCAGCCAGTATCGCGGCGGACACCATCTGGCGGCTTCAGTGGGAGTTGCCGATGACGTTGCCGCCAGGCGTCCTCAAGCTGCGATTGATCGGCGTGGCCAACGCCCCATCAGCGAGTAAGGATGCCAAGATCAAGGTGAAGTGGGCGTCGGTCGCAGTGGGTAGCGATTACTCCTCCGCGAGCCTGGCCGATGAACACCCTACCACGCCGGACACCATGACCTGGGCGACGACCGACGGGGACAAGTACAAGGAATTGAAGGTCACCCTCGACGCAGCCACAGCCGCCGCAGGCAATTTTCTGGTCATGGACCTCACGTTCTTAACGGCAAGCTGGACGCTGGACAAGGTTTCGACGTGGCTGCCCTCGCTGATCTGGGAGTAAGCATGGCCCGCACTTTCCAGCTCAACCTTAACGACAGACTGTACCGTGACGAATGGATCGTCAGCGATCGTCCATTCTGCATGGGTGCGTGGTTTAAGAACGTCACCAAGACAAGTCAGAAAACCGTCTTGTGGTATGGGAGTTCATCGAACGCCGACTACTCCATCAGCCTCTACCAGGAGAAAAACACGGGGTACATCAAAGCGACCGACATGGCCCCGGCCTCCGGCACTGTCACCGTCACCGGTTCGACCAGTCTAGACGACGGGGTATGGCATCACGCGATCGTGAACGCTTACCGTGAACTCTACAGCGCCCAAACCTACAGGTATTGGTTGGAGCTGTTCCTGGATGGTTCTCTGATTGGGTCGGCTAACCTGCTGGGTGATGATCCCGTAGAGGATACAGTCATCAATGCCAACAGGTACGCCATCGGCAGAGACCTGGGGCCGGTGGGACAATTCTCCTTCGGTGGTCAGCTTGCGGAAGCGATCTTCGGCAAACGCCGCGTGACCGCCAACGAGGCATTGGCGCTATACAGAGGGGTCAGCCCGATCCGCGTGTTGGGCACGGACCTGGTGCGATATCACCCACTGCCCGGATACCTGGGCGGGGCGAACTACGCCGGTGAGCCGGTGAGTCCGGGGAATAATTGGTTCGGCGGCGCGGCAACGTTGACGACGACGGACACGATGACCGGGGCGGGGGCGAATCATCCGCCGGTGCAGCCGTTGGGTCCGTTCACGGCGTTTTGAGCGGCATGAAAGTGAGAGAAAAGACCAATGAAGATCACGATTGAATGCGAGAACGACGCGGACGCGGCGAGGATGCCGAAGATCACGGAGATCGAGGATGGCGTGCCGGTGGTGAAGCAGTCAAGGACGCTGAGTGTTTCGGGAGTGCGCGAGATAGTGCTCGGGGCGATGGGGAAGAACGCGATGATTTTGCCCATCGGCGACCGTAAAACCCTGAAGGGGTTGACGCGGATGATTGACGAACACCTGGACGAGCAGTGGGAGATGTTCAAGATTGCGGCGCTACGCGGGGAGCTGCCGGAACAGCAGGCGTCCAAGATTGCGGTGCCGAATCTGCGGATTGTGGCGCCCAAGAATGGACGGGACGGCTGATGTCGACGCGGACGGAGAGCTTTGACGCCAGCGAGCTGGGGGCGTTCACAGAGAGCCGTCTTGGGGCGCGCAACGGCGGACGGAAAAAGGTTCTCTGGGTGTCCCCGACCGGCGTGTCGAGCCGATTTGTTGTTTCGGGCGATGCAGTCGAGAACTTCTGGGGTGGGCTGGGTTTCGCGTACAAGACAACCGGCGATGACAACGTGGACGCGAAGAATGCAGCGCTGATTTTCTGGTCGCCGCCTCTATATCAAATGGAGATTCCGACGTGGTTTAGGGTGACGCAGCGGACGGGGCGACCGCGAGTGGTTGTGGTTTTTGACCTTCTTACAAACGCGGCTTCCCCTGTGCACAGCCTGCTGGGTTTGGTGTACGGGTCGGTGACGTCGCCGGGGGTGTACGGGCCGCTTAATCCTGCAACCATAGACTACTTTCAACGCGAGGCGTCCAACCAACTGACGGCCGGGCAGGATCGCCTGGCCGCACCGAGAGAACAGCATTTGTCGTTCGTCGGTGGTGGCTCGCCGCTCTATGCCGGCGTTGATCCCGATGGATACCATCATCCGGTGATGGTGCAGGGGAGCGAGGAGGACATGGTGCACGTGGTTGCCTACGGCGGCGCGGCAATCTTCGGCAGCCACGGCAGTGGGTTCTATAATTTGTTCTTGGACGACAACGGGACGTTCCTGCGTAATCTCGCCGAGGCCCCGACCTAACGCCGAGGTGGGGGTGAACGTCGAAGGAGGCTGTCGAAGTGGAGGGCGAGGTAGATCAGCGCGGCGCATGTCACGCCGGTGCAGCCGGTGATTAAATCGTCGTGATTGAAGGCTCGCAGCGCGACGGCGACTGATATCCAGAGGCCGACGTGGAGCGGGAGGCGGGGGTAGGGGCGAGGAGGCTTGTCTATTGAGCTGGAGCTTGTGGGCGGCGGAACATCGAAGGGCAAGCCGTCCGGCCAGCGGAGCGAGGAACCTGGAGCGCCGTCAGGGTTTTTGGGGGAATCCATCGAAGTGGCGGTTGGAAGAGGGCGTCGGCGGCGAGGGTGGCGAAATCATCAACGCCAGTATCGGCGGCGGTGCAGCCGATGTCAATGACACTGACGTTTGGTTGGCGTGGGGGCGTACAGGGTTCCGAGTGGATATCGGAGATGTGTCCAGGCCCGCGCCGCCGCGAAGATATCGCTGGCCGTGGCTGTCAAGACGTGGTAAAATGCAAGGGAGCGGCAAAGTAGGGCGTAGAGTTTTGGGCTGTGCGCCATAAGTTGTTGCCCTGAGGTGGCTTATGGCTGTTCGCATCAGCCTTCCAAGCTGAATGTTGCGCGTTCGAGTCGCGTCGCCCGCTTTCGTGAATCATCGCGCCGCAAGTAGCTATGTTCAGTTGTAAACCTCTCTCCTTGGCAAGGAGACGGGAAGGGGTGAGGGTCGAATCCGCATGAATCACCCGGCCCCCGACCTCTCCCCTCAAGGGGCGAGCGGTATTCGGACACCGCCTAATACCAGACAAGGGTCGGAAACGCCGATCGGGGCTTTCGCCGCACGGGGATGGATCGCCCTGGCCACGATCGCGCGGGCGTCAGGCCCGCGGCTCGGGTACCGGTAGACTGGAACTGGGGTCGGTATGAAACATCGCTGGAGTTGGATTTGGTTGTTCGGATGGTTGTCGGGAACCGCCGTGGTGGCCCAGGTTGACAACCCTCGCCCTGGTGGTGACTCGTCGGGCGAGGGGCGCCGTGCCGCGTCGGATCAGGGTGAGCCTGTACAGGATCGAGTCTCCGACGCGGAGCGCATCGCTCGACTGCAACGGACCATCGACGAAACCGAACAGGAGATCGCCGGCATCCGCAAGGTGATGAGCGATCCCAAAAGCGACTTCAAGAAGGCCGAATCGGCCTTTGCCGATATCGACGGAGACTATCAGCAGAGGAAGACGGAGTTCGATCGCCTACGCGACGAGGGGAAACGCGACCAGGCCGCGAAGGTCGAGGCTGAGCTGGGGGATCTGGAGAAACGATGGTCGCTCGCCAAAGAACGCTTCGACCTGGCGATCAAAGAACGCCGCGCGACGCAGGACAAACTGCTCGAGCTCGAAGCGAGGTTGCAACAGGATCGCGAGGTGCTGGCGAAGCTGACGGCGGGGATCGACGGGTCGGCGACGGCGCGAGAGAACACCGCCGCCGCGGAACCCCTTGCCGGGAAGGATGCGGGCGGCGGGGCGGCGACTGAATCTCGCGGCCTGGGCGCCGCCACGCTGAGCGGTCAGCCGCCTGCGTCCGTTGGTCAGCCCGTTGCGACACCGCCTACTGCACCGACCGCGCCCATCGGCTCGCTGCCCGTTCCACCGGGGTCGGCTGGACAGACCGCGGATTCACCGGCTTCCGCTCCGGGAACGGTCGCCACCCCGCAGGATCCTCCGAGTGAGGAGCTGCTCAAGGCGCAGGCCGATGCGACCACGAAAGAGGCGGCGGCCCAGGAAGCCGAACTAGAGGCTCGCACCATCGCTGCCCGAGCCGAGTCCCTTCGGAAAAGCATTTCCGGTCAGCGAGAACTCTTGCGCATCGCGCGCCAGAAGGCCGACAACGCCCAGGAGACCCAGCGGGCCTTGGACGAGGAGCTGCAAAAACGCTGGGACGCCGGCGCCAAGTGGTCGGAGCTGTCGGACCTGCGGCGGCAGATCGAGGAGCAGAAATCGCTGGCGGCCGCGGCCCGCGCGCAAATCCGCGGGGCCACCGATCGGTTGGACAAGTTCCAGTCCGAACTGGACGGGCTTCAGACGGAAACGATTGGGGCCATGGAGCTTGCGGAGGGAAAGCGCCGCGAAGCCGAAGCCGCCCGCAAGGAGGTCGATAGGCTTAACGACCCGTTCGCGCGGGAGAACATTATTCGTTGGCTCAAAACCTCCGGAGTGAAGATCCTCGCGACGCTGCTGGGAATGTTCGTGCTGCTTCGTTTGTCTCGGGTGATTGAGGCTCGCGTCGTGAGGATCATGTCCAGCCACGGCGGTGCGGGAAGCGCGGAGGATCGCGAAAACCGGGCCCAGACGCTGGTCGGCGTGTTCCACAACGCCGCAAGCGTAGTGATCATCGTCGGCGGCGGGCTGACGGCGTTGTCGCAGGCCGGCGTCGATATCGTCCCGCTACTCGGCGGCGCCGCGGTCATCGGCTTCGCCGCCGGCCTTGGTGCGCAGAACCTGATTCGTGACTATTTCTACGGTTTCATCATCCTGCTCGAGAACCAATACGCGATCAACGACTTCATCAGAATCGGTGGAACGGAAGGAAAGGTCGAGCGGATCACCCTCCGCATGAGCGTGCTGCGCGACCTGGAAGGCGTGGTGCATTTCGTGCCGCACGGCCACATCACCACGGTCAGCAACGTCACCCACGGCTGGTCCTTGGCGGTGCTGAACATCGACGTCGCCTACAAAGAGGACGTGGACCAGGTGATGAAGGTCTTGATGGAACTGGCGAACGAACTGCGCCGCGACAACGAGTTCGGCGGGTTGATCCTCAATGAGCCGGAGATGCTCGGCGTGGACCAATTCGGCGAGTCCGCGATCACCATCAAGTTCGTCCTCAAGACGCGTCCGCTGAAACAGTGGATCGTGCGCCGCGAGTTGCAACGGCGGATCAAGAGGCGGTTTGACGAGCTGGGAATCGAAATCCCGTTTCCGCAGCGGGTCATCCATCATCGCCACGTCGGAAGCGATGTCCCGGACTCGCGCCGGGAGGATCCGCCGGAATGGGCGGCGTCGCGGCCCGGAAAGTCGAGGTAGTCGCAAGCCGTGGGCGAGATCGGCCCAGAGCCAACGATGGCCCTGGCGCTGCGACCATCGCCGCGGGATCTGCCCTTCGACTGCCAGGTGTCATGATGACAGCGCCGATTTGACCCCTTGCCCCGCCCAACAGCTCTCCTCTTGTTTGTAACTCATTGTGGCCACGAAGATTACGGAACATGTGGTCGGGCGTCTGATTGGGCACGGCGACTGTACCTTCCTCTCCCGTGACGCGCCGCCGAGGCGGCGGTGCGGTAGAGAACCGTGTTCAGTGCCCGATGGGGCAGGAGGAAAAACCCATGTTGCTTCAGAGAATGCCGAGGTTTCCGCTAGATGATCTTCGTCAGGAGTTGGACCAACTGTTCGGCGACGTCGTTCGACCGTTCCAGGGCGGATGTTTGGGCCGGGCGCGCGCCATCCCGGCCGTCAACCTGTGGGAGGACGCGGAGTGCGTCCACGTCGATGCGGAAGTTCCAGGATGGAACATGTCCGACCTGGAGGTCACCGTGGTCGGCAGCGAGTTGACGATCCGAGGCAGTCGAAAGACGGAAGAAAAGAGTGAGGCGACGTTCCACGTGTGCGAGCGAAACCAGGTGGACTTTGCGCGCCTGATTGCGCTGCCGGTCGAGATCGCCGCGGATAAGGTTCACGCGGTCCTGAAGGACGGCGTGCTGTCCATCAAGCTGCCGAAGCATCCGGAAGTGCAGCCGAAGCGCATCGCCATCAAGGGCCAGTGACCGGCGCTCGGGCGGCACTCGCGGCTCAGATCCCGGCGATCCGGAACTTCGAACGAGGTGAAACGCAGCATTGGTGCCCCATCCATCGCGCAGCGATGGGTGGGGCACGGACCAGACTGTGTCTGAGGATCCCTCCCCCTGCCAGGAGAGGGGGCTTCAAGTCAGAGTGAGCGAGGCCGATCGTTCTTCCAAACCTCCGGTCCTTAGCCTCTCCTGCCGGAAGGGATGGTGCTCCGAGCATTCCTTCGTGCCCGGACTCGATTCTCGAGGACCGGTACGGTTGATTCTACGAGCCGCTGCGGCGGATGCCATACTTCTTCACGCGGTATCGAAGGTTGTCGCGGCTGATGCCCAGCACTCGGGCCGCCTGCGATTGGTTCCAATGGCTGTCGCACAGCGCGCGGAGAACCATGTCGCGTTCGGCCGCGCGGAGCGGAGACGCGGGTATGCCGGGCGCGGTCCCTGCCGCGGTCGTGATTTCAGAGGGCAGGTGCCCGGGCATGATGGACGCTCCGTCGCACAACAGCGCCGCCCGTTCGATGACGTTGCTCAACTCCCGGATGTTGCCCGGCCAGGCGTAGGCCGTCAACGCCGCCTCCGCTTCGGGCGAGACGTTCCGCACAGCGACGCCCAGTTCCGCGGCCGCGGCTCGCGCGAAATGCTGGGCCAGCGCCGGAATGTCCGCGCGGCGCTCGCGCAGCGAAGGCACGGGAATGGGGAAGACGTTCAGGCGGTAGAAGAGGTCATCGCGAAACTTGCCGTCGGCGATACTCTTTTTGAGATCGCGGTTGGTGGCCGCGATGATCCGCACGTCGCAGTAGACGGTCTGCGTTCCGCCGACGCGGGTGAATGCTCGCTCCTGTAAGATCCGCAAGAGTCTCACCTGGGTCGAAGGGCTGATGTCCCCGATCTCATCCAGGAATAACGTGCCCTCGTCCGCCAGTTCGAACCGTCCGACTCGCTGCCCGATGGCCCCGGTGAAGGATCCTTTCTCATGTCCGAACAACTCACTTTCGAGCAGCGTCTCCGGTAGGGCGGCGCAGTTGACCGCCACGAAGGCTCGTTCGGCCCGATCCGAGGTCTTGTGGATGTGCTTGGCGAGGACTTCCTTACCTGTTCCGGTTTCACCCGTCAGCAAGACCGTTGCGTGCGTCGGTGCGACCCGTTCGGCCAGACGCAGCGTGTCCATCAGCGGCTTGGATGCCCCGATGATCTGGTCGGCGGGAAGGACCGACTCACGAAATGCATTGCGTTCGCGGCGAAGGCTGGCGTGCGTCTGGGCGTTCCTCGCACCGCAGGCGGCCAGGTTGGCGAATAGCTCCAGCAGCGGCCGCTCGTCATCGGGGAATGGACCTCCGTCCGTCCTGTTCAGCACCTCCACGACCCCCAGGACGTCCGACTTATAGATCATCGGGGCGGCCATCAACCCGCGGGTGTGAAAGCGAAGTTCCTGGTCGATTCCACGGAAAAAGTCGGGGTTGCGGCTGACGTCTGTGATGTTCTCCGTTGAGCGGTTCCTGACGACGTGCCCGGCAATGCCCAAACCGGCGTCGAACTCCTTTCCGACGAGCTTGCGGCCGATTTCGCCGATGGCCGCCGTGAACTGAAGCTTGTTGCGGCGGCGGTCGAACATGAGCACGCTGGCGGCCTCGGCACGCATGACTTCTGCCGCGGAACGTGCGATGGCGCTCAAAACTTCGTCCGGCTCGAGAGAGGAGTTGATGGCCGCCGAGGCGGACGCCAGGGCGATCATCGCGTCGGGATTCAGGTTCCAAGTCGCCTGTGGCATGTGCAACCCGCGCCGACGTCCGCCGGAACCACCGCTAGGGTCCGAACCGTCTAACCACCGCCGATAATCCCGCCGCCAGGACTCGGGCGACGCAGAACCCTGGACGGTTGTGAACCGTGGGCTGTCGGCGGGCGTAAGGATACAATGAGGCGGTGGACGCGCCAACGGATGAGAGGCTTCTGCGCGAGTTCGTCGCCGGCAAGGCGGGAAGTTTCGAACTTCTCGTCCGCCGACACGCCCAGGAGCTTCACCAGTTCGCGATGCGCTTCACGGGTGACTCAGCCGCCGCCGAGGACGTAGTGCAGGAGTCGTTCCTGCAAGTCTACACCTCCGGGGATCGGTTCGACCCGCATCGGCGGTTCAAACCGTGGCTGTTCACCATTGCGGCCAACAAGGCTCGCGATTATCTGCGGAAGCGCAATCGCCGGCACGAAGTTGGGTTCGATGCGACGCTGCCGGATGAGGAGGAAACCGGGCGGCGATTCGTGCATCTTCTTTCCGGCGAGTCGGTCGCCCCCGATCAGGAACTGGAGGCCGACGAACGGCGAAGCATCGTCCGGGCGGTTGTCGAGGAGATGCCCGACGCGTTGCGGGAGGTTCTGCTCCTGGGGTATTTCCACCGGTTTCCCTACAAGGTGATTGGTGAGATTCTTGACATTCCGTTAGGGACGGTGAAGAGCCGGCTGCACGCGGCGGTGGTCGCGTTCGCCGAGCGATACCGCGAGGCCGTCGCGGCTGAGATGAAGAACAACGAGTAGATCGGCACGGGCGAAGGCCGCGCCACGAACAAGGTATGGAACCGAAGCCGCACATTGACGAATCGCAGTTGCTCGACTGGCATTTCCGTCAGCTCGATCCCCAGGCGGCGGCACGAGTTGAGGCGGAGTGTCTCGGCAACGAGGAACTGCGGGCGAAAAGCGATCGCCTTCGTCGGATCCTGGAACCGCTGGATTCGTGGCGCGCGGCGAACACGTCGCCCGCCCTTGCCGATAAGGTACTTTTCCACGTCCGCGAAGCCGCATCGGCGGAGCGGGCATCGGCTCCGGCGGCGAGGCTGGAGGGATCCGGCCGCCCGTTCCCATTCCCGAGGATACGCGACCTGGGGGCGGTGGCGGCGTGCATTCTGCTTTTGCTCGGAATACTGGTGCCCGGCATGGCGGCGCTGCGCCAGCGATCGCAGCGGATCACCTGCGCCTCGAATCTCGCGGCCATCTTCCGTGGCGTCACCAGCTACCAAGCCCTATTCGCCGACGCGCTGCCGTTTGCCGGCGGGCCGGCGGATGCGGCGTGGTTGCCCGGTGCAGGTCAGACTGCATTCGCGTCGAACAGCAGACATCCGTACCTGTTGCTGAAGGTCAAGGCCGGGCCAAGGCCCAATGACTTTGTCTGCCCCTCCGATCCGCATGGAAATCCGATGTCCGCTGACGCGGCGGGTACACGGCGGGATTTCGCATCGCCGGCGAACGTGAGTCTGGACACGCTAAGCCTGGGGGGACCGTCGCCGAACCTTCGCCCAACCACGGCGATCGCCTATGCAGCCGATCGGAATCCGCTCTTCTTGAATGCCCGGTTTGATCCGCGGCTCGACCCCGACCGGACCAATTCGCCCGCCCATCGCGGACGCGGGCAAAACGTGCTGGCCGTGGATGGCAATGCCTCCTTCGTTCGCTCCCCGCTCTACGGCGAGCGACGAGACAACGTCTGGCTCATGGGCAACGTACGCGCATATCGAGGAACGGAAACGCCGACCGATCGGAGCGATTCGTTCCTTGTACCGGGTTTCCCATCCGAGTCCGCGGCCAACGTCGGCGAGTAAGCGTCGGATGCCTCGCTACCGGTTGGCGAAGTGAATTTGGTAGGATTGCCAGTCGGCCAAATCGGCATCGCCGTCACGATCGAGGTCGTAGGTCCGGCACGGACCGGGAAGCGTGCCCCTCGGTCCGACGATGCAATCCGAAATGGACGCCGATGCGATCATGAACGAGTCGCGTTGACTGCGAATCGTCCGTAGTTGGTGTCGGAACATCAGGGTCCATGCAGAAACTGTAATCAGCAACACCGCAGCCGCCGCCATCCAGCGAAGGTGCCGCACCCGACGGGACAATGGGCGGCGCCCGGTTGCATCCAAAAGCGCAACCGGATCGACGGGTGAGGGCCGCATCACGCCCGCAGCCTCCATGCGACGAAGCTCGGCGAGCAGCAATTCGACGGGATCGTGTTGGTTCTGGTCCAGTCCCATAACTCATCAACTGCCGGTCCGCCGACCGATGCTCTGCCCGGCGCGGACCGCTCTCCGATCTATCTGTCGCCGGGCGGCGACGGCGGCGCGAACCCGTTCTTCCGTTCAAGGCATCGCCTGAGACGCTCCAACACCCGCGGCCAACGCGACCGCAGGGTTGATTCGCTGAAGCCCAGAGCTGCCCCCGCCTCCTCCCAACGGCGTTCGAGAATCCTGGGTAACTGGGAAATCACCGTTCGATCGTCGTCGTCGAGTTCTTGAAGGCAATCAGCCAGGCGCTCGAGAAGTTCAAGTTGGGCGGCGCTTTCGTGAGCGTCTTCCTCTGTGGCCATAAGCTCCGCTTCATCGACCGTACTCCCACCTACTTCCGACGCCGCTTGGACCTGGGCCGATCGAAGGGTGCTGATGGTCTTGTTCCTGGCGATCGTCCGCAGATACGCCGGCGGAGACGCGGGAAGTTCTCCGTCGAGTCGGCGGAGTGAATCCACAAAGCCGGACCACACCGCGGAGGCGACGGAATCCAGCCATTGCGGATCGCGGAAGCAGCGCTCCCGGGCCAGTGAATAGATCGTATACCGCACCAGTCGATCGTAGCGGTCGATGAGTTTGCGAAGGGCGCTATCGTCGCCGCCCAGCGTACATCGGACGAGGAAGGCGTCGTCTACCTGGCCGGCGGGCGGGAGGAGACGATCCGCGGGTTCCTCGCGGCGCGTGGGCATGGCCGGATTATGAACGTCGCGGCCGAGCGGTCAAACGAGGGATGGACTCACCAGCGGCGGTCCACGGCGGCGTCAATCGGTTTCAAAAACGGAAAAGCCGCGGGCGAGAAGATCCTGAATGTCGATCATACCGACAAGACGATGCCCTTCGTCGACCACCGGCAGTTCGTCGATCGCATGGCGGCGCATCAGTTGCAGACCGTCGATAACCCGATCGTCCGCCTGGATGCACTTCGGCGACGGGGTCATCACCGTCGACACCGGAACGTCGCCCGGTCGTCGGGGCGAGTTAAACAGGCGGAAAAAGTCGCCGTGGGTCACGATGCCGACGAGTTTTCCCTCGGCGTCGATGACCCCCGCCGCTCCGGCGCGACGCGGCGCATCGAGGATCGCCTTGTAGCACTCGCCGAGCGTTGCCTCCGCCGAGACGGTCGGACAGTCCGCACCAAGGCGCATGATCTCCCGTGTCTTCATCAAGAACCGCCCCAGCGCTCCGCCGGGGTGGTAGCTGGCGTACTGTTCCGGACGGACCGACTTCTGTTCCATCACCGTCAACGCCAGCGCGTCGCCGAGGGCGAGCATCGCCGCCGTCGAGGAACTCGGCGCAAGGCCCAGGGGACAGGCTTCCGGCGTCTGTCCGATGTCCAGCACGATGTGGGCGTGCTTGGCGGCGGCTGACGTGGACTTCGCCGTCAGTAGGATGATTCTGCAACCAAGATCGGCCAGGCGGGGGAGGAGTTCAACCAGTTCCGAACTCCCGCTCTTACTGAGCGCCAGGACGACATCGTCCGGATGGATCATTCCCAGGTCGCCATGCAACGCGTCGACGGGGTGCAGCCCGTACGCGAGCGTTCCGGTACTTGCCAGGGTTGCCTGGATTTTGGCGCCGATCAAGCCGGCCTTGCCCACTCCGGTGACGCAAACCCGCCCCTTGCAGCCCAGGATGGTCTCGACCGCATCGACAAATGAGCCATTCAGTTGGTCAAGGGCGTCGCTGATGGCGGCGGCCTCGGCCCGGAGCACGGCGCGAGCACGCGCTAAGATCAGTTCCTCGCGCGGGATATCGCTTGAGGGTGCTGTCGCAGGGGGTCGTTGGGTTGCCCGAGGCGGCCTCATTCCAGGCGGCCATTATGTCGGAAAAGCTAGGGTTTCTCAACCGGAGCGGGCGGCGACGGTAGCTCCGAAGAAGGGGGGGGGCGGTTTATTTCGATCTTCCGGTCCTTCAGCCCGGCGGCTTCCAAAGCCATGACGGCCGCGCGAAATTGCTCGTCAGAGACCGCGGCGCCTCCCCGCAGAATGAGCCGTTCCGCCTGCCCAGGCATCGTTGCAGCGATCCTTTGGGCGATCGAATTCGCATCGGCGGCCTCATCGCCCAGGCGAAAGGAACCGTCGGGACGCACATCGATCACCAATGCCGCCGGCGCCTTGGCTCGGAAGATAAGCATGCACGGCGTGCCGACGGGAGGAATGGTTTGGGCATTCGCATTCGCCCAGAGCAGATCGTTTTCGGCGCTGTGAGTTTCTCCCACCGCGACCAAGGCTGAATCGAAGTCCACCACGCAGACGACGGTTCCGTCGAGGTCCGCAAGAAAGCGTCCGTCTTCCAGCGTTTTCGAGCCGGCAAAAACCCAGTTGAGCGATTCGGGACTCTGCTTCGTCTTCACGTCGAGCAGCCATTTTTCAGCCGGGACGGTTTGCTCGCCGCCGGCGAGACGAAAGCGAACCTCCACCACGGTTGGTTCGCCGGACGGAGGGATTGACTTCCGCGAGGCCTCGTCGAATCGCGAGGGAGAACCCGGCGCCAAGCCGATCAGGCCCAGGGCTTGATAAACGTGCAGCGGACGGGCGTCGACAACCAGGATGCTCTCGTGCTCACGAGTCTTGGGGCTGCATGCAAGCAGTTCAAGTGGACCGCTGCGTAGCACGACCCTGGCGTCAATCTCGACGGCGCGATTTGCCCAGTCAATATGCACGCCGGGTGCGAAGTCCTTGATGCTTGTCGGCGCACTTTTTGGGGATGGCCCGTCGTTGGGCTGGTCGGAAGCGGCCGGCGCAACCTGGACCAACGTGAGTACCGGAACCCAGGAGAGGAGCCAAAAAAGCCCATCGGTGCGGTGCCGCGCGGAGCTGATAACGTCGATCATGCGGTACGCTGTCACGTCCGCCGCGCTATTTGCCGAACGACGGGAACGCAAGTTCTTCCTGTTCGGCTGGGATGAGAATCTTCGGCTTCACGAGAATCAAAAGCGTCTGCTCGTCTTTGACCATTGTCCGCGACGAATAGGCCCGCTTCAAAATCGGGATCTTGGACAGCACCGGGACGCCTGCCTCGACTTCCGTCTCGCTGGCAAGTTTCTGGCCGCCGAGAAGCAATGTTCCGCCGTCCGGCACAGAAACCGTTGTCTGCACGCGATGGCTGGAGAGCGTCGGTAGTTGGATGAACGCCGTCAATGCCGTACCCCCGCCGCCGAACCCGCCCCCCGCGGCGCCACCGCTGAACGGGATGGTCTGGAGATCCAGAAGTCTGGTCACGCCCGGCCGTAGCGTCATGGTCACGTAACGCTTGTCGGCCGTTGCGGTCGCGGTCACGTCAAGGACCGCGCCGGAATCGATCACTCCGGTCACCGGAGCCTGAGCCACGGCGCCTTGTTGCACGACGGGGTTGAGCGTGCTGACAAAGTTCTGCTGGATGGTCACCGCGACCCACGACCGCTGACCGTTGAACAGCACCAATTGCGGAGCGGTCAGCACGGTGGTCCGCGAATCCGCCTCGGTCGCCCGTATCAGGAAGTCCACCTGAATGTTGTCCAGAAAGCTCCCAAACAGACTGAAGGCCGGGCCCAGGGTGTTGCCCGCGAAGCTGCCCGGGACGTCGCTTCCGATTCCAGACGGATCGGTGAAGCCAAGATGTCCGGTTCGCAGCGGAACCGGCGTCAACTGGCTTCCGTTGCCGCCCTGCTGCTGCGGGATCAGGAAGGGTTGACCGTACGGCTGAGGCACCGTCAAAGGAGTCCTCCCCGTGCCGGTTCCCAAGGCCGGTGTGTTCGGCGTGAACCCCAGACGAGAAAAAGTTCTGGGCAGAAGCAACGGCGCACCGGTGACCGGATCGATGCTCGGACCTCCCGCGCCCGGGACATAATCGTAGCCGGCGTTGCCGCCGTTGAGGGTCAAGTCGATGTCCATGCCCAGCTCTTCCAGGTAGTGGCTGGAGACGGTCACAAACCGAGCCTCGACCGCGACCTGTACCGCACGTTGCTCGCGGAGCGATCCGAGCAGGTCGGTGATCTGTCGTTGACCGGCCGAGTTCTGCGTGACCACAAGCTGACCGTTGATCTCGTTGATGTTGCCCACCGTGCCGCCGCGATCTCGCCAGCTTTGCGGGGCCACCGTCTCCTTGATGAGGTTGATGATGGTGTTCAACCGCGCCGTACGCTCGGGTTTCGGCTCGGTTTCGTCATCGTCGGCGTCGCGCTGCTCTTCCGAGGGCTTCGTGGACGGCCGGGCGTTCGATCCGCTGAGCGCCCGCTCGTTGGCGTCGACCAGGTCGCGCATGGGTGAATCGTTGAAATAGGGAATCTCCATGAGCAGGTCCGTGACGTCGTAGACTACAGCGAACGTCTCCTTATCGAGCGTTTCGCGGGTGGCGATTTTGATCATGTCCTCGATGATCTCGAACCCCACGTCGGCGGTGCCCGCACCGGCCTGCTTGGTGATTTCCGTGAGCGCCCTCTTGAGCGAAATCTCCCGCGGCAACTGCAGCATGATGGGGGTCGAAGGCTCGATTCCGGCAAGCTTCAAGTCCTTCCAATCCACGTACAGATTGAGATTCCGCGACTCGATCAGGCGTGCAACGACCTCCTTCAGGGGATCGTCGACGAAATCAACCGAGATGGGCTTGTCGAGGGCCGCGAAGAGCTTGCCGCGCGCCCCGGCGCCGGGCCCGCCGCGGTGCTCGCTGGCGATGATCTCCGGCCAGTTGGAAGGGTACTTCAGCTCCACGTGCCACGGGATTTTTGCCTTCTCCACCTCGTTCAACGCGCCGCGCGTCTCGCGATAAAACTCGTCTCGGGCCTGCCGCCCCTCACGGAAACTGCGAAGCTCGTCCAGATCGTCCATCATCCAACGCGCCGGTTCGTACTTGGGGTCAATGACCGTGACGTGTTTGAGGACCATGATCGCCGCATCCAAATCGCCGTCCTTGCGGTGTTGGGCGGCCTGGCTCATCAAGGCTTCGACCTGGCGCTGCCGGTTCTCGGTGTCCTCCCGAAGGCGCGCGGCCCGCTGTTCCTCGATCTGCCGACGGGTTTCCTCGACTTTGCGCGTGTGATAGCTCCGCTCCTCCGTTTGGACGAATTCGGCCAGGGCCTCCACTTCTCCGCGAAGACTCTCATACTTCGACGCCGGATCGGCGTACTGTTTGCCGGCCTCGACGACCTGTTTGGCCCGAACGGCGGCTTGGTTGGCCTCGTCGAACTGCTCATTGGTGATCAGGTTGCGGATCTGTTGCTCAACGTCGCGGTACTCCGCCACCGTGCGCTGCCAGCGGATCTGGTCCTCCCGGCGGATTCGGTCGATCAGGGCTTCCGCGCGGGTTCCCGACATCACTTCCTGACGGGACGCCAGTTCGCGCAAACCTTCATGGGCCTCAGGATATCCGGGAACGGCCTCCAACGCCGCTTGGTACAGCCGTTCCGCCTCTTCCAATTTTCCGCCGCGTACCGCCTCGGCTGCCTGGTCCGAGAGCATCTTCGCGCGGGCAGAGTCGTCCGGGGTAAACCCCTTCGGCGCGGCAGGCGGAAGCGCCGCTGGAGCCGACGCGATCGCGCCTTGGACCTTTGGCAGAGACGCCCCCGCCGCGATCTTTTTCTGATGCGAAAGTGCCGCTTCGCGGACGGCGTCGGGCGCGTATTCGTTGGTCAAAACCGACGCAATCAATTGTGCGGCCCGATCGGTCTCCTTCTCCTCGAGAGCCGTCTCGGCATCCTCCAGGTCGCGGAGCGCTTTCTCCGACATGCGCAGGGCTGTCTGCACGCGGTTGAGATAGTCGTCTCGCTGGGACTGCTGGGCCGACGACAGCTTGGCGCGGTCCAGGCCGGTGAGCAGTTCCTGCGCGCCCAGGTAGTCGCGGTCGTTGAACAACTTGACGGCGCGATTCAGCGTCTCGGTGTCGTCGGCCGCGCGCGTCGGGACGGCGACGACGACCGACAATACGAGAACAGAAACGAATGCCGCCAGTCGTTGGGAGGTCAGGCTTCGCAATGGACGCTCCTTTGCTGCTTGGGGTTCAGGGCTGCAACGAGGCACGGCAGGCAGAGCCGCGATCGTCCGTGTCGCCGACTCCCAGGACGCACACCACCTCGTGCTGCGTTCTTACGCCTTCGGTTGGCTATTCCGTCTTTCGCCGTCGACTTCTGCGCCGCTTGCCGCCGGCGCGGCGGATTCTAGGGGGGGAGGGCAGTGTCCGCAACCCTCTTCGCGCCTTCCCCGTCCGAGCGATGGCCCGGCCAAACCTGTGAACAACCAACCCGGCCTCAGGTCAATGGCCTCTACGGCTGCCTGGGCGGACGGTACAGCTTCGCCGTGATCTTCTGCTTGTCCGGATGGCTCTTGTCCACGGCGACAAGGCGTTGGTGGAGCCGACCGTCATCGTCCACGTAGACCGCCGCCGTTTCCGGACGGGGCCCGCCGAACTTGACCCCGGTCGGACTAGCGCTGGCGCGTCGCTCACGCAACGGGCGGTCAAAGTCGATGTCCACGACAACGCCGCCGCCATCGAAGGACACTTCAGGACGGTCCACCTTGGACGCGTCGCTCAGGTCCGGCGCCTCAATGCGCTGTCTTTCCGCGAGTCGATCGCCGACCGAGAATTTCACACGGCGAGACTTCAACCAGGCGCCGTAGTACCACTGGAAAAACTCTACGTTGATTTCCCTGCGGCTCTTGTCGTCGGAGGTAACGTAAAAGCTGAAGGAGGGTTCAAAGGTAATCGGGTCGGACGCCTCGGACCATTCGCCGGCGATTTGCACCACCGCGGCATCGGCCGGGCGGTCGAACTTCTCCGGTTGAGCCGCGAATTGGTTCAGTATCTTGAAACGCAGTCTGTATTGATACCCGCGTCCGTCACGGATACTGCCGGCTCTGGCGTCGTGGACCCATAGTTGTTGTTTGGGCATCGGGTCGCGCTTGCGGACCTCGGTCGTTCCGCCGGGTCCGCCCGGCCGAACCGCGCCGGCGCCGCCGATCAACTCTTCGCGGCGGATATCACTGTCAAGTTGCTTGGCCTGGACCATCAACTTTTCAGCCTTTTCGCGGTCCGACGCGCTGGTGGTGCGATCCTCGGAGAGTTGCGACGCCAAGTCATGCGCCCGAAAGGCCGCTGCCTTGTCCTTGTTCTGTTTCCCTTCCTTCAGCAGCCGTTCGACCTCCTTGAGGACGGCGGCCGGTGTCTCCGGGCTTGCGGTCGTCGTGGCCTTGGGTTGGGCGCCGAATCCGTAGCGATCTTCCGGTTCGGCGGCGGGCGGGTCGTCCGGGTGAAAATACTGATCGTCCATCAGCAGCAAGTCGCGATAGGGCACCAGCGAGGGCGGCGACCAACGCGTTCCGTTCACCACGTCCGCCATGCGCGGACGAACCACCGCCACCTGATTGGGGCCTTGTTGAAGGAACTCGCGGAATTTCTCCAAGGCCCGCTTATCCACGTCCGTCAGCTCGGCGATTCCGTCCGGGGTAAGTTCCGGGGGTTTCGGCGTTTCCGCCGTAGGCCATGCGTCCACGTCGCCCCAGTCTGAATCCGACCACGTTCCGTCGCTCCGCATGGCGCGGCGCTGGATCGCCGGGGAGGCCATGACGATGGATCCTTGCGAAGCGCCGTAGGTAAGCTTCTGTAAATCGGTTTGCGCCTTGTGATCGAACACCGCCGAAACAGTCACCCAATTCGTCGGGACGTACGGCGGTTTGCCAGGCTCCGCCGGCACCACCACGGTGCTCCTTCCGAAGCTCACCGCGGGCTTCTCCGGACGAACGACTTTCACCAACGAGGCCTTCCCGACCACGTTGATGGGGGGATCAATCAGCGGAACTTCCGCTCCCCACGGGGCCGCGGCGACGAGCGGCGCGGAGTTCAACGGCTGCAGCAATTCGCCGAATTTCGGCGCCAGCGCCGCAGGAGTCTGGGCCTTCGGTTGAGCGCTGCGGATACGTTGCCGCGTATCTTCCGCTCGCTTGGCGACCTTCTCGTCGATCGTGCGCGGCGTCACCGATTCGCCGCTAAGCTCGAGCCTGTTCGGTGAGCTGACGACGTATTGGGCAATGACGCCGATGAGGATGACGCCGGCGACGCCGACAACAGCCTTCTCGACGTGGCGCTCCAACGGATTAACCAACTGCTTGGCCATAACGACACCTTGTGAAAACCGGCTCCCCGATTGCAGCGTGACGCTAGCCTGCCTTCAAGCGAAGATCGAACCGCCGGGTCTACCCCTCATCCTTGCCGCCCGCCTCATGCGACGGACACTTGATCTCGTAGGCCTCACACACCTCCTGGGGCATGAGCGGACGAAACACTTCGCCCAGCAGGACGGCCTCAAACTCCAAAACCACGTTCACCGCCGGCTCCGACCCGTAGATCTTCCCTTTGAGTTGGAGGTTCGGCGGTAGCGCGAGATAGGAGGTCCGAACCAGCGTATAGAAGGTGTTGTTGCAGAGCTTCGCCACCAGGCGGCTGATGTCTCGTTGATCCATCACCGCCTTCACCGTGAACTGCACCACCTCGTAGTCGTCCGTCGACTTCGTTCCGGTGAACACCGTTTCGCCCGTTCCGGGCGGAAGGGCGGGGTTGTAGTCTCCGGGTTTGGCCACCGCGACCAAATCCCCGGATTTCGGAACGAACTTGGAAAGGCGGATCGAAATCAGATCCTTGACCGCCATCGTCCCCACCCAACGGTCCAGTCCGGCGGCCTTGGCCTCCTCGGACGCTTGTTCGTTGACCGCGACGATCGCTTCCACCACGTCCCGCTGAATCCAATAACCCAACTGGGCGCTCCAGACCTCGGTCAACGTCGGGGCATCGACCTTCCCCGCGTCTTCCATGATCTTAGGCAATGAGAGCGACGAGAATCGCTCCGGCGGCTTTTCATCCTTCCAGTGGACCGCGTAACACAAAAAACTGCGGGCGTTAGCGACCGCGGCGCGGGCCACGGGATCGTCGCGCAGGCCGACCGCGGTCAATAATCCAGCCGCCGTCGCGGGCGGTAGTCCCGCATCCCGTGGGGTGCTTCCGGGCGCGCTTTGCGCGGCCGCCTTCTCGTCCTCGCGGCGGGACTTCATCGCGCTGACGTGGCTTTCCGTCGCCGGCCCGCCGGCGCGCAGCGACGCCAGGAGTTGCTCCATGCCCTCCACGTACTTGCGGCGAAACTCCAGCCGTTGCAACGGGGCGCCTTCGGGCAGGGCGTCCTTCACCAGGGGTTCGCGGCGAAAGAGCTTCTCCGCCTGCTCCAGGATCTGCGTGTAGTCTTCTTTGATCGTGTTGATGCGCTCGTCTTCGGCATCGAGTGCCCGGCGGTTGCACGGCGAGGAGGCCAGCGGCTCGAGGCTCTTATACAATTGGGACGCGACCTCCATTTCCTTGATCACCCCCGGCATGGCCCGCAGGCCGCTCACGCCGAGGGCGACGCCGGCAGCGGCCCCCACACCGCACACGATCCAGAACAGTTGTCGCCGAACAAAATCCATAGGCTTTCCTTCTTCGCACAGGGCGGGCGCGACCGCTCGCGCCGGCGGCTATCCGTCGCGGTCTTCTCCCGCGGGATCATCCTCACCCGCGCTGTCCGGGAGGTTTTGCAGCACGACGGCGGCCCAGATCTCAAATCTCCAGTCATTGTCGACGGGTTCGTCCGTGACCGGGTCAATATGCCTGAGTTCGTCGCCGCTGGACTTGCCGCCAGGCTTCCCGCCTGGGCCGCGGCCTCCCATGGCCAGCGAGGCGCCGCCTCGCGGCGCGTCGGACTCAGCACTCAGCTTGGCGCCCTCCGCGAGAATGACCTGATCGAAATAGAACCCCCGTTGGGGTTTCCGTCCCACCGCACGCAGCGAGCTCATCACCGTGTCCCGGATGTGCGTGGGTCCGCTGGCGTTGGGCGTTGTACACGTCATCTTCACAAGCATGCCCGGAATCGGCTCGCCCGCGTCGGGGTTGTAGTCGTTCAACGGCGGCGGCACTTCGATCATGCTCTTCCATTTGAAGAGCTTCAGATTGGGCTCGAAGGTCACGTCCAGGGAATGGATTCGAACCTCGCTTCGCTGGTCGCGGGGCGGCGCCTGCCCCCCCAGAACCCGCTGTCGAATCTCGCCCGGAGTTGCGGCGTCCGCCAAGGCCCCGCTCGGTCGCGGCATCGAGTCGTGGATGACCTCCAAGATGCCCGCGACCGTGCTCTTGTTTTGTTGCAACTTGACCAGCGCCTCGGTGAAATCCCGTTCCTTTTTTCCCTGGGCGCCCCGTGCCCCGATCTCCTTCTTCAGCAGGTTTCCCGCACTGAGGACGGCCTGAGCCTTCGCCCGGTCCGCCATGGAGCCGGGTGGTCCGTTGTCAATGATCGTCTCCGCCTGCTCAATGGATTTGACCGCCGCCTCCCCGCCCTCGCCCGCGGCGGCCAAGGCTCGCATGTCGCTGATCTGCCGGAACCAGATCAGCCCTCCGGCGAGAACCAGGCACGCCGCCGCCGCTGCAAACGCCGGACGTTTCTTTCGCCAGACGACCTGCTTGGCGATCTCCGTGGGCAGAAGGTTGCTGGTGACCTTGGTGAGTCCGAGTCCCTGAAGCGCCAGTCCATAGGCGGCGCCGAAGCTGAGAAACTGTTCCTTGAAGGTTTCGTTCCCCGAGGCTGCCGACGGAATAGCCCGTTGGAAGGTCTCCGGCTTGTCCACCGTGAGGCCCAGGTTTTGTTGCAGGTACTTCTGCAAGCCGGGTAACAGAAATGCGTTGCCCAAGGCCACGACCTTCTCGACGTTGGCGTCACGATGCGTCGAGGAATAGAACCCGATGGACCGCTGCAGCTCCTGCACCAGGTCCGCGAAAATCGGGCGCATCGCCTGGAAGATCTGGCGCGCGTATTTGCTCGTCGCCGCGGTGCGCTTGAGCGTCTCGGCCTTTGAAAACGCGAGCTTGAACGATTTCACCAGCGCGTCCGTGAAGGCGTTGCCGCCGATGGGAACGGTACGCGTCCACAGGCTGTGGGGAGTGGCGATGACCAGGTCGGTGTTCTCCGCCCCGACGTCGAGAATAATCGTCGTGTCCTTGCCCAGCAGCCCGTCGTAGTGCACCGCGTTGTAGATCGCCAACGGTCCCGATTGCACGGCGATCGGCTCGATGGACGCCTGCTCAAAATGCAACAGGTGTTCGCGAATCAGCTCCCGCTTCATGGCGAAGATGCCCACCTCGATGTCCGGCAGGCCTTCCTGCTGGAACGTCTGGTAGTCCCAGATCACTTCGTCCATGTCGAACGGAATCTGCTGGTCCGCTTCATAGCGAACGATGTCTGGAATCCGCTTGGGCGCCACGGGGGGCAACTTGGTGAACCGCGCCAGGGTGTGCTGCCCGGGGACGCTCACCACCACCAAATCCTTCGACACGTCGTTGCGCGAGAGAAACTTCTCCAGGGCCGCGTGGATCAACGCCGGACGGTCGGCGTCCGGCTGGGACAGAACCTTCGCGTGATCGACATAGTCAAACGCGACCACCTCAACCTTGTCATCCGGCGCCGCCCTCAGCTTGATTGCCTTCAGCGCGCATCGCCCGATGTCGATGCCCCAGACCGATCCGGTTGCAGCCATTTCGCCCTCTCCGCCTTCGCGGTGGTGTCTCGTGGAACGATGCCCGGCGTCCGGGCGTGTCCTCGCAGCGGACGGTTTCTTCGCCTGAATCCATCGGGTACAGTCCCGCAGGATGGCCGCGAAGTATCAACTGACGACTCTTGGCTGTAAAGTCAACCAGTACGAGTCGCAACGCTATCGGGAACTCATCGAGTCCTTCGGGTTGTCGCCGGCTCACCATGGCGAAGCGCCGGATCTCGCCGTGGTGAACACCTGCGCGGTGACCTCGGACGCATCTCGCAGCAGCCGGAAGGCGATCCGCAGGTTCGCTCGCGGTGGGCGGACCGCCGTCGTGGTCGTCGGATGCGCCGCGGGAGCGGAAACACAACGCCTCCGCGACATCGAGGGCGTCATTGCCGTCCTCGGCCACCAGCAGGAGATCGCCGACGAACTTCGAGGCGTCCTGATGGCCCGGTACGGCCCGTCCCTTGCAAAACCGGCGTACTTCGACGATGCGGCGGGCAACGCAGGCGGCAAACCCCGGCTAAGCGCGAGGGATGACGTATGGATGATACCGATCGAACCTGCGTCCAGTGCCGACGCGCAACCGTCGGTCGCCGTCGATTCGTCCGCGCAGATTATTCGGCCATCGTTTCCCATTGTCAACCGGCATTCGCTTTCCGAACGCATCGAAGCGTTCGCCGGACACCAGCGGGCCTTCCTCAAAGTCCAGGACGGGTGCGACGCGCACTGTACCTACTGCATTATTCCTTCCCTTAGACCGCGGCTTCGCTGGAAGCCGATCGGCGCTGCGGTCGACGAGGCTCGGTCGCTGCTTCGGGCCGGGTATCGTGAGATCGTCGTGACCGGGATCTTCCTGGGCGCGTACGGTCGGGAGACGGCCATCCGCAAGCGGTTTACCCCCGTTGGGTCGCCACTGGCGGAGCTGCTCGCGGCATTGGCCGGGGTCGAAGGCTTGGAACGGATTCGGCTGTCCAGCCTCGAACCGGGCGACGTGGATGAGCCGTTGCTCGAGGTGCTCGCCACCTGTCGCAACTGTGTTCCCCATCTGCACCTCCCGCTCCAGTCGGGCAGCGGGGATATCCTTCGCCGGATGAACCGCCAATACGACGCGGAAGACTACCTGGCCATGATCGATCAGGTCCAAGCGGCGTTGGATCGTCCGGCCAT
>JBBTCJ010000165.1:0-6547 GCA_038043285.1 Planctomycetota bacterium | reverse complement strand
GGGATCGCGCTTGCCCATCCTATCGGACGTGCGGGTTATCTGCGGGAGTGGTTGGCGTCGGGGCGGGCCGGATCGATGGAATATCTCCATCGACACTTCGACAAGCGGATTGATCCGAGAGAATTGCTCGAAGGCGCGCAAAGCGTGGTGATGACCGCCCTGGGGTACGATCAACCCGCGCCGCCGCGGGCAAGCGACGATAAGCCTCGCGGACGCGTGGCGCGGTATGCGTGGGGCGAGGACTATCACGCGGTGGTCAAGGACAAGCTGTTTGCGATGGTCGATCGGCTGCGGACCGAGGTCGGCGAGCCGTTTGAAGCCAAGGTGTGCGTGGACACGGCGCCGTTGTTGGAGCGCGAGTGGGCGGCGAATGCCGGCGTCGGATGGATTGGTAAGAACACCCTGGTGTTGCACCATGAGATCGGCAGCTATTTCTTCCTCGGAGGGATCGTCACGACGCTCGATCTGCGGCCCGACGAGCCGGCGGCGGATCATTGCGGAACGTGCACCGCCTGCCTGGAGGCGTGTCCGACCCAGGCGTTTCCAGCCCCGTATGAGATGGACGCGTCGCGGTGTGTCAGCTATCTGACGATCGAGCACCGCGGGGAGATTCCCGACGACCTTCGCCGAGGCGTCGGCGAGTGGATCTTCGGGTGCGACGTGTGTCAGGAGGTTTGCCCGCACAATGGCCGCTCGCCGATGACGCGGGAGCCTCGCCTCGCGGTTCGCCGGGCATGTCCCGATCCGGGGATCGACGCGATCGTCACCTTCACGGACGAGGCAATCCGACATCAGTTCCGGGGGACGGCCGTCCGTCGCGCGACTCCGGCCATGCTTCGCCGCAACGCGCGGTTGGTGGGCGAGAACCTGACGCGCAACGGCGGAAAGCAGACGAACCCGTCCGCGTGACCCTGTGGATAGGCTGCGCCGCTAAGTCTTGGGTCCGCATCAGTCGTTGGTGATGCGCGTGGTGTTGGCCAGCCCCGTGAAGCGGCGGGATCCGATGGCCGCCTGCGGCAGACCTTCGGGCCACACCGAAAGCGACACGCCGAAGTCGTCCTCCGCCTGATCGAGTTCAAACGACAGCGCGCTGTACCAGCGAGGGAAGCGGCGGATCAAGGCGACGGTGAAGTCCAGCGTTTCACCACGCTCCAGGTCGAACAGCTCGCGGAGGGCGAGGGTGTGCTTCTCCGTCAGGCGGTAGTTGACGTCGAGGCCCAGGAGGTTGGAGTCTTCCTCCTCGATGAAGCGATAGCCGATCAAGTAGCTGAGCCGAGGCGAGCGTTCGACGGCCATCGACGCGTTCAGAATATCAACCTCTCCGTCGTTCATGTCATAGTTGAGTTCACTCAGCAACGAGGTGCGGTCGTTGACCCGATAGATCGTCGAGGTATTGACGAAGTTGCGGGGGACGCTGTTTTCCGGCCGGCTGAAGGAGGCATACCCGTTGGTGAGCGCATCTCCGTCGGCGTTGTTGAAGGCGCCGATTTCGAGGTCGTGGGTAAACACGTCGACGGTGCGTTGTGCGTTCTCCGGGCCGCGCTTGGTCTGGAACCGCTGTCGCAGACCGACGACGGCGCCGTCGGTCGCGTGGATTTCCTCGACGGTCGGATCGAAGGGGTACAGTTCGTGTGGATCGGTGCCGTCGCCGCTGGTCCACGCGACCCAGTCCTGCTTGACGACGTGTCGAATGCCGTGGAGGTCGAAAAGCGTGGACTGTACGTCGGGGAAGGTCTTGGAAAGGTAGACGCTGCCGCGGGCCCCGACCATGCCGTACGCCCGCATCAGACCGCCGCTCTCGGGTGAATCGTCCCAGGCCGTTCCACGGCCGGCGGCGAAGGGCACAACGCGCCACGGGCCGACGTCCGCCGGCAACCCGAACTCGTGTCGCGAGTCCGCCCGGCCGACCGCCCCGGAGTCGATCGGCTCGCCGTCGCGAAGCAACTGCCAGAAGGTGGGATCAGCCGAGCGGTAACGCACCAGCCCCAGGCGGTTCTCGGTGTACCAGGTGATTCCGCGTCCCAGCGGTTCTCCCAGGCGGAAGTAGGCCAAGTCCGGCAAGCGTTCGGTCTGGGTCAAAAAATCCATCAGACGATACTGCAACAACGCGGCGAAGGCCCAGTTGTCGCGCTGTTTCTTCAAGTACAGCAAGGTCTCCTGCTCCTTGCCGTTGTCGAACTCGGATTCGGCGAACTCTTCGAGGAAATCCCGATCGGACAAATAGGAAAGCTCCAGCGAGACCTGCCAATCGTCCTCGAGGTACTGTCGATGCCGCAGCAGGAATCGTCCGCGCACGTCATGGGGCGAGGTTTCCTCGCGGTTGCGGCCCAGCGAATCGTGGCCGTCGTCGGCGAGCAGGTAGCTTTTGAACTCGCCGAAGTAACGCTCACGCTTGTAGTCCGACTCGACGCCGATCGCCGGCCCGCGCTCGGAGAAATAGTCCGTCCTGAGGGTCGCGTCCACGCCGTCGGGTTTCTGCAGACCCAGAAGGTTGAACAGGTGCCACTTGGTTTCCAGCTCCAAGCCGAAGTCGTCGCTGAATCCGGTCCGAACGCTGCGGATGGCGGTCTCGCTGGTATCCACCGAGCCCTTCATGTAAGGCCAATAGAGAACCGGTCGGCCCGAGATGTTGAACGTCGCCTGACGAATCTCGAAGCTCCCGGCGCGGATTCCCGCGACGGCCCGGCCCGGTTCGGGCGGCGTGCGATTGATCAGCCGAACTTCGCTCGCACCGATGTGATAGTGCGGTGTGTGAAACTCGCTGGTCGTCAGTACCGCGTTCTCGGCTGTATATTCCGTCCGCGAAAGCTGGCGGATCGCGTCGGCGCGGAGGTAGATGGGCACGTTCCGCTGAACCAGCAAGGTTTTGGCGACGGCGTCCAGCAGCAAGGCCCGCTCTTGCACGAAGTCATAGTACAGGCGCGAAGCGCGGAGCGAGTGCACGCCCTGGGACATGCGGACGTCGCCCTCCAGATACGTTCCCTCAACCTCCAGGTTTCCGAAAGCCGTGGCCATCAACTGGCGATCCGGGGATGCCCGCTCCGCTTCCCGCCGCTCGGCCGGCTGGGCGAGCGATTCCGGCCGGCCGCCCAATCCGCCCGCGGGCGCGCCGCCCGGTTGGGGCGTCGCCCCCTCGGGGACAAAAAACACCACGGCGTTGTCGGCGGAGATTTCTAGAAACTCCTCCTCGCCGGCCACGCCGCGCGAGACGTAAATGCCTCCGGTAATCACCAGACGGCGCCGACCCTCGGTCTGCTCCATGGACACCGTGCCCGGTGACTGAAAGTGAACGATCGGACGAGGCTTCGGCTTGGCCCTTCCGGCGACTGAGCCTGACGGATCAAAGACCTGGAGTGCGACCGCCGCATCGGAACCCGCGACCCGCCCTTCGGTCAGGGCCTTGCGGATGCTGAGTCCCTGCCGGTACACCTCATTGGTGGTGGGATCGCCGCCTGCGCCCATGGCCACGTCGTCCGCGTCAAGCTCTACGTCCGCAAAGGTGCTCAGGGTAACGAACAAGGCCGGGCCCGAGGTCACGGTCCCGGCGACCTCGACGACCTCGGCATCACGCCACAGGAAGACTTGGAGCGCTCGATAGGAACGGCCCTCCAACTCGCGGTTCTCCAACCAGACGATCGCCTCCTTGGCCCGAAGCGTCTGAACCTTACCTTCGCCGAGGGACAGGACGAAGTCGCCGACAAAATGGGAGGCTTCCGTCCCGTCGGGATCCTTGAACAAGTAGACGACGGAGGCATTCAGCTTGACGGAAAGCGAGGAAATGCCGCTGGGGAGGAGGGGCTTTTCCTGGGCGTCTCCCAGGGGGACGGGCTGTGCAAGAACCGCAGTGGCGCCTAGCAGCCCCACGGTAAGAAGGCCGATCTTCCGCGCCGTACGCATCCCGGACCGGGCCCGCCCGAATGGTCGAATCGCCGTTCGGCTCGAAGGGTTCCGCGCCGCTCTCGTAGCCGTTCGCGAGGGTGGGGGCACTATACGGTGGGTGCGACCGGTGTCAACGCGGCCCGTGCCGCGCCAGGGACCAGGGCAAGGTTGGGGGGCTGAGGAGCCGGGGAACCCCCTGTGCGGAGCACCCGGGTTTTGCGCAAAACGGAAAATGTCGTAAGTCTAGGAAGCAGCGATAGTTAGGTGCGAAAACGGCGAAAACGAGGTTTTGCGCTCGCAGGTCGAAAACGGGCCGCGCACACCGGTTTTGCGCTGGGACATTGCCGCACTTAAGTTTCGACGGCAACAAGAGTTACATGCGAAAGCGCAAAACCGAAGCAACGGCAATGCGGCAATGCAACGGCAAGTCGGCCGGGCGACAATTTGAAAAAAGTATCGCGTGGCTTGAATTGGGAGACGCCGGAAACAGCCTGTGAATTGTCCTAGTTGGTGGTCCATTATGCACCCATTGCGGCGGCGACGGCCAGGCGGTGGAAACCACCCCGCCGACTATGGAGTGCAACGAGGAACATCTGGAGTCGGCGGCGGCGGACGGCGGGGTCGGAAACGCGAGGGTGATCCGCCCGCCAGGCGTCAATCTTGAAATCGACGTTGTGGCGCACCTCTTGGGGCATGCGTTCCCACCAGAGCGGCAGGGTGGCGAGGGCCTGATCGAAGGCCGTTCGATCGCCCTTCGAAGCGGCAAGGATCACGACCCGGAAACGGTCCTCGATTCGTCGAAGGGCTTCCGCGATGGTGGCCGGCGGTGCGGCGTCCTGGAGGAGGATGTCGCGGGCGGCGTCGCGGTTGCCGATGCCCGCTAAGAAGCGAGAGGCGCGGAGCAACTCCGGGTCCGCTTCCTCACAGGCGCGGCACGGATCAGGAACGGCGAGGCGGCGGATGGCGGAGCGGGTTGATCGAGCGTTGGCGTCGCGGCGACGGGTGCGATCGTCGGGAACGTTGGATGCACGCCTGGTCGACGGGCGACGGAGGGGAACCTCGGTAATTGACGATTGTCGAGTGGCGATTGGCGATTGAACGGCAGCCGCTTCCTCACGGGCGCGGTACGGATCAAGAACGGCACCTTCATCGGCGCGGAACGAATCACAATCGACCGCTTCCTCACGGGCGCGGCTCTGATCGGACGCGCCGAGGGCGGCGCGGTAGTCGTTGGCGTCGGCGGCGCGGAGCAGCCACTTCTCGAACTCATAACGACACCAGCGTTGGAACGACTTGAAAGGATATCGCTGACGATCGCAGGGCCAGGAGTAATAGCAGTCGATGGCGGCAAGGGCGTCGCCCACCGGGATTTTCGTTGGGCGATCGGCGATGGACGATGGGAAGAGGCTCGCGGCGGAGTGAACCGCCCGGGAGTCGACATCGTCGAGGTTGCCGATGCGGAAGGACCACCAGGCGCAGACGAGCACGGCGTCGCGGGCCACCCCGCCGTCGAGGTGCAGATTTTTCGGCGGCGTGGCGACGTAACGGTCGGCCAGGCCGGATTCGCCTTCCAACTCAAAACGATGCACCCATAATTGGAGGGTGCGAACGGAAATGCGCAAGGAGGCGGCGACGCGGCGTGCGAGTGCCGTGCGCGAAACGTCCGGCTCGGTCTTGCGGATATCCAGGTAGCGGCGGACGGCGGAACGGCGAGAGGTATGACGCGCATCGGTTGCCGCCGGAACGGCGACCGCTTCCTCACGGGCGCGGCTCTGATCAACAACGGGGCCAGCACCCGGCGAAGCGGAATTGAGGTAGTCGATGGGAACCTCGGTGCGGCCATAGGTCTCATAGGGGAATATGACACGGCCGGTCACGCGATCGCCGTCGCGGGCGACGAAGACCTTGAGGCCGTCGAGCTCGAGGGATGGGACGCGATCGTTCATTCGCGGAGTTCCCGGAGGAACAGAACCCGACGATCCAGACCGACGAAGGCGATCACGTCGCCGCCGGCGTCCTCAAACCAACCCAACCATCCAACGTCATCCGGCCTATGGTAGCGGCGGAACATTGGCCTACTCCAGACACACGTCGCAGGCGCCACAGGGATCGCCGCAGGGGACGTGTAAGCCGTCCCCGACGGTAGGCGGGGAATAGGGCTGGCTGAAGTGGCCGGTCAGCCAACGATGGCGACAGATGCCCAGCAGATCGGAGTTGACGCAGTAGTTGTCCACGTGTTGCACAGCCCCCCGGCGTGAGTCGTAGACCGATTGCGAGGAGGCATCGGCATCGAAACGATCAATCCATGCGTATAGGTCTCGCGTCGAGTAGAACAGGATGCACTCCGCGGGGTTGCCGTCGCGGCCCGCGCGACCGATCTCCTGATGATAGGTCTCCAGCGACGAGGGCATCGAGGCGTGGACCACGAAGCGCACGTCGGGCTTGTTGATGCCCATGCCGAAGGCGATGGTGGCGACGACGACCTTGGAATTGGCGATTGACGATTGACGATTGTCGATTGGACCGCGAGGGAAGAGAAACCACTCCTGGACCTCGCGGCGGAGATGGTCGTTGAGGCCGGCGTGGTAGGCGCGGGCCGGTATCGTCGAGGCGGTCAGCAGCGCCGCGAGACGCTCGGTCTCGGCGCGGGTGGAACAATAGACGATGC
>JBBTCJ010000164.1:0-9735 GCA_038043285.1 Planctomycetota bacterium | reverse complement strand
CACTCTCCGAACGGAGCTGTCGGACTTCCTGATGAGGTCCGCGGCCCGCGCGGACGCCGGCGCGGCCTCAACCCAGACGTGGTCCGTCACCTCCCCGTCGCCAACAACGGTTCGTTTCAGCTTCGAGTCCTCTGGTAGGGCCGCCGACCTCGAACGAGCGCAAGTCCTTTCGTCGGAGTTCCTGGACACGACGCGCAACGCGGAGCGACGGCGCCGCGCCACGCCCACGGAAGTCGAGGCCTTCATTGCACGCCGCGCGGAAGAACTTCGGAACCGCCTGGCCGATGCGCAAGCCCGTGTCGAAGCCGCGCAATCCAGTGAAGCGGACCTCGCGGCTCGCGTCCAGCAGCGGAAACTCGGCGCACGCATCACCGACGCCCGAACACAATACACCGCTAGGCGCACCCGCCTGACGGACGCAGCCGAGGGGTTCTCCCAGCTCATCTCGGACGGCGATCCGAAGCACGCCATCGTTCCCGCGGACAAGCGACGGACGGCGCTGGAAGCCGACGACGCGCTGCAGCAGGATTTGCGGGAGCTGAAGGTCACTCTGGCCGAGCTTCGGGCCCACTTGCTTCGCGTCGATGAAGGGGCTGCGGGCAAGCTCCAGGCTCTTCTTGAAGCCGCACGCCGCCTGTGCGGCGACGCCCCGCGACAGGCGACGTCGTCCGCCGCCGGCGAGTTTGTGAGCTTGGCCGTCGCCGAGCTTCCCAAGGCCTGCGACTACCGATCCGCATTGGTTGATTTCGCCGGACCCTGGACCGAGGAGTTCGCGGCCATTCACCAAACCCCAGCGGATGCCGTCGAGGCGGACTTGTTCGACCGGTACCAGAAGCTGCGTTCTTTGCTCTCAGACTTCCTGTACGCCACCACCAAGACCCTCGCGGCCCTGCGCGCCGAAGTCGACCGACTCACCGCCGACCCGGCGAAAGATTCCCCGCGTGACGCCGGCTCTTCCGATCCCGGGCGGAGTTTTCGTGTGCTTCAGGCCGCCCATCATCAGTTCGAATTCGCCGGCGGAGCGATTGAGGCGCCGAGCAATTTTCGGGTGGACACCGCGCTGCGTCGAGCCATGGGGCTTCGCCAACGCGCCCAGGATCGCATCAACGCCGTCGACGCTCGATTGCAGTCCGAGGCGCTCGAACAAGCGAAAAAGACTCGCGCCGCCGCCGTTGCGGAGGCGGAGACGTTTCTTAGTCAGGCTCAGAGTGAGGTCCAACAGGCAGCCGACGAACTGTTCGCGTTGCAGGGCGGCTACTTGCAGGCGGCGGACTCCGCCGAACGGATGGCCGTCCGCGAGGTGCGGGCCGAAATGACCGCCGAACGGCTGGAAACAACGCGCCAGGATCTTGAGCGCACGCAGCGGGATCTCGGCGAGCTGTCCTCGCGCCGCGTCGGCGCCGCGCCACGTAGCGTGGAACTTGTACAAACTGGGATTCTCGGCTCCGCGCTGAATCCGGGGAGCCGACTGGCCATCATCCTCTCCGCCGGTCTGCTGACGTTCGTCAGCATGTTGCTGGGCGAGTGGTACGTGCTTCGCGTCAGTGCCGCCCCCGCGGCCAAGTCGCACCACCTTCCGCCCGGGCGTTCGACGTAAAATCGGGAACGAACGCCGCGGAAAGAAAGGGCAGGTGCTCGCACCCGCCTTCGCCATTCGCAGTGCGCGTGGCGAGTGGTCGGGTAGGCCATCGATCTACGGCTGCAGGATGATGGGGAAAGCAGATCCCAAGGGCCTTCCCCGCCAGGCTTCGCCCTCAGTCGAGAATTGAAAGGCCCCGCCTTACCCTGCCTTACCTTCGCCGCAGCGCCGTCAGTCGTCCAAGAAGTCCCGGCAGAAGCGCGACGACTCGTTCCACTTCCGCCTGAGTATTGAGCCGAGAGAAGCTGAAGCGCACCGCCCCGTGGGCCAGACGCTGCTCCACACCCATGGCCCGCAGGACGTGCGACGGCTCCAACGATCCGCTGCTGCAAGCCGCTCCACTCGACGCACACACTCCGGCCTCGCTCAGCAGGAGCAAAATCGCCTCGGCCTCCAGTTCAGCGAAGGAAACGTTGGACGTGTTGCAGACGCGCGGCGCCGACCGGCCGTTGACGTGCGCGAAGGGAACCGCCGCCTGCACGCCCGATTCGAACGCGTCGCGCAGCCCCGCAACATCGCCGATCGTTTCGCTCAACCTCGACGCGGCGATCTCCGCGGCCACGCCCATTCCCACGATGCCGGCGACGTTTTCCGTACCTCCCCGGAGCTGGCGCTCCTGCGTTCCACCCACCATCAGCGGATCAAGTCGAGTACGCCGACGCACGTACAGCGCGCCGACGCCTTTGGGACCGTGGAACTTGTGGGCTGAGATACTGAGCAGGTTCACCGACCACGAATGAACGTCGATCGGAGTCTTCCCAGCCGCCTGCACGGCGTCGACGTGCACGATCACTCCGCGCTCCGCGGCGATCGCCGCCAGGGCAGCGACGTCCTGTACGACGCCGGTTTCGTTGTTGGCGTGCTGAAACGATGCAACCGCCGTCTCGGGGGTCACCGTCCGTTGCCACTGCGCTCGATCCATTTGCCCATCGCCGTCGACGCCCACGTAATCCACCGCGTGACCACGGGCATCCAACCGTTCGCAGACGCGAAGGACCGCCGGGTGCTCGACCGTCGTCGTGACCACGCGTCTCCGCGTGGATTCGCCGGCGAACATGCCGTGCAACGCGGTGTTGATGCTCTCGGTTCCGCCGCTGGTGAAGATGATTTCCTTGGCCGAAGCACCGATCAGTCTCGCTACCTGTTCCCGCGCGCATTCGACCTGATGCCTCGCCCGTTGGCCGAACTGATGGGCGCTCGACGGATTGGCGTATGCCTCGCCCATGCATCGGGCGACGGCCTCAGTCACTTCCGGCAACGGCTGCGTCGTCGCGTTGTTGTCAAAGTAGATCATGGACCACTCGCGGCTCAATGGGTCGAAGAAACCTCGAACGTCCAAGCCGCGGGAAGCCAGCGGTCGGTCGGGAGAAACGAAGCCCCTCGCCTCAGTACGACAAACCGCTGTGGCGCAGATGAACGTAGGGTTTGGAACCCAACGCGCTGGCCCCGGCGGCGACCTCCGCAATGTACAGGTCGTGATCTCCGACGGCTGCAACCTGCATCAGTCGACATCCCAGGTGCGCGATGCAGCCGCGAAGCAACGGACCAAACTCGGTCTGCTCCACGGCGAGGCCGGCGAAGGCGTCTTCCTCCAGCCCCAACCCCCTCCCAAATTGCTTAAACATCGGCGCCGGATCCTCGCCGATCACGTTCAGCAGGAACCGTTTGCTCCCGTCGACCAGACCGGCAACTGGCCGCCCGCGTTTGACCGCGACGGTGATTGCCGGCGGCTCGAACGACGCCTGCTGAACCCAGGATACCAGCGTCCCGGTCGCCCGCCCGCCGTGCGAAACCGTGAGAATCGAGCACCCGCTCGGAATCCGTCCCATGGCGAGGCCGATCGCCTGCCGGGTCTGGTCCAGGGATTCCATATTCGTCGTCTCCATGAGTCGCGCCCCAACACCGACGGCCGCGACGTCCAGCCCGAAGAATCGACCAATATAGTAAAAAGACGGCGGACTCCATGCAACGCCGCGAACCCAAGCCTTGTGATTCCGGCGCGGCGCGGTATAGTTCGCTCTGGTACGCCTGGGTCGGAGGACGTTCGATCATCCCGGCGAATCGGAGCGCGTGGATCCCCCGCGTGGAAGGGTGGTCTAGCTTGAAAGCTTCCCCGGATTTGCAGATTTCGGCGTTCCTGGCCAACCGGGCCGGCGTTGTCGCCCACCTCAGCGAAGCCCTCGCCGAACGCGGCGTCAACATTCGAGCCATGACCGTTCTCGACACCGTCGACATCGGCACCATGCGGATGCTGGTGGACAACGTCGAGGTCGCCAAGGAGGCGCTCGACGTCGCCGGGGCCGCGTACGTCGAGGTTCCGGTGGTCACCATCCCGATTCCCAACACCCTCGGCGCGTTCGCCCGGATCTCCCGGGCCATCGCCGACGCGGGCATCAACATCGAGTACGTCTACGCATCCTCGGTCCCAGGGGCGGACTATACGCTCGGGGTGTTCCGCGTGTCCGATCACCGGGCCGCCCTGGCTCTCGAGTTCGACGTCGAATCCGCCGAAGCGATGTCGTAGGTCGCCCATCGAGGTCATCACACCCCGGAGTCAACTCCGCACCGCGACAATCGGAGTGCGAGACGGTTTTTTCCCGTCGGAATGGTTGCCCTTTGCGATGCGCGGGCAAGCATTCCGCTGCGTGCGAATCCGCGATACATTGCACGGGCCATGCGCGCCCCCTCGCCAACGCCAGGAGATACTGCCACCCCGGCGCCGCAGGCCTGTGCTGCGGAGCGCACGTCGTCCACGCCGTCGCCTGCCGACCTTACCCCGGCCATGCGGCAATACGCGGAGCAGAAGCATCGCGTCGGCGACGCGGTTCTGCTCTTCCGCATGGGCGACTTCTATGAGACCTTCTGGGACGACGCCGTCCTGTGCTCCAAAGTTCTTGGCATCGCCTTGACCTCCCGTGATCGGAACAGCAGCAACCCCACGCCGCTTGCCGGTATTCCCTATCACGCCCTGGAGAGCTATCTCGGCAAGCTGGTGGCCGCCGGATACAAGGTGGCCATCTCCGAACAGATGGAGGATCCCAAGCTCGCAAAGGGGGTCGTGCAGCGCGACGTCGTGCGCATCGTGACCGCGGGGACGCTTACGGACGAAGCGTTGCTGCCCGATCGCGAGGACAACACCCTTGCGGCGGTCTGCATCCGCGAGCACCAGGCGGGCGCGGCGATCGCGGAATTGGCCGGCGGGAGGTTGGAGGTCATCGACGCACACGGCGAGCAACTTCTCGACGAACTCGTCCGCCTCCGCCCGGCTGAACTGATCATCGACGACGAGCGCCGCCCGGCGAGCGAAGACCTTGCGCGAAAGCTGCACGAAATCTGCGGCACGACGGTGACCCGCCGCGGCAGCCACGAATTCGCCGCCTATCAGGCGGAACGGTCGCTGCTGACGCATTTCGGGGTGGCCACCCTGTCGGGATTCGGCTTCGATCATCTGACTCCGGGGCTTTGTGCGGCCGGCGGCATCCTCGAGTACCTCCGCGAGACGCAGAAGACTTCCCTGGGGCACATCACGACGGTCCGGCGGCGCGCGGCGTGCGACGCGGTAGCCATCGACCACGGCAGTTGGCGGTCGTTGGAGATCGACCGGACGCTTCGCAGCGGATCGGTCGAGGGAACGCTGCTGCACGCCATCGACCGCACCATGCACCCGCACGGGACGCGGATGCTGCGCCATTGGCTTCGCGCGCCGCTGCGCGACGCGGAGACGGTTCGACGCCGCCAATGCGCCGTGGCCGCATTGGTCGACGAGGACCGCCTGCGCCGGCAAACGCGGCAACGGCTGCGTCATCTTGCCGACGTCGAGCGAATCACCGCGCGGGTGGCGCTGGCGCGGTGCTTCCCGCGCGATCTGCACGCACTGGGTCGCACACTCTCGGCGCTGCCGGCGATCTTGGAGGACTTGCGCGGCCACCCGTCGGAGCTGTTGCGGCAGGTCATGGACAACGTGCAGGGGCTGGACGAATTGGCGGCGCTTCTGTCACGGGCGATCCGCGAGGAGCCTGCCAACGCCCTGCGGGAAGGCGGATTTATCGCCGACGGATACGACGCGGGACTGGATCGACTCCGGGCCATCGGCAAGGACGGACAGCAGTGGCTGGCGGAGTACCAACGCCGCGAGATCGAACGGTCCGGCATCGGGAACCTCAAAGCCGGGTTTAACCGCGTGTTCGGATATTATCTGGAAATACCCAACGCTTCGCGCGCCAAGGCGCCCCCCGAGTACGTCCGCCGGCAGACGGTCAAGAATGCCGAACGGTACATCACCGAGGAGTTGAAGCGCTACGAGGACGAAGTGCTCACGGCCCAGGATCGAGCACAGGAGCGCGAGTTCACCCTGTTCGAGCAATTGCGCGAACAGGTGGCGCGATGGACGACGCCCCTGTTGCGCGCGGCCGAGGCGATCGCGCAGCTGGATTGCATCGCCGGGTTGGCGGAACTCGCGGTTGACCGGCGATACGTTCAGCCGGAGATCGTCGACGACGGGCGGTTGGAGATCCGCGACGGGCGTCACCCGGTGCTCGACCGGACGTTGGGCGACGCCTTCGTCCCCAACGACGTCTTGATGACCGGGTCGGACGCCCGCGTGTTCGTCATCACCGGTCCCAACATGGCCGGCAAGAGCACTTACGTTCGCCAGGTCGCACTGCTGACCGTGCTGGCGCAGATCGGATCGTTCGTCCCGGCCAAGAGTATGAAGCTCTCGCTGGTCGATCGGATCTTCGCCCGCGTCGGGTCGGCCGATGAAATCATGCGCGGGCAATCGACGTTCATGGTCGAAATGACGGAAGCCGCCAACGTGCTGCATTACGCCACCCGGGACTCGTTGGTGATTCTCGACGAACTCGGTCGGGGCACGAGCACCTTCGATGGCTTGTCGCTCGCCTGGGCGATCACCGAGCATCTGGCCACGAAGATCGCCTGCCGCACGCTGGTGGCGACGCACTATCACGAGCTGATCGAGCTTGGCTCGCTGCTGTTCAACGTGCGGAACTTCAACGTGGCGGTAAGGGAGTATCCCGCCGCGAAGGACCGCGACGAAGCCGTGGTGTTCCTGCACAAGATCGTCGAGGGCGGAGCGAGCCGAAGCTACGGCATTCACGTCGCCAGGCTTGCCGGGATCCCCAAGACGGTCATTGATCGGAGCCGGGAGGTTCTCGAGGAACTGCAGCGCGGTTTCGAGCGTGAGTCCCGATCACCAAGCCTCTCAGGCCGAAGAACGCGTGACGACGCCCAGATGTTGCTCTTCGCCGATCCGGGGGGCGGACTGCTCGCCGAGCTTCGCGACGTTGATCCGCAGAGCATGACTCCGCTGGAGGCCATCAAGCAACTCGCCGAGTGGAAGGAGCGGTACCACTAGCCTTTACAATGTGACCACGCGAGCCGATAACACATCGGTTCCGTGGTTTCGCCGTTCACGCCGCGCTCGGCGCGGGCCGGCCGACTCATCACGCGGAATCGAGGGCTACGGAATGAATTCGCGGATCGTCATCGCCATCGGATCGCTCGCCGCGGGTTCTTGCGGCTTGGCCTGGGCGGCGGACACGCCGGCGACGCCGGCATCACCGGTCGGTGCCGCTTCGCCCGCTCCGCTGATGGGCATCTTGGAAGGCGAGCTGAATTATTCGATGGAGCGGTTGGCCGCTGAAGACGGCACCAAGCCATACTACCTGGGATACTCCGTTTACGACGAGCGCACCGTCGTCGTCGGGGCCACCCTCGGCGCCTTGGTCCAGGAGCGCGACGACCACGACCGCAACCTCAACATCGACGTTCGCGTCGGTGATTACCGTCTGGACAGCACCCATCAAATCCGCGGGTCCGGCGGCGGGAACGACTGGGGCAGCGGCAACGTCTCCCTGGCCCTGACGGACGCACCGGACTCCATCCGTCAAGCGCTGTGGTATCACACCGACCAGGTCTTCCGTGAAGCCGCCAAACGTCTCGAACGGGTGAGAACCGACCTGAAGGTGATGGTGGAGGAGGAGGACAAGTCCGACGACTTCAGCCGGGAGCAGGCCAACGTCTTCTATGAAACGCCGGCGACGTTGACCATCGACAAGAAGGCGTGGGCCGATCGGCTTCGACGAATATCCTCCCTCGCCCGTGAATACCCGCTGATCTACAATTCGTCGATTACTCTCGGAGCGATGAACGGCACGCGGTACATGGTCACCAGCGAGGGGGCGCGGCTCCAGACCGCCGAGCGCCGCTGCCGAATCACCATTACCGCCGGAACCAAGGCGGAGGACGGCATGGAACTTTCGCAGTTCTCCGACTTCAATGCCTCCACGCCCGAGACACTGCCCGGAGATGCGGAGATCGAGAAGGCCTTCCGCTCGGTGCTGGATCAGGTGATCGCCCTGCGCTCCGCGCCCCTGGCGGAGCCGTACATCGGACCGGCCATTTTGCGAAATCGCGCCAGCGGAGTGTTCTTTCACGAAATCTTCGGACACCGCGTCGAGGGACATCGCCAGAAGGACGTGACCGAAGGACAGACGTTCACCAAGAAGCTCAACGAGCCGGTGCTGCCCGAATTCATCAGCGTCCATTGCGATCCGACCGTCCGAACCCTGGCCGGCCTCGAGCTTCGCGGGTATTACGGCTTCGACGACGAAGGCGTCAAAGCGCAGCGCGTGACGCTCGTCGATCACGGCGTGCTGAAGACCTTCCTCATGTCACGCACGCCGGTGGACAAGGTTCCACAATCCAACGGTCATGGTCGAAGGCAGGCGGGTTACGCCCCCGTCGGGCGGCAATCGAACCTCATTGTCGATTCTTCCAAGCAGGTTCCCTTTGACGAGTTGCGGAAGTTGATGACCGAAGAATGCAAGAGGCAGGGCAAGCCTTACGGGCTGCTGTTCGAGGACATCTCCGGCGGATACACCACCACCACCCGCGACGGGCCCCAGTCCTTCAAGGTGCTGCCCATCGTTGTCTACCGCGTGTTCGCAGACGGACGTCCAGACGAATTGATCCGCGGGGCCGACGTCGTCGGGACGCCGCTGACTTCCTTCGAAAAAATCGCAGCCACCGGCGACGACGTCGGCGTCTTCAACGGTTCCTGCGGCGCGGAGTCCGGCTGGGTTCCGGTCTCGGCCGCTTCGCCGAGCATCCTGGTGCAGACGATCGAGATCGAAAAACGACAACGGGAGCAGAGCCGTCCGCCGATCCTTCCCCCGCCGCTCGACGCCGTCACCAAACAGGCGCCCGACGTGAAGCCCGGTTCCAAGGAGAGCAGCCAATGAGGCGAGAAGACCGATTCCGTCGCGCGGACGCCTTGGACCGCGCACTGAAAGGGGCATGGCACGGGCACCCAGCGGGGATCGCCATCCCAATCTCGCCCTCGCGGCGCGTGATCACGCTGGTCGTCTTTACCCTCGGACTTGCCGGTTTGCCGATCGGGGCCTTGGCCGAGGATGCAATCCCCAAGGACGACGTCGTACTCCGCGCTTTAGTCGACGAGCTTTCACGCTCCGTCGAACAGCTTCAACTCGAGGGGCTACCCAAGCCGTACTTCCTCCACCTCAGCGCCGAAGACCGCGTCATGCACACCATCAACGCCGAGTACGGCGGGGTGGTGCACGATGACACCGGCCACAGCCGCTACGCAACCGCCCGCTCCCGTGTCGGCTCCTTCGCACTCGACAACACCAACGTCCCTCGCGGCGCCGGCGAAACCGGGTTGCTGCCTATCGACGACGACTACGTCGCCCTGCGGCACGCCATTTGGTTGGTCGTCGATCAGGACTACAAGGATGCCGTCGAGACCCTGGCGCGAAAGCTCGCGTATCTGAAGGACAAAAAGACCGAGGATCGTCCCGACGATTATTCGCCTGCGGAAAAAGTTGTCGCTATTCAGGCGATCAAGCCGTTCCCCTTCGATCGGGCCGCGTGGGTCCAACACACGGTCGAGCTATCCGCGCGATTCCGAAAGTATCCCAAGATTCAGGACGCGACGGTGTCGTTCGTCGCCGGCGTCAGCACGTCGTGGATCGTCAACTCGGAAGGAACCCGCGTCCGCACCACCGATACCGGGGTCATGCTGGAGTTCCGCGCCAAACTCCAGGCCGCCGACGGCA
>JBBTCJ010000163.1:0-5742 GCA_038043285.1 Planctomycetota bacterium | reverse complement strand
GTTGGGTGTGGGGTTTTCGGCCTGCACGCTGAATGCAACCGCGCCCATCGCCCACCACAAACCACACACCAGCAGCCCATCCAGCGTGGCCTTCTGCACGATCACGTCGAAGTAAACCGCCGGTGCGTACAGCGCGTACATTGCCCCGGCCATCACCCCGATGCGAAGTCCAAACCATCTCCGAGCTGCGAGGCACAACGTGGCTGCACCGAGCGCGCCGAGAACACATTGCAACCCCACGATCGCACCGCGCGTTGCGCCGCCCAGCACAAACCACCCGCCCAGAACGTGCGGATACAGCGGGGCCTGATAGAACGACTCTTGCCCCAGCCAGTCCCCCGCCGCGATTCGCTGTCCCCAGGCGACGTAGCCGGCCGCGTCGCCGACCAGGTGCTGCGCGGTGGCCACGTCGGCGGTTTGCACCGACACGAGGATGCGCAATCCCAGCGCCAAGATGAAGATTCCCGCCGCCCACGCTGCAAGCTTGGTTGGAGAAGATTCGCCGATCAGTCTGTTCCCTTCCGTCTTGCCCTCGACTTTGTGCGGCGTCGGCATCGAGGCTACGAGGTTCTCTGCTTTTCCTGCACCGTACCGCTTCGCCTTGGGCGCCCGGCGCCGAATTCGAGCCGCTGAGGCCGCCCGTTCCGCCGCACGGCTTTGAGTGCCACGATGTGGCACTCAAAGCCCAAGAGCGCATCGGCCTAGCCCGGCGGCCCACCGGTGTCGCGTATACCCGCACCCTCCGCCCGACGGCAATCACCCGCCGGCGGCGGGCAGGTCACACCGGCCCCGGACTCGGAGCGTAACCGGGGCGGCTTCGGCGTCACACGCTGCACTTTGGCCGCACATCCGTAGTACAAGCTGCATTTGGTGACGGCAGCTGGTCGATAGACCGCAGAGCTGCCGTCCACAAGCTCTGAACCGGGCGGGGTGTCGGTTGCGGACGGATGGCGTGAACCGGATCGCGTCAATCGCTGTTTCACGTGAAACAAGCCACGTCGCGCCGGGGCGACGTTCCTTGTCGAACAACCGGCCCACGGCGCAAACGGCCTCCAGCAGCGGACCCGCTTAGTTTTTGGTTGCAGCTCCTGGCCCGTCCGAATAGACTGCCAGTCGATTATCAAGCCACCTGCTTGGTGCAGGTGGGTGCGTTTCTTCGCGTTCGACACCAGTGTCGCAAGGCCATAATCAGGGAGGGTCGTACCATGTCCAAAGCAGCCAGGAGGCTTGGAAGAGGCCTTGAATCACTGATATCCAACTTCCAGGGAACGCCGGCGGTTGCTCCCGTCCCGATGTTGCCCGACGCCCCGGACGCCATCCGTCGGGAACGGCAGTCCGATCGCACCGGGCTCGAAGACCGCGCGACGCCTGCGGCAGCGGTGCCTCCGAAGCCGACGGAGCTTCCCGTTGATTCGCTGCGCCCGAACCCGTTCCAGCCGAGGACACAATTTCGACCAGCGGAACTGGAGTCGTTGAAGCGATCGATGCAGCGGAACGGCGTGCTTCAACCGGTGGTCGTTCGCAAGGCGGACAATGGCTACGAGATCATCGCCGGAGAGCGCCGGTGGCAAGCGGCGAAGTCTCTGCGTATGGCCGCCATACCGGTGGTCATACGTACTGCCACGGAAGAGCAGATGCTGGAGTTGGCGCTCATTGAAAACCTCGAGCGCGAAGATCTCAATCCGATCGACCGGGCGTCGGCCTATCGGCAGTTTTGCGAGAGGTTTCATCTCCATCCCGAAGAGGTGGCCGATCGTGTCGGCGAGGATCGTAGCACGGTCGTCAACTATCTCCGGCTGCTGGAGCTTGACGAGGCTGTGCGGTCGATGGTGGCTAGCAACTTGCTGAGCATGGGGCATGCGCGGTCGCTGCTGAGCGTTCGGGATCCGAAGCGCCGATTGGAACTGGCCGAGGCGGCCGCGAGGAGCGAACTGTCGGTGCGAGCCTTGGAGGAGGTCGTTCGCCGCCAGAAGACCAAGGAGGACGGCCAAGCGGCGCCGCCGGTGCGCGAGGGGCGGTTGCGGTCGCCGCACTTGCAGGACATCGAGCGGCGCTTCGAGCAATCGATCAAGACCAAGGTGACGATTCGCGAGGGACGGCGAAAGGGAAGCGGAAGAATCACCATCGAGTACTACTCGCTGGATGATTTCGATCGAGTGGCTTCGCTCCTGGGAGTGAGCGTGGATTAAGTACGTCAGCCGTTGATCGTGTGCGAAGGCGCGGAGGCAGATTGAGACCGGGGTCGGCGTTGGGCGTGGTGCGCAGCGGTAATGGCAATCAATGCACTGTGTGGATAAGCCGCGGGTGGCGCCCAAAGCTTTCCCGCAGGACTGCCCGGATCGAGGCAATGGACTTGGGCTATGAGAAGGTGGTTGGAGAGGCCGATCTGTGCTGCGAGCATAAGCAAAGGGTCTCCCGAAGATTCGGGCGAAGACGCGCACCGCTCCCTTACAGGCGCGGCTCTGATCCAACGACGGCTCTTCAAACGCACGGTAAGGAACGGAATACAACACGCCCCTGAACTTCCGGCGAGTGTGCGAGGACGGATTGGGCATTTCTTTCAAGGGAGATGGGGATGAGGCATCCGGCCATACGACTCACAGAATGCGCGGTACTGCTTTTCTCGCTGTCGACTTCGATGGTTATTGCCGGGACGGTTATTCCGTCCATCACCTATCAGGGTCAGTTCAAACGCGACGGCAAACCGGCGAGTGGGAGTTACGACTTTCGCTTCCGGTTGTTCAACGACGTCGGCGTGATCGTCGTTCCCTCGGTGTGTAAGGACAATGTCGTGGTGGCCAACGGACTGTTCACGGCGGTTCTGGACTTCGGGGCCGCATTCGACGGCGAGCCGAGGCAATTGGAAATCGCGATTCGCCCCGACAGCGCGGTGGGGAATTGCGCCGCGGCCGCGGGGTACATCGTGCTGGCCCCGCGACAGACGATTACTCCCGCGCCCTATGCACTGCACGTACTGAATGC
Organism: Planctomycetota bacterium; assembly: GCA_038043285.1. Lineage (GTDB taxonomy): Bacteria > Planctomycetota > Phycisphaerae > UBA1845 > UBA1845 > JBBTCJ01. The sequence goes on along the minus strand of JBBTCJ010000163.1, from coordinate 2,760 downwards.
GAGTGGCGCATCGGGAGGCTCGTCCCTGGACGCTGCCGACGGAAGTCCGTCCCGGGCATTGATTGTTGACAACGACGGGAACGTGGGCATTGGAACGGATACGCCGACCGAGCGATTGGAGATCGTGGGAGATGTCCGCGCGGCCGGCGACGTTTACGGCCGGGGCGTACTCAACGACAATGGCGGCGTCTCCGAGTATGACGTGACGACCAAGCGGTATTTCGTCCGCGTCGATTTCAATGAACCACGCAATGCGGTCCTGCTCGATGAAGCGATCGTTGAGGAGCTTTGCGGCGACGTGGACGGATGCGAGGTCGTTGTGGGTCGGCGGCATACCTACGGCGATGCGATCGGTCCGCGGCGATGGTTCGTGTCGCCGGCGGATCATACTTGGTTTGTATCCATCCAAGGCGATCCCGGCGTCAATCCCGCGCCGCGCGGAACCGACGGCGACGGTGCGCCGGCCACGGTGCTGGGAGGGTCGGGGTGGGTTCTCCTCGACGGCGAAATCGACGGCGATTCCACTGTGGATGCGTCGGTGGGCTTCAGCCTGATCAACGACCTGAGCTTGGGCCAAAGCGTTTTCCTGATCCTTTCGGACTGATCCGCGCCGCGGCGAAAGGAGATTGCTCCAATCGAGAATCGGCCATCGACGGGTGGCGGTCGAGTCGGGCAAAGCCCAATGGCCCTAAGTTAATTCCCACCTAATTTGACTCGCCAACTGTCTAACTTGGGCTAGGTTCTTCGACGCCAGGTCATGCGGCAAGACGGGGTATTTTGGCAGGCATGGTCAACGGGGGCGCTGGGAATAATCTCGCGGAACGGGGTGGGCGGAGTCATCACCTGTCACCGAGTGCGTCCGCTAACTGGGTCGTTCCCTCGACTGTCGCCCCGGCAAGCCTATGATGATGTGCTTCGTCAAGGATCCGCAGCGCCCGGGGTCGGGCGGCGTCGAGCCGCGCCCCCGATCCGTGGAAGCCGCCGCTCCCCTCGCGGGACGGCGGGGCAATGCCGACGATTGAGCCGCGAATGGTTCTCTGCGGTTGAGCCTCACGGACAAATGCGGTTTTGAAGCGAGAGGATGACCGAACGTGCTCATTGTCCTGACCTGGTTGGTGATGGTCGTGTTTGCCTTCGCCACGGCGATGCTCGCCGTGTTCGGGCTGCATTTGTACGTGCTGCTGTTCCTGTTCCGTCGGCATGGCAAGACGGTGCGGGCGACCCAAAAGAGCATTGTCGCCGAGTATCTGGCGAACACACCCGAGTCCGCTTGGCCACTGGTGACCACGCAGCTCCCGATCTACAACGAGTCGGACGTAGCGGAACGGGTCATGGAAGCGGTCGCGGCCATGGACTATCCGCTCGGTCGGCACGAAGTTCAGGTTCTCGACGACAGCACGGACCACACTCGGGGGGTCGTCGATCGAGCCGCAACAAGGCTTGCGAAGCGAGGCGTCAACGTTCAGGTGATCCGCCGCTCCGATCGCGTGGGCTACAAGGCGGGCGCCCTGGCCGAGGGCTTGAAGTCCGCCTGCGGGAAGTACGTGGCCATCTTCGACGCCGATTTTGTTCCCCCCGCCGACTTCCTCCGCCGGGCGGTTGCCCTCTTGGACGGTGACGATTCGTTGGCCTGCATGCAGGGACGGTGGACGCACCTGAATCGCCACGAGTCCTGGCTGACCGAGGCCCAGGCGCTGGGGATCGACGGACACTTTGCCATTGAGCAAGGGGCGCGGGCGTGGAACGGCCTGATGATGAACTTCAACGGGACCGCCGGCATGTGGCGGAAGCGGGCGTTGGAGGATCGAGAGGTCGGCGGTTGGAGCGCGGATACGCTCACCGAGGATCTGGACCTTTCCTACCGCGCGCAGCTGTGCGGATGGAAGATCGGATATTGTTTCGACCTCGCTTGCCCGGCAGAACTTCCCAACACGCTGGCGGCGCTGAAGAGTCAGCAGCGGCGTTGGGCGACGGGATCGATTCAGACCGCCCGCAAGCTCCTTCCACGGATTTGGAGAGGCAAGATTTCTCTCGGAGAGAAGCTTGAGGCGACACTGCACCTGACGCACTACTCGGTGGCGTTTTGGATGTTGTTGCTGGCGGTGGCGGCCCTTCCGCTCTCGCGGATCGTGGGGGTTTGGCCCGGTGGGCCGGGTTGGCTGCGCTACGGCTGGTTTGCCGTACTGCTGTCGACGATCGCCCCGTCGCTGGTGTATTCGTACGCCCGATACCTCACCGGCGGGCGATGGTCCGGGTTCCGCACGATTCCGTCGATGCTGGTGTTGGGGTGCGGTATCTGCGTGAACAACTCGCTGGCGTTTTTGCAGGGTCTGTTCGTGCGCGGGGGTGAGTTCGTGCGCACGCCCAAGTCGGGCAGCACGCAGAAGTCGGCGCGTTCATCGACCTATCTGGTTCCCGCCGGCAAGCTGTGGATCGCGGAAACGTCGCTGGGACTCTATACCCTGCTGACCGCATGTCTGTACCTGTGCAATGTTCACTCGGGGATCAGCGTGTTCATCTTCATTTACGCCGCCGGCTTCCTCTGCGTGGGATGGTTATCGCGTCCGCGCCGGACCCGCGTGCGCCGGGTGAACGAGGTTCCGGCTGCCTACCTGTCCCCGATGGATCGTCTCGAGGCTGAGGGCGCGCTGGGCGAGGTCGTGGGCGCCGTCGCTCGTTCCAAGTCGTGACTAGGCTCGGCCGACCGCTAGCCCGGATTTCTCACCGAGGGGATAGATAAAGGCTGCATCCTGTGGCATA
>JBBTCJ010000162.1:0-25274 GCA_038043285.1 Planctomycetota bacterium | reverse complement strand
GAAGCGGATTGCCGACCATGAACGCGTAAAGACATGCACCCCACAGGAGGCCGCAACCGGCGGCGTGCAACGGTCTGAACACTCGGATCGCGGTGAAGACCGGAACGAGCGCGATCCACTCCACCCAACGCTGGGTCGGAGAACGGAGCGCGACGGAAGTCAACCACGCGCCGCCGATCAGCGACAGGAGGAGCAGGACGGCATCGAATCGGATGGGAAACGCTCTGAAGCCGCGCCGCGATCGCGGGGCCGCGGCTACGTTGGCGACGCGGCGTTTAGAGATGACCTCTCCGTTCAGCATGGCGATAGGTTTCCAACCGCCAACAGCAGCGAACGCTTCGCAACAGGCCGCCGGGCCGTCTGGCTTGACCGCCAGCGCCGGGTCGATGAACACGCCGAACGAACAGCCGTCCCGAATACCGGCGGGATGCCACCCGCACGATTCGGCAAGTGGTCTCTCACAGGCTGTTACTACTAAGAGTTGAAGCTACGAGAAACGCCCAGGGCAAAACAAGTCGCCGATTTGGATTAACCTGATTGGGTGACGTGGATCGGATCTGAAGGGGAGAACGGTTTTGTGCTCCCAAGGTCGGAGGAATCCCGTGGGGAGGACGGCGGCGATCAACAAGGCGAGGAGTCGGAGTGATTATCGCCGACAAGATCGACGTACACGGCGAACAGACGAACCAACAGCTCGGGAAGCCCATGGACGCCGATCTTGCGATAGATTCGGCCTAGGTGCGTGTGCACCGTGTGGATCGAAATGTCGAGCGACTTAGCTACATCGGGTTCATGGAATCCCCGGAGCAGAAGGCGAACGATCTCCAATTCTCGCGGCGAGAGTTGCAACGCGGCGCCGATCTCCGGCCACCAGCGATCCGGCAATACGCACGCGGCCATCTTCGAATCGCTCACACCGGCTGCCATCGTCTGGTTAGATGTCGGCATGATTGAGTAAATGCCCGAATAGCACCCATTGTCCAGCGTCGAAGCGCGGGATCCGCGGCCATAGACTCGCGTACCACCGGCGGGCAAAGCACCCGGCCGGGGAAGAAGGCGCGCCGCACGACCTGGCCAGCGCAAGCCATGCACTTGAGGAGATGTCGCCTCCAGCTCGCCCCAGCCGCCGCGACCATTGCCGGAGACCTACGGGAAGCGCATGTTACACAATGGGTCTCGCTAGAGCAAGAATTAATTTGACAATTCACTGAATCTCAACCACATCACATCCGAACGCCGAGAAAAAGTGCGGCTTTCAAGGTTGCCCATTTTCTCTGGATGCACGGTTGTCCAGTGAAGGAATGACAATGAGAGCTTTCTGGAACGCCGTACGCAGTTCCGGGTGCATCCACCGAGGCCTTGTGGAATCGTGGCTCGCAAACAAAAACAAAAAACCCGATGAAGCCGCGCCCAATGCCGCTTCCCATACCGTTTCCTGTCGGCCCGTGGCGATGCGAGCCGGCCTTCCATGGACGCGCTTCGCGGTCTGTGACGCGGCGCGGGCGGGAAGCACGTGCCACACGGCGTCGTCAGAGGCTCTGAAACTGGAATCGGGATTATACGAGGAGTGTCGAGGATTCAGCGACAGCACGTCGATCGAAGGCTGGGGATGTCGCCAGGCCGGCCGAAGAATGGGTCTGTCGCGAAGCCTCCTGATGTATTCCGAGGGGTATGGCCCGTCGTCGGCCGTTCAATGCCCGAGGATCCGCGTCCGGGGCGATGCGCAGCAGCGATTGAAGCAACTCATCGGTGCAACGTATGCGTACGCCGGGGTTGCACTCCACGGCGACGACATACACCCCGTCGGCGTGAACGTCGAGATACACTCGGCACTCACCGCGATGGTCGCGGAAAAGCCGCATCAACTCGGGCATCGGCGTGTGATCATACACGTTCAGAATCAGCATTCGGGCGAATGTTTCACGCGCCGCCGCGCAGGGAATGACACGCGCGACGCGGATGGTGGGTTCCTCGCGCTTTCGATCGACGTGCCCTTCCAGAAACACGACGGCGTCGGGAACCAGGATGGCACGGAACTTCTGGAGGTCATCGGGGAACAAGACGGCTTCGGCCTTGCCGGACAAGTCCTCCAGGGTGACGATTCCGAGCGGTTTGCCGGCGTTGCGGCCGGCGCGGGCGATCACGGTTCGCAGTCCGGTCACGATGCCTCCGACGACCACGTCCGTTCCATCCTGCAGATTCATCAACGCGGCGCTCGTAACGGTCGCACACGCTTCCAACAACTCGTGGTGATTCGTCAGCGGGTGCCGCGTGACGTAAAAGCCGAGGACTTCCTTTTCCCGTCGCAGCATTTCTGCTTCGCTCCACTCCGCGGTTCCGAGCGACTGCGGAGAGGCGTCAGTCGGTCCAAGCTCGTCGCCGCCGAACAGGGCCAGTTGACCGCGTTTGCGATCCTGCTGTGCGGACTGTCCGACGGAGATGGACCGCTCGACGGCATCGAAGAGCGCCTTACGCATGGCTCCGGTGACGTCAAAGGCACCGGCGCAAATCAGGGCTTCGATGGTTCCGCGATTGACCGCGGTGAGGTCCACCCGCTCGCAGAAATCAAAGAGGTTGCGGAACGGTCCTCCGCGATCGCGTTCGTGGACCATGGCGGTGACGGCCTTCTCGCCGATTCCGCGGATCGCACCAAGTCCGAAGCGCAGCGAGCCGCGCGGCCCCTGGTCCGCCGTCGCCCCAGCCACCTTCTCGACGACAAATTCATAGGTCGATCGGTTCACGTCCGGCGGTTCCAGCACGATGCGCATCGCGGAGCATTCCTCGCGGTACTCGGCGATCTTCTCGGTGCTGGACATCTCGAGGCAGAGGACGGCGGCCATGAACTCCAGGGGGAAGTAGGTCTTCATCCAGGCGGTCTGATAGGCGACCAGCGCATATCCCGTGGAGTGAGCCTTGTTGAAGGCATAGCCGCCGAACTTCAGAATGTCCTCGAAGACCTGTTCGGCGACGGGTCGAGTGACGCCGTTGGCGACGCACCCGTTGAGGAACGGCTCGCGCATGGCCTCGATCATCGAGGTCTTCTTCTTGCTGATCGCCTTGGCCAGGCGGAAGGCGGCCTTAAGCTCCACGCCGCCGAGTCGATTGACGATGCGCGATACCTGCTCCTGATAGACCATGATTCCGTAGGTCTCTCTCAGGACGTCAGTCATGATCGGATGCGGGGTTTTCCAGATCGCTCCGTGCTTTCGGGCGACGTAGTCGGGGATGTATTCCATGGGCCCGGGGCGGAATAGGGCGTTGGCGGCGATGAGATCCTCGATGCGGTTGGGTTTCATCCGCATCAGGACGTCGCGCATCCCGCCGGATTCGAACTGAAAGACCCCTCGCGTTTCGCCGCGGGCGAACATTTCGTAGACCCGCTGATCGGCGAGGTCGATCTTCTCCAAATCGATGGGCGTTCCGGTTCGCGCCTCGGCCAGCCTCCTGGCGCGTTCAAGCGTGGTCAGCGTTCGCAGCCCCAGAAAGTCCATCTTCAAGAGGCCGACGCGCTCGACGGTCGGCCCGTCGTACTGCGTGACCAACGCATCCTCGCCCGACGCCCGATACAACGGAAGGAAATTGACCAGCGGCTGATCGGCGACGACGACGCCGGCGGCGTGAACCCCGGCGTTGCGAGCGACGCCTTCCAGTCGCCGACCGATGTCGATAATCTTGCGCACGCGCTCGTCGGACTGGTAGCGCTTCTTCAACTCCGGTTCCTGGGCGAGGGCCTTGTCGAGCGTGATGTGCAGTTCGCTGGGAATCAGTTTGGTCAATTGATTGGCTTCGTCGAAGCCCAGACCGACGACGCGGGCGACGTCCTTGACGACGGCTTTCGCCTTCAAGGTTCCGAAGGTGATGATCTGGGCGACGTGCCCGTATTTGCCGCGGACGTACTCCAGGATTCGTGCTCGCCCCTCCTGGCAGATATCCAGGTCGATGTCGGGCAGCTCGTCGCGGTCGGGGTCCATGAACCGCTCGAAGTACAGTCCGTATCGAATGGGATCGGGAGCGCTGATTCGCAGGCAGTAGGTGATCACCGAGCTGCAACTGCTTCCGCGAGCGCCGACGGGGATGCCGTTTTCGGCGGCGAAGCGGACGCAATCCCAGACGATCAAGAAGTAGCTGGCAAAGCCCTTGCTGGTGACCACGTCGAGTTCGTAGTCGATTCTCTCTCGAAGTTGAGGGGTGATCTCTCCGTATCGTTCCAAGGCTCCCTGCTCGACGAGTCGCCGCAGGTAGGCCGCGTCGCTTTGCGGGGCACCGTGCTGGTCCACGATCTCGGGCGGTACGCGATAGACCGGGGCGTGGCGTTTCGAGAGATCGAGTTCGAGGTTGCACATTTCGGCCACGCGGAGGGTGTTGGACATTGCGTCAGCGTGCTCGGCGAAGAGACGAGACATCTCGTCAGGACTCTTGAAGTAGAACTCCCCGCTGGGGAACTTAAAGCGTCCCTCGTCGGTGAGGAGCTTTCCGGTGTTGATGCAGCAAAGCACGTCGTGGGCTTCCACGTCGTCCTGACCCAGATAGTGAACGTCGTTGCTGGCGATGACGCCCACTCCGAGCCTCGTTGCAAGCTGGCGAAGCTCCGGATTGATCGTCCGCTGCTCGGCGATTCCGTGGTCCTGCAATTCGATGAAGAACCGGTCCGGCCCGAAGATTTCGAGGTAGGTCTTGGCGATTTCCTCCGCCGCTTTGGCATCCTTGCAGAGCAGGGTCTGCGGGATCTCTCCGCCCAGGCAGGTGCTGGTGCAGATCAATCCGGCGGAGTACTCGCGGAGAATGTCCTTGTCGATCCGCGGGCGGCGGTAGAACCCTTCCAGGTATCCCACGCTGCTGAGCCGCATCAGGTTCTGGTACCCCTGGCGATTCATGGCCAAGAGTAGAAGATGATACGAATCCTTGTCCTCGGCGGGGTCGCGTCGCTTGCGATCGCCACGGGCCAGGTACGTTTCGCAACCGATGATGGGCTTGATTCCCGCCTTGACCGCTGCCTGATAGAACTCGACGGCGCCGAACATGTTGCCGTGGTCGGTGATGGCCACGGCCGGCATGTCGAACTGCTTGGCCCGCTCGATCAGGGTTTCGATGCGGGTCGCGCCGTCCAGCAGACTGAAGTGCGTGTGAACGTGCAGGTGGACGAATCGCGCGTCGGCCATTGCCCCCAAGGACTCCGTTCCATCAAGCCATGACGGCAGCTTTCGCCCGCTGCACCACGGGGATTCGCGCAATGCGCCGAGATTCCGGATCGTGGTGCGTCGGCGTGTACACGGACGACCCAGGACAGCATGGTACGGAGGAACGCCTCGACGTCCAGCCGCGCCGCGCAGACCCTGCATTTCGGGCACGCGGCGGCGATACGGCGGAGCTGTGAGTTGATTTTTTGCGGAGGCTGGGTTGAGGGTCAGTAAAAACAGAAGCCTCGCAACTCGACCTGGGGCAACGAATGCACACCAACGGTACTGGCGAGGCTTCTCTCGAATGTTTTGTCCCGGTTAGTTCCGGGATGAGGTCTTCTGGCCTCTACTGCATTATGCGCGTTTCACCACCAAAAATCAAGAGTTTTTTCTAAAAATTCCGCGAAACACCGGGGAACGAATCGGTCGGAGGCATCGCCCTCGCAGGCAGAGATGCACAATCGCTTACGCCGTGCGGATTCACGGTCTTGAAGTCGTGCGGGCATTGGCCTCCGAGGGATTCACGGTGTTGGCTTCGCTCTTTTCCACTTCCGCGCGAATCCAATCGCGCATGTTCTTGGTCGGACGAGCAAGCCGCCACTCGCCGCGTTCATCGACCAGCAGCAGTGCCACGTCACGTTTGGGTTCGCGCTGACCGGCTGGGTGCGCCGGATCCAGCTCGACTGTCGCCAGAACCACAAAGACTCGCTCCTCCCGCCCGCGCTCGGACGGACCATCGGCCTCGTCATCACTTCGGACCAGCCGAGCCTCGCGCAACGCACGAATCCGAATCGAGCGGACGGCCTGCCAGCCCTGCTCGAACTCGCCTCGTGGAAGCGGTTCCTCGGCGGACGACCAATACCCGCGAAACGCCTCGTACTCCCCGCGACCGCAGGCGTGCATGGCGTCGGCGACGAATGCGTTGATGCGTTCGTCGTCGGCCTTCAGTTCGTCGGGAAAGACCAGAACGTCGGCTGCCTGCCTGGTTGCGGATGCCGCGCGTTTGGTCGCGGTTTTGTCGGCCTCGGAGTCGGAGCTTTGCCTGCATGAGGCCGCCACCAGCAACCCGCCGGCGAGAACGCGCCCGATGCAGCGTCGAGGACGTGAGGGAGCACGCATCACGACAATCCGTACTCCTTCCAGCGGCGTTCGACCAGGCTGGTGACCGCCGGGGCCATCGCCAACTCCTCGGGCCATTCGCGCACCACGCCCTCGCCGGAAACCTTGCGCGTGGCGTCGATGCCGATTTTGGCCCCCGTTCCGTAGTAGGGCGTGGAATGATCGAGAATGTCGCAAGGCCCATCGACGATCATGGTGTCCCGCCGCCAGTCGACATTGGCCCCCATCTGGAACCACACTTCCTGCTCGTCGTGCACGTTTACGTGCTCGTCGAGGACCACGATCATCTTGGAAAACATCATCTGCCCGGCGCCCCAGATGCTGCTGATCACCTTTCGCGCCTGCATCGGATACTCTTTGCGGATCTTCACGAATACGCAATTGTGGAAGGCGCCGAACATGGGCAGCGAATAGTCGATGATGTCCGGAATCAACATGCGGAGCAGCGGCAGGAAGATGCGCTCGGTGGCCTTGCCGAGGTAATAATCCTCCTGCGGCGGTTTGCCGACGATGGTCGCGGGGTAGATGGGATCCTTGCGGTGGGTGATGGCGGTGACGTGAAACGCCGGGTATCGATCGGCCAGCGAGTAGAATCCGGTGTGATCGCCGAACGGACCTTCGATCAACGTAGTCTGCGGATCGATCCAACCTTCTACGACGATCTCCGCGTTGGCGGGAACCTCCATCGGAATCGTCTTGCAGGGAACCAGCTCGATGCCGCCGTGGTTGAGGAATCCGGCGAACAACAACTCGCTGACGTCCGGGGGCAGCGGGCACGTCGCCGCGTAGGGCAGCACGGACTCGCCGCCCATGACGACGGCCAGGGGCATTCGCTCGCCGCGAGCCTTGTAGCGGCGAAAATGCCTCGCCCCGTCGTGGTGCACATGCCAGTGCATCGCCGCCAGCTTCGGACCAAACACCTGAACGCGGTACATGCCGACGTTCCGTTCGTCGGTCTGCGGATCCTTGGTGTAGATGCCTGCGAAGGTGATGTAGCGCCCCGTCCCATCGGTGTAGTCCGCTGGTTTGCCGCCGTAGCCCGGCGCACCGTCGTGAGGCCAGCATTGGATGATCGGGAACGTGCCGAGATCCGCATCATCCAAGTGGACCACGTCCTGACTCATGCCGCGTTTGACGATCTTGGGGGCAAAGCCCGCCAACTTTGCAAGCTGGGGAAGCTTCTTCATCTTTTCCAGGAGTGTCGTGGGCATCTCCGGCTTGACCAGTTGTTGCACGCGGTCGGCCAACTCCTCGAAGTTGGAGACGCCCAGGGCCATCCGCATCCGCTCGTAGCTGCCGTAGACGTTGATTGCGACGGGGAAGGACGAACCCCTGACGTTTTCAAATAGCAAGCCGTACCCGCCCCACCCGCCATGGACGGGATCGGTCACGGGAGGACGCGCGTCTCCCGCTGCCGGCATCTTGCTCACCCGGTCGGCAATGGCGGAGATCTCCAAGATGGGGTCCACCGAGGCGGCGACGCGCTGCAACTGCCCGCAATCCGCCAGGGTGGTTACGAAACTGCGAAGGTCCGGAAACGTCACTGGTGGAACTCCTGAACGCTGTCTTGAGAACCAGGAGTCTAACGCCAGTAGCAGGAAAAGGCGATCCACATGCGCGCTCCCCCGTCGTGACACGGCCTCAAGGTCGCAATACCCACGGGATTCAGTCGTTAGGCGTGTTGAACGCGTTCCGATGTCAGGCACGGAAGGGCGGCGAGGCGAAATGCCCCGGCGCTGGAACGGGCGAGTAGGCCTTGGTGGAGCGTTGCATCGTCTGGGGGGTAGGATCGGTCGTCGCCGCGCGTGCGCGGGATGGGTGTACAATGACGACGATACGCCGCGAGGGATCGGGCGACGTCGAAAGGCTTCGCCCGACCACCGTTTGACCGGGCCATGCCGGAGCGTTCGCCGCCGTGAGCCTAAGCCCGGTAAGAAAGTCGAGGTCCATGGCTGACGTGGAGCAGGCCGCCGGGACGGACCATTGGGCGTCGATCATTCGCCGCGCCAAGAAGCTCGACGCGGAGGCGTTTGACGTCGTTGTCGACGCCTACGGCGGACGCCTCGCGGGGTTCTTTCGCCGGTTGACGGGCAACGGCGACGAGGCCGATGACCTTGTTCAGGAGGTGTTCGTCCGCGTGGTCCGCACGATCGGCGATTATCAGGAGGATGGGCGATTCGAGGCCTGGTTGTTCCGCATCGCCGGAAACCTTGCGCGGGACCGCTTGCGACAGCGGCGGGCGCGCCCCGGGCACGAATCGCTCGATGCGCTCCGCGACCGCGGCGCGGCGTGCGAGGCGGACGGGCGCATGTTTCCGGTCGATCGTTCACCCGCCCGGGGGATCGAGCACGATGAAACCATGGATCGGCTCCAGGCGGCCTTGCTCGAACTAACGGAGCCCGAGCGAGTGGTGATCCTCTTGCGACACTACGGACAACTGAGCTTCAGCGAGATCGCCGAATACATGGAGACGCCGATCGGCACGGCACTGGCCCGGTCGCACCGAGGCCTGGAAAAACTCCGATCGCTCATGGAGTCGAATCAATGAACCCAAGCGAGAATCTGCCGCGCGAAACGGAGCCTGGCGAGAGTTGGTTGCGATCGATGTTGCCGGCGGCGGAGCAAGTCGACGGGACCGCGATCAAGCAACGAATCCGCGTCGAGCTGGGCGAGCGGTGGCTGAAAGGGGAACTGCGAAACGGAGACACGACGAGGACCGTGGTCGCCGCGCGAAACCGCGTGCACGAACAACTCGCCGCGGACCAGCGGCTGGACTCCCCGTTGCGGTCAACCCGACGGCGGATAAAGCGATGGATCATTGGACTACCCGCGGGTTTGGCGACGGCCGCGGCGCTGGTCATCGTTTCGTTCGGTTGGTTACAAACGGTTACGCAAGATACCGGTTCAGGGTTCGTTGAGCTTTCTGAATTCGCCGAGGACGGCGTCCTCAACTTCGATGACCTCGACGTTGCGATCGACGAGCTTCGGGCCAAGTTTGATGCGGCCGACGGGACGTTGGCGATCAATGACGAACCGTTCGATGAGGTCCGAGGTTGGTTCAACGACGAACGCAACAAGCTCGACGGCAGCGGATGACGCCCGGACGCTAAATCGCAGCCGGCGGCAATGCCGGAGCGGCATGACAGGCGGGGTCGCCCAACGCCCATGCGGCAGCTCGGAAGTAGGCCGAAAAGGATTCCTGGAGGCACGGGCTTCTGCCCATGCTTCGACAAGCTGTATGCCCGCGCCAGACCCTATTGGGCGAGGCTTCAGGTACGCGGAAAGGACGTGAACCATGTTTGCAACAACTCCCCGATGGACGTCCCACGCAGCAACCGGCGCGGGAGCGTGGATTCTGCTGTTTGCTTGGACGACGCTCGCCATAGCCGCTCAGCCGAAGCCGCTGCCGGCTAAAGGTCCGTCGGGCGACGCGGGCGCGCGGCCCGGCACTAAGGCATCCGAGGAACCACTCGGCGCTGACGCAATGCGTCGCGGCGGGCCACGACGCCCGCCCTGGGCTGGTCGGGGCGGCGGACCGCCCGGGCCTGCCTGGGACCAACTCCCGGACGCGGAGCGCAAGCAGATCGAGAAGTTCGTGGAGGAGCACTTCCCGCAGCTCCACGTCGAGTTGAGAAAGTTGGAAGACCTTCGCCCGGAGGTGTTTCGGCGAAGAATGACGCATATCGCCCACGAAATGCGGCAGCTCATGATCGCGTTGAAGGACGACCCGCAACGTGGGGCGCTGCTGATCCGCGAGCGGCAGCTGGCTATGCAGATTCGAGAGACCGTCGGGCGATATCGGTCGGCGGAGGATGGCGATCAGCGGCAACGCGCCCGGCGGCGCCTTCGGGAGTTAAGCGGGCAGGTCTTCGACTGTCAGCGAGAGCGACGCACCGTTGAGGTGAGAGACCTCGAAGCTCGCCTGGGAGAGATGAAAGGCCGACTCGCGGAGCAGGAGCGCATGCGCGAGCAACTCATCGACCGTCGCGTGAAGGATATCCTCGAACGGGCGGACGCCGGTTTGGAGCCGGAAGATGGACCTATGCCGCCCGGCGAGGATGGCGAACGCCCCCTGCCACCTGACAACGATCGACCGCCGCGACCGGGGGACGACCGTCCTCCGCCGCCGGGCGGCAATGGACGTTTTGAACCCGACGATCAGCGACCGCCGCCGGACCGTCCTGACGAGGACTAGGCGCCCCAACTGAGCGAGTTCTCGGCGACAGCCGGCCCCGGGCCCTTTTTCGAGCCTGGACAATCTCAGGGCGCACAACCATCGACCGCGGGCGGGGTTTCGGTGCGCGGCAGATTGGTGAAATCGCAGCCCAAACTCGGGAGCCAGTTCTTGCCGCCCATCTGATGGTGGGCGCCGCACCAATAGTGGTACGACCAGGAGGTAAACTGTGGACAAATCCACGCCTGCGCGTCGGCGTACGACGCGAAGCCCCCTTGCAGCTCCTTCTTGATCGCCGGAATGGAGTAATCGATCCCGCCGTAGCCAAAGTCGGCGGTCGACTGGGGCGCCTCAAACTCCGCGCGCGTGGTCATTCGCACGTGGGGCGCACCCCAGCAACATACGTTGGCCGTGTACCACACCACGATCTCGGTAGGAGGCGGTGGGGTGGGACATGCGACCGTGCCGCAGGCGACGGCGTCACCGTCATACCGTCCAGTCAGCGCGGCACAATCATTCGCGGACGTAATCGTGCATGCCGCGGGGTCCCCTCGACAACACGCGCCCAGCGGAGGCGGGCACTGGTTCGGACTGCATGGCACACCGTCGCCAAGATACACCTGATGGAGACTGTTGCATTGGAACTCCGTGTCCACCGTGCAACCGCCAAGATCGTCGCAGCAGGCGCCAGTCACCGCCTGGCACTGATTCGGCTGGCAACTCTGAGAATGACCGACGTACCGCCCCCCCTGGCTCGTGCAGACCCGTTCCTCGACGTAGCTACAGTTGCCGTTTCGGTCACAACACGCGCCGGCCGGTTGCTCACAGTGGTTCGGATTGCAGCCGGTGTTGTCGCCAAGGTAGACCGCGTAGGTCGTGGCGGACAGCGCCTGGCATGCGTCGCGCGTGCGCAACGTACACGTGGCATCCAGCGCGCAACAGCCGCCGTACGCGGGGCAGGTCAACCCCGAGCAGCGCGTTCCCGCTCCTTGCGGCGTGCCGCCGGCGACGGTCGCGCAAGTGTCAGCCGCAATGTCGCGGCAGGTCGCGTTCGTCAAACAGCAGGCCTGCGTGGACGGTTGAGGCGGCTGCAAGGGACAGGTGATCCGCCCACATCGCGTACCCACCGCCTGAAGTACGCCGTTGACCGCGCTGCATTCGGTCGCCCGGCTCACGGAAACGTTCCGGCACGACCCGTCGGGAAGGCAACAGGCTTGCGCTTCTTCGCCGCAAGAGGACGGCGTCTGCTCGCAGGTCAGCCCCGGCGGAAAAACCGTGCCGACGATCCCGATCTCTCCACTGACGCAGAACTCTTCGGGAAACTCGGTACAAGGTTGCGAATATTCGGGATCGTTCATGGTCAGGCAACAGACCCGGAACTCCTCGTTGCAGGTTGCGCCGGCACACGAGCTTCCCGTCCCCTTCCACACCCCGCCGGCCCGTTCGCACTGCTGCCTCGGCGCGCCGAACCGTTCGTTGGACGCCAAGTCCTCGCAGAATTGTTGGCGCGGCTCCTTATGGTCGAAGTACGCGAGCAACGGCGGCCAGCAGCAGGCCTCCGTCGTCCCAGGAGCGGGACGACCCGCCGGATCATCGACGTAAGTGACTTGATTGTTCGGCCCGAAAGTAAGTTCAATTCCCTGAAAAGTGACCGTTCCCGTGACGGCCTCCGGGTTCGACACTTCCGTCGACGTGGTCGCGTTCGTCTTCAGGCAGAGACTGAAACCGTTGTCGAGGAACAACTGCAAGCTCCCCGTATGAATCCATCCGCCCAGCGGACCCACACTGCCGGAGCCCACACCGGTGACGACGTCGTTCTCGACCTCGAGGAGCCGGCTTCCAATGTAGGTTCCGTCCTCGCATCGGTTCATCTGGCCGCGCTTGGCAATCCACACCTCCACGTACAGAGACCCCGTCCAGCGCACGCCATCGAGCTCGCCGGGCCCCGCGGCGTTGACGCCGCTTTTGGATGAGGCTGTCGTGCTGCGGACGATAACGCTTTCCGGAACGATCCGCAGAACGGCGGATACCGGCGCGTCGTCCGGCGGCCGCTCGAACGGGATCATGTCGATGATCTTGGTGATCGTTTCGCCGGGTCGAAGGTTGAAAACGCCCGCGTCGCCGAACTCCAACATGATCGTCTTGTTCGCAACGGTGAAACTGACGGTGGGATTGTCATCACCGCCGGGGTCGATGCTCACTGTGCAGCCGATGATCCATGCGATACCGCCGAGAAGTAACGCTGCACCGCCTGCAACGCACTGCCCTGATGCTCGTGAAACACGCTCGCCAGTCATGTACGGACCTCCCCGACCGTGGACACCGGAGTTGGACAAGCTGGGTTTGCACACTCGCTGCTTCCGGCGGATGAGGGCCATGATACCCATTTTGAAGCACCAATTGCAACCCCCGAAGCGTGTGAACTGCTTGCAACTCGATGGTTGTCACACCCGAGGTTGACGCCGCACAGCGCTACCGATAACCTCGCTCTTGAGGGGATTCCTGTGCAAAGAGGGTACTTCATGCGAGGCGCAAAACTCATCGGACGTACGCTGGCGACCGTTCTTTTCGGGACTGCGTCGGGCATCGCCTGCCGTGACAACGATCCCCCGCCGAGCCACTACGAGAACCTCGGCACGGAGCAAGACCTGCTCCTGCCGCCCACCACCGCGCCGCTCGACTCCCGAGTGCTCACGGGGCAAGCGGAGTGGCATGCGTTGCGGGACATTGAGCTTGGTTCGGATTCGGTGGATTCGAACGACGAGGCTAAAGCTCCCGCCGATGCCGCGCCGGGAGCTTCGGAAGCGGAAATCAGGAAGCTCATCGGTGACGTCAACGCGGTGCTGGACGGCGGAAAGCTGGAGGAACTTCCGGATTTCTTCGCCAATGACCAATCCGACACCGTGAAGCGCCTCGTTGAAACCCTCCCGCTGTTCTCAACAAAGCTCAGGGAGCTAGCGGAGGCAAATCCGTCCGGGAAAGAACAACTCACGATGCTCGCGGATCAATTGGCCGTCGCGTCGTTGCTGAAACTTGACGTGGGCGAATTGGAAATCAAAGGCGCCCACGAAGCATCGGGGAAGCTTAATCGCCCGCCGTTTCCCGGGCTCCCGGCGGGCGCAGCCGAAGGTGCCACGGCTGAGGTCGGGTTCGTCCATGGCGACGACGGGTACTGGTACGTTCGTTCCCCTGTTGTCGAATTACTCGGCACGGCGGAACCCGGCTTGCGGAAAGCCCTTGAACAGCTCGATGCGATGATCGCCGGCATCCGCTCGGGTGCTCCGCCCGAACAACTGGCCGAGCAACGTGACGCCTTTCTCCGCGCCTTGATGGGCGCGCAAGGCGGCTCTCCCGCGACCAATCCCGCAACTCCTGCCGACGCCGCGGCGAAATCCGGCGAAAGCAACTAATGCCAGACACAGGTCGAAGGTGCCGATTGGGGCTTTCGCCGTACGGTGCCGAATCACCGTCGGCACGGTCGCGCGGGCTGACCCTTGACACTTCGCGTCAAGGGGAGCAGCCCGCGGTTCGGGTATCGGCAGTTTGAGACTAGGGTTGGTATGACGCCGTTCCGCAAGGCAACCAACGATCCCCCACGCACGGGGTTGGTTCACCATGCGGGGAGAGTTACGCGGCGCGTGCGGCGACGGTCCGCCCAACTTGGGACCGCATCCACGGTGCGTCCGGGGCCATCCAACCACCGCTTCGGCTTCCGAGCATCTCTTCGGCCGGCGGATCCGCGGGACCAACCCGGCATGACTTCCACGGCCAAGTGCCGATAATCCATGCAGGCAGAAAGTCACGAATCGGTCCAACCATGCCAGGCTGGACCATGACGCTCACCCGCGTGGGCAATGGTCAAGAGCGCTCGATGTCCGACGAAGCTCATAGATTGGCACGCTCGGCCATGCTCGATACGCCGACGTCCTCATCCACGGAAGTTCAGAGGGCGATCCGGTCTCCCGTTGGTGGACCGCCAGGCGGTCACTCGGCTACGGCGAGTGTCCGCGGACTGTCCCTGGCCGCCAACTTCCGTTGGACCTTCGCCGGCAACGGGGTCAACGCCGTCTGCCAATGGGGGATGCTCGCGGTTCTGGCGCGAGTCGCGAATGTCGGCGCCGTTGGACAATTCGTTCTCGGCATCTCGATCGCCGGGCCGATCCTCTCACTGGCCATGCTCCAACTGCGAAGCGTCCAAGTGACCGACGTTCGCAACGAGTTCTCGTTCGGCGATTACTTTGGAACGCGCATCGCCTGGACAGCAATCGGTCTGCTGGCGATCGCGGTTTGCGGCACGGCGGTCGGGGAGGACGGCCCGACGATGGGAGTCATTCTCGCCGTCGGCGCGATGAAGTCCGTCGATAGCGTTTGCGACGTCGTGCGCGGGTTGTTCCAGCGGCACGAGCGGATGGACCTCAGCGGAATGAGCTTGCTGGTGAAGGGTCCGCTTTCGCTGATCGCCCTGGCGACGACAATGTGGCTGAGCGGCAATCTGGTGCTCGCAACGTGCGCAGCGGCGGCGGCATGGACGGTTTCGCTGGTGGTCAACGATCTTCGCCCGGCGCGGCGACTCCTCGTCGAGACGTTCGGGGAAGCCGCGGGGCCGAACCTGCTTCGCCCGCGGTTCGCCCTTCCATCCGTGCTCCGCCTGACCTGGATCGCGCTGCCGCTGGGAATCGTGATGGCTCTTATCAGCTTACAGACGAATATCCCGCGCTATTTCCTGAAGATTCACTCTGGCAATGAAGCACTGGGATACTTTGGGGCGATCGTCTATCCGATGATGGCGGGGATGATGGTCACGACGGCCATGGGGCAGTCGGCCGCCCCGCGACTCGCCCGGCATTTCGTCGAGGATCTCTCGGCCTACCGACGCCTGCTCATTCGACTGTCGCTGATTTCGGCGGGTCTTGGCCTGGCGCTGATCGTCGGAACGTATGCGCTGGGCGATGCCGCGCTGAGAGTCCTTTACGGTCCTGAATACGCCGCGTATTCCCGCGAATTCGTTGTGCTGTCCGTCGCCTGGGGGATTCAACTGGTCAGCAGTTGCTGCGGCTACGGATTGACCTCGGCGCGGTATTTCCGTGCGCAGGTGATGGTCACGGCGGTCTCGTGCCTGACGACCGCCCTGGCCGCCTGGTTGTGGGTTCCCAGTCACGGCGTGATGGGGGCAGCCGCGGCGGTGCTGGTCACGTCGCTTACGATGGCGGTGGGGTTCGCGGCGGGCATCGTGTCGGCGATCCGCGCGCGAGCGAGGTCGGCGACGGAGGCGATCGCATGAGCACCCACCCTGTACCGACCGTCGAAGCGACCGGAGTGACGCCGCGGACACCGTCGCGGCCGCTACGAGCCTTGCATTTTTTTGCGGGACTGAACCGCGGCGGGGCCGAAACCTGGCTGATGGACGTTCTCCGCGAAGGACCGGGGCAAGACCTCGTTCTTGACGTCTGCACGACGACGATGACCCACGGGGCGTACGAGGATGAGTTCGTGGAACTCGGCGGACGGGTGCATCGCTGTCGCCTGGGGCGCAACCCCTGGCGTTTCGCCGCCACGGTCGAGGAGTTGCTTTCGCGCGAACGTTACGACCTGGTGCACAGTCACCTCTACTATTTTTCGGGGTTTGTGCTTCGGGCGGCTGCGCGGGCGGGCGTGCCCAAGCGGATCGCTCACAACCACCCCGTCGAGGACGTCAAGGCCCGCTCGATCCTGCGGCCGCTGTACGCGCGTTGGATGCGCCGCTGGACAAGACGCTACGGCACGGATTTCGTGGGTCCGACGCGGGCGAGCATGGCTGCGTTCTGGGGGCCGGACTGGGAGCGTGATCCGCACAAACGAGTGATCTACAACGGCGTTCGCATCGAGCGGTTCCTTCATCCGCCGGAACGATCATCCGTTCGGCAGGAGTTGGGTCTTCCGGCGGATGCGAAGATCGTTCTGAACGTGGCGAGGTTCGTCCCGCACAAGCGGCAGGCTTTCCTGGTGGACGTTGCCAGGCTGTTGTCGACACGCGCCTCGGACATTTTCTTTGTGTTCATCGGCGACGGGCCAACGCGACACGCCGTCGAACAGGCCGTTGAGG
Organism: Planctomycetota bacterium; assembly: GCA_038043285.1. Lineage (GTDB taxonomy): Bacteria > Planctomycetota > Phycisphaerae > UBA1845 > UBA1845 > JBBTCJ01. Next base: position 8,722 of record JBBTCJ010000162.1, on the reverse strand, counting down.
ACAGCAGTTTGTCAGCGAATTTCCGGTTCGTCCTCGGCGCGGCGTCGATCGACCGGTTTTGGCTCAGTGCCGACGCGTTTGCCTTTCCGTCGATCAACGAGGGATTCGGAATCGTCATCGCGGAGGCGGCTGCCGCGGGCCTGCCGGTGGTCGCCCACGACATTCCGGGCGTTCGCGAGGCGGCGACGGCGTGCTCTCGCGTGGAACTACTGGGGCGGGGAACCTCGGCGGAACGCTGGGCGGATGCGGTCGGCAAAGCGCTCAATGAGCCACCGCTGGATGCCCCATCACGCGAAGCTCTCCTTGGATCGTTTCCGTTTACGATGGAGGCGTCGGTACGGGCGCTGAGAAAAGTTTACGGGCTTCCCGAGGACCGGGAGCGACGGGAGGGCATTGGAGAATGACCCCGACTGTGCCTGAGGCGGCGTCCGTGAGCATGCGTATGCCGACACCGCGAACCCGCCCACGTCCATCACTTGCGCCGCAGGGCGTTCGGCCTTCGCCGTGGACACTCCTGTTGCTATTGAGCTGTTTCTTGTTGCCGGTTTCGCTGATTCCATCCACGCGAGGACGGACGCTTCCCGTTCCGTTCGTCGGACCGGTGTGGTGGACGGACGCGATTGCTGTTCCGGTTGCGCTTGGGTTATTGGCCCTTCGATTGTCGCGACTTCTACCATACGGTTTGACTCGATCTACGCGACGATGGTTCGTCGGACCCATGATTCTGCTTGGGGGTTGGCAGATCGCGTCGATCACTTGGAACGGGCGCGATTCGACGATGAAGGGGTATTCGGCGCTGGAGTCGATGGTGATGTGCGGCGCCGTGGTCACGGCCGCGCTATTGGGCTCCGGGCTGACGGACCATCAGCGCCGTCGCTTCGCCCGCCTGGTGACGCTGCTACTGGGAGGAATCGTCGCCGTCTACGTGATGCTTTCGTTTGTGTTTCCAAGTTGGCGCCCGAGTGCGGCGTGGGCCAATCTAATAACGCCTGCTCTGGGCTTCATTCGAGTGTACGGCCCGTTGGGATCGTCGACGACGCTCAATCTTGTCCTGGTTCCGGCGCTTGCGGTGTCGCTGGGGGGTATATTTGCAAGAGGGTCGCTGAAGCCGTGGTGGGCGATGGCGGCAACGTTGTTCCTGCTGGCCATCCTGGCCACGGGAAGCCGCGGCGCGTTGCTCTGCCTAGCCGGGTTTTCGTTCGCCTTGATGATCGCATTGCGAATACGCTCCTTGGCGATCGTAGTGCCTTGCGTAACACTGTTTTCGACCATCATCTTGATCGTGGGCGTCCCCGATCGGTTCCGGTCGTTTGAGGACCAGTCGCGGGCGACGAGCTACGCGACGGCATGGCGGTCATTCACCGCCAGTCCGTCCGCCCTGTTGATCGGGCAGGGGCACGGAGCAATATATTCCAGGTTGCATGACGAGTCGATGCGGCAAGAGTTGGGCCAGCATCGGTGGTACCTCATAAGCGACACCACGGAATTCGGAGAGACATTGCGGAGTAGTCACACAGCCCTGTTGCGGACGCTCGCGGAGACCGGCGCTGTCGGCGGACTCTTGCTGTATGGGACGCTCGGCTGGATCGTGCTGCACCTCTTGCGCGGCGGAGCACCACGGCGCAGAGAGTATGTTCTGGAGGGAAAAGTTCTGTTGGCGGGCTGCGTCGGCGTGATTCCCTACATGGCCTTCGATGAGTTTTTCGTCGGGACCCCGTGGCTCGTCATGCTCTGGTCGCTCTTTGTGGTTCTGGGCACCGAGATGGTCGGCACCAGAGTAGGAGCGAAGCGTTGATCCACGGCGGAGATAGGCTAGGCCAGCGACGAACTGCCCGCGCCGGAGCTATGCTGCTCTGCGGTGTCATGGGCGTTGGATCGAGGACGGCGGAGGGCGCGGAGTCGTCCGCGCCGATGCCTGGGTCGTTTCGCAACCCGGCCGCCGTCGAGGAAGTCCGTCGAGGCGAGCGTACCGTCGCCAACGCCGCCTGGTGGGGATTCGATCCCGTCGATGCCACCGAAGCGATTCAATCGGCCATTGACTCGCGCGCCGCGAAGGTCATCGTCCCGTACGTCGGTGCTGAGTGGGTGGTTCGTCCCGTGACCCTGGCGAGCAACCAAGAGCTGGTGCTTGATCCGGGAGTCGTGGTCGTGGCCAAGCGCGGCGAGTTCCACGGCATGCGCGACTCGCTATTCACAGGTACGGGCGTCGAAAACGTGACGGTACGGGGGTATGGCGCCGTCCTTCGGATGTGGCAGGAGGACTATGTTTCGGGAGCCTATGAACAGTCGGAGTTTCGTCACACCTTGGCGTTCCGCGGGTCCGGCAAGATTGCGGTGCTGGGTCTTACGCTGGAACATTCGGGGGGCGACGGGATTTACCTTGGACCCATCGAAGACGAGCGCCGGCTCGGCTGCCGCGACGTGCTGATCCGCGACTGCGTTTGTCGGAACAACTATCGCCAGGGGATGAGCCTGCTCTCCGGCGAGCAGGTTCGAATCGAGCATTGCGTTTTCCGGAACACGCGGGGAACGGCACCGCAAGCCGGGCTCGACCTGGAGCCGGGAAGCGCACGCGACGCGCTCATCGACATAGCGGTGTTGAATTGCATCTCCGAGGACAACGAAGGGAGCGCGTTCGTGGTGAATGTGATGCGGTTGACACCGGATTCGCAGCCGGTGGACGTCCGCTTCTGGAACTGCCTGGGAAGGAACACGCGACATCCGGGTCTTCGAGTCATGGTGGGTGAGGAGCGTGTTCCCCGTGGACGGATCGAGTTCGTCGCCTGCACCATCGAGCGGACGGAGTATTCGGGACTGTACTGCGCGTGGAACCCCAGCGGAGATTTGCAGCTGCGGTTTTCCGATTGCAAATGGAATATGGTCGCCCGAAAACGTACGGAGTTCCCGTTGCAGGTGAAATTTGTCGCGCGCGAGGATCGCTCCGGATTGGGACGGATCGAGTTCGTTCGCAGTTATCTTTACGACGACCGTGAGCGAAGTGCATTACAGTTCAGCGGTCGAATGGAGCACAGCTTCGCAGAGGGGATTTCAGGCGAACTGTACGTCGTCAACCCGCGGAGCAGCATCACCACGCAAGACCCCTTCCTGCAAAAGACCCATCTTCAGGTTCACGTCCACGGGCCGTAGGGGGTCGTCACCGAATCAATGGCCATGATCTCGCAGCGACGGGGCACACGATCCATAGTATGGCAGCGATGCGCTCTGATCCGAGCTGAGAGCCCCAGCCCGCGGACGTGTCACCGGGCCTGCAACCGGTCCTCTGAAAGATTGGACGGCGCGACGCGAAGGCGTCGTCGCCATGGGCGAAGGCGGACGAAGCACCATAACAATCGAGTCATATTGCACGCCGGGACTGTAGGCAAACCGCGGCCGCATCGCGCACCGCCTCGTAAAACGCACGCCGGCGAGGAGTCAATGCGGCGACGTGGTACGCCCGAGCCCGCTGAAGGTTCTCCGCGGACAATCTCGCCAATCGTTGCGTATCGCCGAGCACCGCGCACATTCTGGTCGCCAGCGTCGGTGCGTCGCCGGCGGGGACCAGCTCCGAGACCGACAACAACTCCGGAATACCGCCGATTCCGGTTGAGAGGCAGGGCAGCGCCCGGGCCATGGCCTCGATCAGCGCGCGCGGCAGCCCCTCGGCCCGCGAGGGAAGGACGAACAGGTCGGCTTGATCGAGCTCGTCGCGGATGGCCTTTCCCGACGGGAGATTCCCCACAAATCGCACGCGCCCGGCGACGCCGAGCGCGGCAGCCAACGATTCCATGTCCGAGCGATGCTTCCCGTCGCCGACGACGGTGAGTTGCACTCCTAAGCCTCTGCCTGCGGCGATGGCGACGGCCTCGATCAACGAATCGGGAGCCTTGTAGAGATGTCCCAGCGAGCCGACAAACACGACCCGCGCGGGGCGACTCGGCGTTCGAATCGGGCGCGGCGCGTCGACGTAGGCTTCGTCGGGCATGTCGATGCTGGAGTAGGAGGTCGAAAACACGCCCGCGCTTGCGGGGTATCTCCGCTGCAACGTCGACGCCGTGACGTATGAGGCGGCGCACGCGCCGCGACATTGTCGGCGCAAAGCCCGCGTGAACAGCACACGGAGCATGGGGCGAAGAATCGTCTGCACACTACCGGACGAGAACACGTCCAGCGGGTCGCCGACCACCTCAACGCCATACGGGCGCCCGCGCGGTCGGAGGAACGCTTCCGCAAGGTTGGCCACCGTGGCGGGAGCGCGAAGGACGACGGCCTCGGCGCTTGCGAGCGTCCGTCTCACCGCCGACCGAACGCGCGGGTATCGCAACGCATACTGCCAAGGCCCCAGGTAATGCGGAATCGGAGCGAAATCGACCCCTGGACCGGTACACCGCACGAAGGTACCGGGCACGGAGGATACGTCCCGAACCCGGGCAAGTACGCGAACCTCGTCGAACACCATGAGGTACCGCAGCCAGAAAGAATGCCTGGCCCAGCCGTCGGTCCACACGTCCCCGTCGGGCGTTCGGTCAAAACGGGCGTCGATCGCCACCGTGACGTGCATGTCCGTTCCAGGCCGCGCTTAGACCGAGACGATCAACCGACTTGACACTTGCACGGACCGCAACATCATACCTCGTGCATGTTCGCGAATCCGCCGCCGGACGCGGTGAGTGCATCGTCGCCCGTCGGCTCTCGGAGCGCACGGTGCCGCCTCCGGCTTTGTGTCATCGCTACTATCGGCAAATCCATTCAGGTTCTCTACGCCGGTCGCCTGGAGCATTTCGTCGCCGGCGGCTTTGACGTCACAGTGGTGTGTGCGTCGTCGGAACTTGATTCGGCCATCCGTGCCCGAGGCGTTCGTCTGTTTGCTGTCCCCTTCACCCGCGCCGTCACACCGTGGAAGGACTTGCGCGCGCTCTGGCAGCTGTATCGCTTCCTCCGGGCCGAGCGGTTTGATCTCGTCGAAGTCGCCACGCCCAAAGGCGCGTTGCTCGGATCCATCGCCGCCAAACTGGCGCGGTCGCGTCGCGTGGTGCATATTCTCCACGGCCTGTCGTATCAGGGAAAGCGCGGGCTGCTGGGGAGCGTCCTTCGATGGTCCACGCGGATCCCCTGCCGCCTCGCCCACGTAACCTACTCCGTGTCCGCGTCCGTGCGCGACGAGGCATTGAAAGACGACATCGCTCGGCCAGGAACCGTCACGGTGCTGGGAGCGGGAAGCGCCAATGGAATCGACTTGACGCGGTTCTCGCCGGCGTGGCGCGCCGAAGGGCCGGCGGTGCGGCAACGGTTCAACATTCCGCCGGATGCCGTCGTGGTCGGTTTTGTCGGTCGTCTGACGCGAGACAAGGGTATCGAGGAGTTGGCCGAGGCGTTCCGAAGTGTGGCCGAAAAGTCTCCTTCAGCCGTGCTTCTGGTTGTCGGCAGCTATGAACACCGCGACCGGCCGTCGGAGGGGGCCATCGACTTCTTGTCCCGCTGCCCGCAGGTCCGCCTAGCCGGTTGGCAGGAGGACGTCGCGCCCTTCTTCGCCGCCATGGACATGCTCGTTCTGCCTACCTATCGCGAAGGATTGCCGACGGTTCTGCTTGAGGCGGCCGCGATGGAGATTCCCACGATCACGACGGATGCCACGGGGGCCCGCAATGCGCTGGTCCCCGGCGTTACGGGATTGCAGGTGCCGATGCGGGACGCAGGCTCCCTCGGCACGGCCATCGCTACGCTTATCGATGATGCGGCGAAACGGCGCCGGATGGGCCTGGCGGGACGGACGTGGGTCATGGAGCAGTTCGAGCAACGCCGGGTCTGGGAACTCTACGCCGGTGCGTATCGGGCGCTTGCCGCGACGTGAGAACCCGTCACGGACGGTCGGTACGGAGAGCCACGTAGGGTGTGCTCCGCACGCCACGAGACCGGCGGCGGGCACAGTCCGACCGACTGGGCTTGGCGTTGCCCGGTCCGAAACCGCGCCCCCTACGAATCTTCGTCCGCGTCGCGGCCTTGGCCTGCACCCGGCTCGTCGACGATCCTCGACTTCACGTCGCCGCCCTTGGTGAGGCGTAGTTCAAGCACCTTGTGCGTACGCCCGCAAGTCATGTGGATGGTTGTCTCGGGCATGTCGAACGAATGGGACAACCCGCAGGCCGGACAGTCAAATCGAACAAGCATCGCGCAGAGCCTCGTACCTTAAGAATCACGTCGCCGCGCTGAGATTACATGAACACCACCGTTACGACAAGGAACAGCGGAACCAGAATTCCCAGGCTGTAGAGCATGTAGCCGAAGAAGCTCGGCATCTTCACCCCCGCCTGCTCGGCAATGCTCTTGACCATGAAGTTCGGACCGTTGCCGATGTAGGTGTTCGCCCCCATGAACACGGCCCCGCAGGAGATCGCGGTCAACATCGACGGGAAGATCGTGGTTCCGTCCACGAGACGCAGCACACCGAGAGCATGATCGGGCGTCATGCTGGCGGCGGTCTCGAAAAAAACAACGTACGTTGGAGCATTGTCCAGGAAGCTGGAGAGCGCCCCGGTAGCCCAGAAGAACGCCCTGGGCGAGTTCAGGTACGGGGCCAGGGCTGTTCCATTCGCTCGTAGAATCTCGATCGGCGCCTGCATGCACAGAAAGATGCCGATGAACAGCGCCGCTACTTCGAGGATCGCGGCATAGTTGAACTGGTTGGCCTCGCGAACACCCGGCTTGCTCCATTTCAGCGAGGCCGCCACCAACGCCAGCGTGACCAATTCGCGCATAAACGGAAACGTTCGGAAACCAAGCCCAAGAAACTCCTCACCGGGCTTCACCAATCCGACGCAGAGCACGACGCCCGACAACAAGGCGAGGTTAATTCTGCCGCGAAGTCGCAGCGGCGCGAGTTGTGCTTCGTCGCGGACGATGTCGCGGACCGCCTCGGTCTTGTACGCCCGGTGATCCCAGAGGTAGTAGATCAACAGCAGCGCACCGCAAACCACCGCCCACTCCTTCCACAATGCCAGCGTCCAAAGGAACGGCACGCCCTTAAGGTAGCCCAAGAACAGCGGCGGGTCGCCGATGGGGAGCAGGCATCCGCCGCAATTGCTCACCAGAAAGATGAAGAAAATCACCGTGTGTTTGACGTGCTTCCGCTCGGCGTTGGTCTGGAGCAAGGGACGAATCAGCAACATGCTCGCCCCAGTCGTTCCGACAATGCTGGCGATCATCGCGCCAACGGCCAAGAATGCGGTGTTGGTCGCAGGATGAGCAGCGAGATCGCCGGTCAATGAAATCCCGCCGCTGATCACGTACAACGAAAAGAGCAGCACCATGAAGGGGATGTACTCCTCAACGACGGCATGCTCAAGGACTCCGTGCGTCTTCGACCATCCGTAGCCGGCCCAGTAGTACCCCAACGTCGCGGTGCCGAAGGTCAACGACACCATCAAGCGGTTCTTGTTGTGCTCCCACCAATGCGCGATCGACGGGATCAATGGGAAGGTCGCGATGCACAACAGGAGTCCCGCAAACGGCAGGATCGACCACCTGCTCGGAGCTTGAGCATGTGCGTCATGTCCACCTGCGCCCCTCATCGGGTCGTGGGCTAACGAGCCATAGATCAGCCATGCCAATGCGACGGCGCCCAAACCCGCGGCACATCGCCCGGCGAGGGTGCTCGCGCGGGATTGCTGCTCCTTCGGGGACGACGTTGTGGTCGCGAGGCTCATCGTGGCGCGGCACTCCCAAGAGTCCAAATTCAATCAGAGGCGCACGCCCCCTGCCGGTCCAGACTTCCCCTGGCCAATCGACGGCGTCGTGACCGTGGCCCAGTCGCGTTCGGAAGCAGCTACCGCCGCTGCTGCGGAGCATGTATAATCCCCGTCCTGCCGCATGTCGATACGAATCGGCCAACGGCAATGATCTGGGGTTTTCGCCGCGGCGGAGCGGGCGAAGGCGATCGCTCGGGCGGCTTGCGCGGGACACCGCGCGGGTCTCGCCCGGGAGGAAAGTCCGAACTGGACAGGGCACGGTGGTTGGTAACCCCAACCCGGAGCGATCCGAGGGAAAGTGCCACAGAAAAAACACCGCAGGGCCTTGGCCCTGTAAGGGTGAAATGGTGCGGTAAGAGCGCACCGCGCGATTGGTGACAGTCGCGGCAGGGCAAACCCCACCGCCAGCAAGCCCATGTAGGCAGCAAGAGGCGGCCCGTCTCGTGGAATGACGCGGAGCGAAAACAGAGTCGCGAATGTCTCCCATTCGCCATTCCGAATTCGCCAACCGCCGTTCCGAAGCTGCGGGTAGGGTGCTCGAGCCGGAGGGCGACCTCCGGCCCAGACAAATGATCGCCCACGACAGAATTCGGCTTACTTGCCCGCTCCGCCGCGGCCAAAACCCCACGATCGCGACCGATCTCCGATGATCGATGGAACCACGGGATCTCCGCGAAACGTGCACACCGAAACACCTTAAACGGTGGACGAGGCAGCCTCGTAACACTATAGTGGTTCAGCGTGACGAACGGAATCGCGTCGTGGACGTGCACGCCCTCCGAGTGACTTTCGGCACCCACCTGTGCGCCGCGGGCGTTCCGCTTCGGACGGCTCAGGCCACAATGCGGCATTCCAAGCCCGAGCTGACCGCGAACATTTACACCGATCCAAAGCTGCTCGACGTGGCGGGAGCCATTAACGCGTTGCCCGCTCTCATGATCCCGACCGAGGCCGCCGCGACCGGTGCAACCGCTGTCTGA
>JBBTCJ010000161.1:0-26223 GCA_038043285.1 Planctomycetota bacterium | reverse complement strand
GACTGGGCGATACAGGACTTGAACCTGTGACCTCCTGCGTGTAAGGCAGGCGCTCTGGCCAATTGAGCTAATCGCCCAATGCGGAGGACCATTGTAGACGGCCTGCGTCCCCCAAGGAAGCCGCGGTGGGGGACGGACGAAGAGCGGGAACTTTCAGTCCCCCAGCCCAAGGGCTGGGGCACCCAACCCGCAACTTTGGCTGCGATGGAGTACTAGCGTGCGGCGTGTCGACGCGGCGAAGCGCGTCGGGTTAGCACGACGGGTAGGCCGACCAGCATCAGAAGGAGTACGGTCGGCTCGGGAACCACGTTGGAGCCGGCATTCCCGAAGCGGCGGGACGAAAGCGCCGAATCCACGCCCAGGCTCGTCGCCGAGATGGAGGGGTCGGACGTCGTGCCGGCAAGAAGCTGCATCAGCGAAGCCGTCGCTGAATCGCCCAACCCGGAAGCCAGCGCCCCTTGCAGCTCGTCGGCTGCCAGCCGCGAAACGTCCGGAAACTTCGCCTGCTCGGAAAGTTGGGCAAACGGATTGGGACGCCCGTTGGCGTCAAAGATCGGATCGGTCACGGCCGCAAGCAGGTCAAGGTAGACGTTCCCCGCGATGCGGACCGGGCCGACGTCGAAATCGTTTTGAACGTCGTTCAGCGGGTCATTGCCGTGGTGGACCGTTTGGCGCGAGGAGGCGGTAATGTCCAGGTCATAGAAACCCATCCGGTTGATGGAGAAGTTCGCGTCGAGCAGGAGATTGCCGCTGACGTCGATCGGATTGTTCGCCGGGTCAAGGGAGAGGTTGTAGCTCAGCGGCGTGGCCGATGCGTCGGCGTTCACGGCGGTGGTCAGTGACAGGTCCAGCGTGGGGACGATTCGACCGCCGGTGTTGAGGCTGAAAGAGAGCGGTCCCTGCACCGTCAGATCGCCCGCGCCGAAATCGAGCGTCGATCCGTTGAAGCTCTGGTTGGCGACGAAGTCGATTCCGCCGCTGGCGAGGTTGTGCCGACCCTGGAGATCGAAGCCAAGCATGGTTGCGGCCAGCGCCGCCTCGTCGACGGCGCCGGCTGACGCGGTGGACGCCGCTGACAGCACCGCGAGGAATCCGACCGTCGTCGTGCGAGTCCATGAGCGCTTCATCGTGTGGTTCCTGACACCGCCATCAAGGGCGCGCCGTCATCGGGACTCCCCGGACGAGTGGGGTTGTCCGGGGCGCCGGTACGTATATTCTACTATCGGCTGATTCCGTCCGCACGTTTCGTGGCCCGTTTTATCGGGTTTGCGGGAGGCGTTTCGCCACCGTAAGTTCTGTCGCAGCGCCGCGGACGCCGCTTATCGTCCTTGGGCGACGGTGAACACCGTCGGCGACGGGGCCGACTGACAGGCGGCGAGCCTAGTGGTTCGACACATCGTTGTTCGCGGGGCGAAGAGTAGGGTTCCCCACCGCTCGCGGTGGGGAACGGACCATGAGCGGGAACTTTCAGTCCCCCAGCCCAAGGGCTGGGGCACCCAACCCGCAACTTTAGCTGCGAAGGAGCACGAGTTCGAGATGCGATCACTGCTCCTTCGAGTTGAATCCTGTTCCGCGGCTGGACCCGGGTGCGAGGGATCCTTCGTCAATGGGTCGTCGTGGGACGGGGTGGAGTGGGCCTGCCCGACGATGCTGGGCGGCGCGGCCTCCGTCTCGGACCTGCGTCTCGACGAACTGCGTTGCGGAGCGCCGGTTCAAGCGTTTTCGGTCGCCCCGGCGACGCAGACCGTGGAAGCTGTTGCGGCGATCAAGGCGCTGCTGGTTGAGGCGGGGCGCGTCGGGGCGAAGGTGGTCAACGCTCTCCTGCCCCCGGTGGTGTCGACCGGCGGGGGCGGCGCGTTTCGTTCGTATCAGGATCAACTGACGGCGGCGTATCAGTGGCTTCACCAGGCGCGTCTGGCGGCGGAGTCGGCCGGCGTCATGCTGGCGCTGGATGCGTCGGCGAACGGAGCCTTGCTTTCACCGGTCGAACTCCGCGAGTTGATCGACCAGGCCAACTCGTGGGCGATCGGCGCGTGCGTGGACGCCGATCGGATCGGTGCGATGGGATCGGTGCTGGATTGGCTGAGTGTGCTCAACCGTCGCGTATGCGCGGTGCGCGTGGGCTGCGGTCCGGGTCCGTACGAGTCGGCAGAAGCGATTCGCCGAGAGCACGCCGCGTTGTTCGACAGACTGGACGGGATCGGGTTCGCGGGATGCGTCATCGTTGTGGCACCGGCGACCTGAGTTTGCGGCGGCGAGCGGAGCGGGGTAGATTGCGGTCGGCGCAACCGAGTCCGCGCTCAAGTTTCGGAGGATCCTGCATGCGGCTATGCGTACGGTCGAGTCGAGTTTCCGAATCCCAGCCACAAGCCGCGGAACGTTCCGTTTCCCGGGGCGTTGCGCAGGCTGGCGCCCGCGGCCTTGGATCGGCCGTCATGGGCGCGTTCCACGTCCAGAGGGTCGTGCGGTTGGGATTGTTCATCGTCCCCTTGCTGGCGGGCTGCCAACCCAGCGACGAGGAGTCGAAATCGGTCCGCCTGGAAGGCTCGGTGGAGAAGATCAAGATCAACGCCGACGGCACGGGGGAGATCACGGTGCTCTATCGCAGCGAGAAACAAAAAGAAGAGGTGGCGGGAACGGCGCTGGTCACGCGCGAGACCGAGATCATGATCTCCGGGGCGGCGGCGACGTTGAGAGACGTCCACGAAGGGGAACGCATCCGGGGCGACGTTCGGGTCGATAAGAAGGAAGGCAAGCGCGTCTTCACAGCCCTGAAGATCCACGTCGATCGTGCCCAACCGCAGGGGGGCGCGGGCGGGTAGCGCTTCCGGCGAAGATCATGACCGCGGAAGCCTGGATCACCGTCGGCGTCTTGCTGATCATCTTCGCGTCGCTCGCGTTTACGCGGGTGGCGCCGGACCTCGTTTTCGTCGGCGCGGTCGTGCTGTTGATGACCTTCGGAGTCATCACCCCGAAGGACGCGCTGTCGGGGTTATCCAACGAAGGCGTGATCACCGTAGCCGTCCTGTACGTCGTCGCCGCCGGGCTGCGCGAGACCGGCGTCATGGGGGCGATTGCACAGATTCTGCTCGGCCAGCCCAAGTCCATCACCCACGCTCAAATCCGCATGATGGTTCCGGTGGCGGCCATGAGCGCCTTCGTGAACAACACGCCGATCGTGGCCATGTGGCTCCCGGTGCTCGACGAGTGGTCCAAGAAGTTCCGCATTTCTCCCTCGAAGCTGATGCTACCGCTGAGTTACGCGGCAATCTTCGGCGGGGTGTGCTCGCTCATTGGGACCAGCACGAACATTGTCGTGGCGGGATTGCTAAAACAGGAAACCGATCTGGGACGAGCGCTGGGATTGTTCGAGATTTCCGGCGTGGGCATTCCCTGCGCGGTGGTCGGGTTGGTGTACGTCATCGTGGCCAGTCGATGGTTGCTACCGGACCGGCGGCCGGCGACTCAAACGTTCGGCGACCCCAAGGAATACACCGTCGAAATGCTGGTGGAGGCGAACGGTCCGCTGATTGGAAAGACCATCGAACAGGCGGGTCTGCGGCAGCTTCGCGGCATGTACCTGATGGAGATCGGACGGGGCGAGGATTTGCTGCCCGCCGTCGGTCCGCACGAGCGCTTGCTTGCGGGCGACCGGTTGGTCTTCGTCGGCATTGTCGATTCGGTCGTCGAGTTGCAGAAGATTCGCGGGTTGGCGCCGGCCACAGACCAGGTGTTCAAGCTCGACTCGCCTCGCGTGCGGCGGACGTTGATTGAAGCCGTCGTCTCCAACACCTGCCCGCTGGTCGGCAAGACCGTTCGCGAGGGTCGGTTCCGCACGATCTACAACGCGGCCATCATCGCCGTCTCGCGCAACGGTGCGCGGATTCAAAAGAAGATCGGCGACATCGTCTTGCAGCCCGGCGACATCCTGCTGCTGGAAGCCAATCCGAATTTCCTGGACCAACACCGCGAATCGCGTGACTTCTACCTGGTCAGTCGCATCGAAGGATACAATGCCCCGCGTCACGAGCGCGCCTGGGTGGCGGGGTTGATCTTCCTGGCCATGGTCATCGTGGCCGGAATGGAATGGCTTACCGTACTTCACGCCGCGATGCTGGCCGCGGGGTTGATGATCATCACCCGCTGCTGCAGCTCGTCGATCGCCCGCGCCAACGTGAATTGGGAGGTGCTGGTGGCGATTGCGGCTTCCTTCGGCATCGGGGCGGCGATGGAAAAGACCGGCGCCGCCCGAATGCTCGCCGAGGCGCTGCTGGGCGTGGCGGGGGATCACCGAATGGGAGCATTGGCCGTCACCTACCTGATGGCCATGATCTGCACCGAGGTGCTGACCAACAACGCGGCGGCGGTGCTGATGTTCCCGATCGGCCTGGCGACTGCGACGGCCCTGGGGGTGAGCTACATGCCGTTTATCATGGCCATCATGCTGGCGGCCTCGTTCGGCTTCGCCACGCCGCTGGGATATCAAACCCACCTGATGGTCTACGGACCGGGCGGATACCGGTTTTCCGATTTCGTGAAGATGGGTTTGCCGCTAGACTTGCTCATGGGCGTGGTGGCCGTCCCGCTGATCCCGTGGTTCTGGCCGTTCTAGCCGACTCGCAACCTTATCCACGACCATCCTGTGTCCTCCGATTGAGGCGGGTACGGGTGTCCGGCACTGTGGGTTCGTCGCCCGGAGGCGGGTCATGAGTTTGCTCACCGTAGTCCTTGTCTCGGCGGTCGGCCTGTTCGTCGCCTACCACACCTACGGCTCGTGGCTGGCGCGGTTGTTGCGACTGGACCCCTGCGCGCGGACGCCGGCAGTCGAGCTGCGCGACGATCTCGATTACCTGCCGCTGGAGCCGAAGTCGCTGCTGAGCCAGCATTTTTCGGCGATCGCGGCAGCCGGTCCGATCGTCGGGCCGATCCTGGCGGGGGTGATGTTCGGCTGGGCGCCGGCGATCTTGTGGATCATCGTCGGATCGATTTTCATCGGGGGGGTGCACGATTTTTGCGCGCTGACGGCCTCGATCCGGCACCAGGCTCGGTCGATCGCCGAGGTCGTTCGCGAGCACATGTCGCGGCGGTCCTACGTGCTGTTCATGTTGTTCGTCTGGTTCGCGCTGCTCTACATCATCGTCGCGTTCACCGACATCACGGCTTCCTCGTTCATCGGAACACTCGAGCTGGAAAACGGGCAGAAGGTTTCCGGCGGCGGCATCGCGTCCTCATCCATCCTGTATCTGATCTTGCCGGTGGTGATGGGGTTCCTGCTGCGTTTCACCCGCCTGGGGATCGGTCCGGCGACGATCATCTTTCTGCCGTTGGTGGGTCTTTCCATTGGAGCGGGTCAATACCTTCCGGTTGACGTGGAGGGCTGGTTGGGCGGAGGCGAAACCAGAGCCCATCAGGTCTGGAACCTGGCGATCCTCGCCTATTGCTTCATCGCGTCGCTGGTTCCGGTGTGGGCGTTGCTTCAGCCGCGAGGACACCTCGGCGGCTACTTCCTGTTCTTGACTCTGATCGGCGGATCACTGGGACTGATGTTCGGCGGCGAAAAGGTGCAGTATCCGGCGTTTACGGGTTGGTCGACTCCCAAGGGCGAGCCGTTGCTTCCGCTGCTGTTCATCACCGTCGCCTGCGGCGCGTGCTCCGGGTTCCACGCGGTGATTGCCTCGGGGACGACGTCCAAGCAATTGCGAAGCGAGTCGGACGCCAAACTCGTCGGTTACGGCGCCATGCTCATGGAGGGCATGGTGGCGGTGGTGTCGCTGTGCTGCGTGATGCGACTGACCAAGGATTCGCCGCTGCTTACCTCGACCGGCGGACCCAAGCCGAACTTCCTTTACGCCCAGGGGATCGGCAGCTTTCTTTCGGTGCTCGGCGTCCCGACGGCCTTCGGCGTGTCCTTCGGGCTGATGGCCTTCACTACGTTCGTCTACGACACCCTCGACGTATGCACGCGCTTGGGCCGGTACATCATCGAGGAACTAACCGGCTGGCGCTCGCGCGCCGGTCGGGCGTTCGCCGCGGTGCTCACCGTCGGCGTGCCGATTCCACTGCTGTTGCGGCAGAACGTGGACCCATCAGGAAAGATCGTCCCCGCATGGCGGGTGTTCTGGAACCTCTTCGGCGCCAGCAACCAGCTTCTCGCGGCCCTGACGCTGCTGGGTGTGACGGTGTGGTTATGGCGAACGCGGCGGGCGCGGTGGGTCTTGGCCGTCTGCGGCTTGCCCACCATATTGATGTACGCAATGAGCATGTGGGCGTTGCTGCGCATCATCCGCTTGGAGCTGTCGGCGGGCATATCGGCCAATCCCGTGTTGTGGGTGGCGATGATCCTCGTGACCCTCGCCGTGCTGTTGATCGTGGACGCGGTTCTCGCGTTCGTGGCTTCGCGCGTGCGACCCTCGATGCCCATGCCGGCTGCATCGGCATGACGATCCAAAATCCTCTTGCCTTGAGGGTTGCTTTTGGGTATGATAACCTCAGTTGTTCTTGTCCGTCGCCAGCGCCAGGAGGTCTCGCCATGACTTTCCATCGCCGCCTGCCGGCCATCGTGTTCTGCGCGATCAGCCTATTCGCTTGTCCGCTCGGGGTTCGGGCCGGGCTGGTGACGTGGCAGTTCTCGGGGAACGTGACCCACGTCGTGGACGACGCCGGCCTGCTGGGCGGGCAGGTGTCCTACTGGACGCCGTTCTCCGGGTCGTTCACCTTCGACCCCGACACGCCGGACAGCGATGCGCATCCAAGACGAGGGGTGTACGAAGACGCTGTCACGAACATCGCCGGGCAGATTGGGCCAATAACCTTTGCGGCCTCCGTGACTCCCCCCGGGTGGATACGCGTGCAAAACGACTTCGGTTCTTCCTCGCTGGACGAATTTGAGGTCTTCGGCAACGTGGAACTCGCGCCAGGAGTACCTGTACATTTCTCGATCTATATGTCGGATCGTGAAGGCACGATCTTGAACGCGGACGCTCTTCTATCGACAGCGTTGCCGCTTGAAGAACTGGAAGATGCCACGATGAGCGTGCTGCTCCCTGAAGGGGGGCCGACTTTTGTGGTTCAAGGCCCGTTAGCAACTCTTGTGCCGGAACCGAGCGCGGGCCTTCTCCTGCTGCTGGGCACTTGGGTAGTAGTTGGACGCCGTCGCGTTTGCGCGGCACGCTGTATTCGACGAGGTGTGACTCAAGGGAAAGCCCGATACCGTATCCATACCGTGCTTGTTCGTATCGGCATCTGTATGCTCGAGTGCCCTTACGCTTTCGGAGAAGACTGCAACGGAAACGCAGTCGTCGACGCGTACGAGCTTCAGCAGCCATGCCGGCTGGAAATCGTCGCCGTGGTGGATACATCTCCATCCATGGACGACGCAAGCCATTACCTTCGCACGGCATGCGAAAGGATTGATGAAGCAATCACTGCGCTTGTTCAGGAAGGAATCATTCCCAGCAAGAACTCCGTGGAAAAGCTGACGATCGCCACGAGCGGCCTCTCCGTACCATGCCCCTGTTGCAACGGCGACGTTCCCAAGAGCTACGGGAGGACGGCGTCGGGTTGGATGTTGAGCGCTCTCGGGAGTTGTGGGTCGGACATCGACGGCGCGGAGGAGGATTGGCCGTCTGCGGCTTGCCCACGGTGTTGATGTACGCAATGAGCATGTGGGCGTTGCTGCGCATCATCCGCTTGGAGCTGTCGGCGGGCATATCGGCCAATCCCGTGTTGTGGGTGGCGATGATCCTCGTGACCCTCGCCGTGCTGTTGATCGTGGACGCGGTTCTCGCGTTCGTGGCTTCGCGCGCGCGACCTTCGATGCGGGTTCCGGCTGCGTCGGCATGACCAGACGGGACCATCAGCTCTCAAAATCAAACGACATCTGCGCCGATATTCGGCTCAACTCTATCGGGTCGCGGACCTTAAAACCCACGTCGCCGCAAGGTCCCGCCCCCTCCGCGTGTCGCTCGTTAGCGTCAGGAACCGGGTGCTCCGACGGACGACACGCACCTCCGTCAAGGCCATGCCGCTTGCGCGACATCTCGAAGAGGCTCCTGATGCTCTCCCAGTAGGCGCCGCCGCCGCGCATGCGATGGAAGAATCGCGAGTCGCCGAGTTGACCGCCGCGGATGTCGCGCAGGCGATTCTCGATGCGCTGGGCCCGATCCGGCATAGCCTGGCGGATTCGCGAAAGAAACACCGGTTCGACGCTGCCGTTGAGCCGCAGGGCGGTGTAGCTTGCTGACGAGGCGCCCGCGGCCGAAGCCTGTTCGAGGATCTTCGGGACGTCGCGGTCGTTGAGGCCGGGGATGATCGGGGCGACGAAGACGCCCACGCGCACGCCGGCGTCCACGAGTCGGCGAACGGCTTCAAATCGCCGCGCTGGGACCGGGGCTTGCGGTTCGATGAGCTTGGCGGTCTCCGCGTCCGCGAATGGAATGCTCAGATACACCGTCGCCTCGGCAACCGCGTCGATCTTGGCGAGCACGTCCGCATCGCGCACGATCAGGAAGCTTTTCGTCACCACGGCGACGGGGTTCTTGAACTCCAGGCAGACCTCCAGGCACGCGCGGGTGACTCGATACGACGCCTCGAGCGGTTGATAGCAATCGGTGATGCCGGAGAAGTTGACCAGCTCGCGCTTCCACTTCTTGCCGGCGAACTCACGTCGCAGCAACTCGGCGGCGTTGGTCTTGACGATCAGTTTCGTATCGAAGTCGGTCCCCGCGCCGAGTCCAAGGTATTCGTGATAGGGCCTGGCGTAACAATAGGCGCAGGCATGTTGGCAGCCGCGGTAGGGGTTCACCGACCAGGTGAAGGGGAGGTCGGGGCTGTCGTTGCGCGAGAGGATCGAACCGGAGGTTTCCTCATAGACTTCGAGCCTGGCCTGCGGCGGCGGCTCCAGCCACTCGGCGTGCTCGCCGAGGTACGGGTTCGGCGGATTGTCGATGGGACGAAGGAGCATAGGGATTACCGAACGGGTTCGTCGCCGGCGATCGCCCGTCCAGCCGCCGGCGGTCGACGCCACGCGTCCGTTCAGTCCGCGCCGCAAGAGAACAGTGTATTTGGTAACTGTTAGGATATCCACCCTGGTGGTTCGCCGGATTGGGTGGGTATCGGCGGCCAACGAATCTCGATGGGAAGGCTTCCCTGCCCCAGCCATCGACGTCGAGCCGTCATGACGCTCGCGGAGGCTGTGAAATGCGCTTCATTCGCAAAAAACGGGGCGGGTTGGCAGGGCAAGATCGCCTGAATTCATGCTGAAGCCTTCAAGGACGTCGGGCGATTCCGGCTCGACTAGCGGGGGGCCGGATCCGCTCCCGCAGCGTCCTTTCCAGCACCGCATCCCCCACAAGAAAGTTCACGCGAGGGTCTTGACGGCCGCCGATATAGCTATACGCTTATAGCTAGATAGTTAATTGAGGCGCGGACGATGTTCTCTCGCACAGCCCAGTACGCCCTTCGGGCGATGATCTTCCTGGCCCGGAACACGGACCAACGCCCGGTCTCCGGGCCGCGGATCGCCGTGTCCGCCGAAATCCCCCGCAAGTACCTCTCCGCGATCCTCGCCGACCTGGTCCGGGCCGGACTGCTTGAGGGAACGCGCGGCAAATGCGGCGGCTTCCAGATGACCCAGGCGGCCATCAGGATTCGTCTCGCCGACGTGGTGGCGCCCATTGAACCCATCAACAAAGATCGAAAAAACTGCCCCTTCGGGAACGCCATGTGCAGTGATTCCGAACCCTGCGCGGCGCATGGGCAATGGAAGAAAGTCAAGGCCGCCGCTACACGGTTCCTTGAGGACACAACGTTGAAAACGGTTGCCTTCAAACGATCCGAGCGCGGACAAAGTCGCGAAAAAACGAGGAGCACGCGATGAGATTGCACGTACCGATGAGCAGGGTGGTCCGATCGAGAAACTCGGTGGTCTGGGTATGCGGCCTGATTCTTCCAGCCGCGTGCGCCGTGACGGCGGCGCCGGGAAGACCGGATGGGCATGGATCCAGTCGGGCATCGGAAGAGGCTGTCGTCTCAGCAACCAACCAGGAACGGGAACGAAAGGCCGCCGCCTCCGGATCCCAGGTCGCAACGGAACCTCAGAAACCCGGCGGCCTCTCGCCCATTGGCGGGGACGACTCGGGCCGGACGCGCGGCAAGGAACTGTTCACCAAACAGTGCGTGATCTGCCACGGCGAGAATGGTGACGGGGCGGGCAAGTTCGCGTACCTGATGAACCCTCGGCCAAGAAACTTCCAGCAGGGAAACTTCAAGCTCTCGACCACGCAAAACCAAGTCCCGACCGACGAGGATCTATTGCGCACCATCAGCCGAGGAATGCCCGGATCGGCCATGCCGCCCTGGGGGCATCTTCCGCTTTCCGACCTTCAGGCCCTGTCGAGGTACGTGCGACAGATCTACATCGACGCCGTGAAGGCGAAGGTGGCCGGCGAGGCGGGCGGCGGGGCCGCATCGTCCGCGGAGGCGATGGCTGGGCGTACGCAGCCCGGTCCCGCGCTGGTGGTTCCGCCGGAGCCGGCATTCGACGACCTTCGATGGTTTCGCGGGCGGCGCGTGTACCTGGAGGCTTGCGCGAGTTGCCACGGCTTGGACGGACATCCCGTGGCTGACGCCGTGAAGTTCGACAACGAAGGATATCCCGTTCCGCCGCGATCCTTTGTCAACGGCATTTTCAAGGGCGGCAGCGAGGGTCATCAATTGTACGCGCGGGTCGTCAAGGGCATCAAGGGCACCCCGATGCCGGCCTTCGAAGGCAACTACACCGACGATGAGGTTTGGGATCTGATTCACTATGTGCAGTCGCTCGCCAAGGTCGGCGCGCAGGAGCGGGCCCAGCTCCGCCAAGGTACGTTGGTGGCGCCGAACGTGAGCGGATCGCTTCCCAGTGGTCCGACCGACCCGGCCTGGAACCAGGCCCGACCACAGTACGTGGGCCTCACGCCGCTGTGGTGGACGGAGGATCGCGTCGAGGGCCTGGTGGTTCAGGCGGTTCACAATGCCACGAACCTGGCCCTTCGCTTCTCCTGGCTGGATCCCGCCGCAGACGACCGGGCCGTCCGTCACGACGAGTTTCGCGACGCGGTCGCGGTGCAGTTCGCGCTGTCGAGCGATCCGCCCTTCTACATGGGAGGCTCGGGCGAGCACGACGGCGTGAACATCTGGATGTGGAAGGCTGATCGCCAGAAGAACATCGCCGCCGGCTACCAGGACGTCGACGCGGTGTTTCCCCACCGCGCGGTGGACATGTACCCGGAGCAGGACTTTCGCCTGGTGGACATGACGGTGACCGAATGGCCGCACCAGGTGATCACCCGGCACGCGCCGGAGTTCGTTACCGCCTGGGGCGCCGGGAATCTCGTCGCCGACCCGCTGCTCAAGACACCGGTGGAGTGCCTGGTGGCCCGAGGGCCGGGAACGCTGGCGGGCAAACCGGCCAACGTTCAGGTGGTTGAGGGCCAAGCAGTGTATGAGCGTGGGGTCTGGTACGTGCAGGTGCAGCGAAGCATGGCCCTGCCGCAGGATTGCGAACATGCGCAGGGAGATGAGCGGGCTTTCCGGTCCGGCGATTACCTGCCGGTCTCGTTCGCCATATGGAATGGCAGCGCGGGCGACCGCGATGGAAAAAAGAACATCAGCATCTGGCAGAAGCTGGTGATCGAATAGGGGCATCGACGATGCATACTGAAAACCAGGGAACGACACGCCGAGAGTTTATGCGGACGGGCGGAGTTCTGCTCGGAGCCACCAGCGTTCTTGGATGGCCTCTCCGCTCGCTGGCCTTCCGCCCGGACATCGCCAATCCGTTGGCGCACTACCCGGCTCGGGAGTGGGAGAAGATCTATCGCGATCAATACCGGTATGACGAGACGTTCAGTTGGGTGTGCTCGCCCAACGACACCCACGCCTGCCGCGTCATGGCGTACACGCGCAACGGCATCATTACCCGGATGGGCACACAGTACAATTATCAAGACTATTCCGACCTGTACGGAAACAAAGCCACCGCCAATTGGAACCCGCGGCAATGCGCCAAGGGATACACGTTCCATCGTATCGTGTACGGTCCGTATCGGCTGAAGCACCCGATCATCCGCAAGGGATGGAAGGAATGGGCCGACGCCGGCTTCCCGGAACTCACGCCGGAAAACAAAACCAAGTTCAAGTTCGACAGTCGGGGCACCGACGTCCACCTCAAGATCGACTGGGAATCCGCGCTGAAGTACATCGCCAAGGCCTACTTGGCCATCGGCAAACGCTACAGCGGGGAGCAAGGTGCAGCACTTCTTCGCAAGCAAGGCTACCCCGAAGAAATGATCGCCGAGACCGGCGGCGCGGGAACGCGAACGTTCAAGATGCGCGGCGGCATGGGCCTGCTCGGCGTGATGGGCAAGTACGGGTTATACCGCCTGAATAACTCTATGGCCTTGCTCGACGCCCACATCCGCAAGGTGGACAAGGAGAAGGCGCGGGCGGGGCGAAACTGGAGCAACTACACCTGGCATGGCGACCAGACGCCCGGACAGCCCTGGGTGCACGGACTTCAGAACTCCGATTGCGACTTCAATGATCTGCGCTTCAGCAAGCTGATCATCATGAACGGGAAGAATCTGGTGGAAAACAAGCTGCCGGATTCGCACTGGTTTATCGAGTGCATGGAACGCGGCGGGCGGATCGTGGTCATCGCCCCCGAATACGGTGCGCCAAGCACCAAGGCGGACTACTGGATCCCCATCCGCCCCGAGACCGACGCGGCCTTCTGGCTCGGGGTCACCCGAATCATGGTCGACAAGGGGTGGTACGACGAGAAGTTCGTCAAGCAGTTTACGGATTTTCCGCTGCTGGTTCGAACCGACACCCTCGCGCGTCTGCGGGCGGACGAGGTGTTCGCCGGCTACAAGCCCGCGCTTTCCAAGGAGGGCGTCAGCTTCAAAACCCAGGGCCTCACGGATGAGCAATACGCCAAGATCGGTGACCGGGTCGTATGGGATGCCAAGACCAACAGGCCCGCGGCGATCACCCGCGACGACGTCGGCAAACGCCTGGACGCCAAAGGCATCGATCCCGCGCTGGACGGAACCTGGAAAGTCAAGCTCGTGGATGGGTCGGATGTCGAGATCCAGACGTTGTGGTCGCTCTACCAGGTCCACCTGAAGGACTACGATCTCGACACCGTCGCTGAAATCACTCACTCCCCCAAGGTGTTTATCGAGCGATTGGCCAAGGATATCTGGGAAACCACGAAGAACCACGGCCCGGTGGCCATTCATCAGGGCGAAGGCATTAACCACTGGTTCCATGCGACCGAAGCCAACCGCACCGCACACCTGCCGATCATGTTGACCGGGAACATCGGCAAACCCGGCGCGGGGGTGTTCGGCTGGGCGGGCAACTATAAGGCGGCGCTCTTCCAGGGCAGCAAGGCCACCGGACCCGGCTTCAAGGGATGGGTGGCGGAAGACCCCTTCGAGCCAAACCTCGACGAGTCGGCTCACGGCAAGGAGGTCCACGCCCATGCATACGCCAAGGACGAGGAACCCGCCTACTGGAACCATGGCGATCGACCGCTGATCGTCGAGACTCCCGCCGCGGGTCGAAAGGTCTTCACCGGCAAAACCCACATGCCCACGCCGACCAAGGCCCTGCACTTCACCAACGTCAACCTGTTCAACAATGCCAAGCATTGCTACGAGATGTTCAAGAACGTCAACCCCAACATCGAGATGATCATCGCCCAGGACATCGTGATGACCGCGTCGGTCCAGTATTCCGATTTCGGGCTTCCGGCGAACAGTTGGGTCGAGTTCGAAGATTTGGAGATCACCGCGTCCTGCTCGAATCCTTTCCTACAGATTTGGAAGGGGGGGATCAAGCCGGTCTTCGACACCAAGGATGACCTATGGATCATCGCCAACATCGCCAAAGCAGTCGGCGAGGAGATTGGGGATCCGCGATTCCGGGACTATTTCAAGTTCGAGCACGAGGGGAAACGCCGGGTGTACATCCAGCGGTTGCTGGACACCTGCACCACGACGGCCGGGTACAAGCTGGATGACATCATGGCCGGCAAGTACGGCACCCCGGGCGGCGCGTTGATGCTCTTCCGCACCTACCCGCGCGTCCCGTTCTGGGAGCAGGTTCATGAAAGCGAGCCGTTCCACACCGACACCGGCCGCCTGCACGCGTATTCCGACGTTCCCGAAGCCATCGAGTACGGCGAGAACTTCATGGTCCACCGCGAGGGACCGGAGGCGACGCCCTATCTGCCCAATGTGATCGTCTCCACGAGTCCGTATGTTCGCCCAAACGACTATGGCATTCCCCTGAATGCCGAACACTGGGACGAGCGCACGGTGCGCAACGTCAAAAAATCATGGCAGGAAATCAGGCAAACCAGAAACTTTCTGTGGGAAAAGGGTTTTCAATTTTATTGCCTGACGCCCAAAACGCGCCACCGCGTGCACTCGTCCTGGAGCAACGTCGATTGGCACATGATCTACGACAGCAGCTTCGGCGACCCCCACCGCATTGATCGCCGGGCGCCGTACGTCGGCGAGCACCAACTGCACATGAACCCCCAGGCGGCGCGCGATCTGGGGATCAACGAGGGTGATTACGTACACGTGGACGCCAACCCGGCGGATCGCCCCTACATCGGAGCCAAGCCCGACGATCCGTTCTACAAAGTCGCCCGGCTGATGCTGCGGGCGGTCTACAATCCGGGTTATCCCTACAGCACGGTGATGATGAAACACGCCCCCTACGTGGCCACGGAGAAAAGCGTCAAGGCGCACGAGACGCGCAAGGACGGCCGGGCGCTGTGCGAGGACGGCTACCAATCCAACCTGCGATACGGTTCGCAACAGAGCGTGACCCGCAATTGGCACATGCCCATGCACCAGACGGATACCCTGTTCCACAAGGCCAAGGTGTTCATGGGTTTCATCTTCGGTGGAGAGGCGGACAACCACGCCATCAACACCGTGCCCAAGGAAACGCTGGTCCGTGTGACCAAGGCCGAAGACGGGGGCCTGGGCGGAAAAGGCGTGTGGGCGCCGGCGACGACCGGGATGTCCCCGGGGAACGAGAGCGACACCATGAAGCGTTACCTCGCCGGTGGGTTCACTGGAAGCTACCGCGCGGGCGGGAAAGAAAGTTTCGAGGAGTAGGGCCATGCCGTACGACGATCCGGATCCGAGCGACCCGATGACCCTGCACGGAGTGGCCGTCGAAACTTCCGACGACGACGCCATGCAGGAAATGGCGGAATGCTTTATCGAGGAGTATGCCCGGCTGGGGTTGGACGCCGATCGAATCCTGCACATGTTCAATACGCAGGGCTACGCGGGTCCCTATTTAGCCGCCACGGTTTTGGGCAAGGAACAGATTGGTGAACTCGTGAAAACGGTGCTGGCACGCTGGGGCGGGCGCCGGGCAGGAATGGCCGGCGGGACAAGAGAACAACGAGAGGTGAGCCTAACGGTTTTGAACGGCTAGCGGGCGCCGTCGCCGCGCCGCTCAGGAGGAGTTACGATGCCCACAGTCTACAACTGGCAGCTCGGTCGGCCGATGCATTACCCCTACGATCAGGCGTCGCCGAAAGAGCAGTTCGCGTTCGTCATCAACATCAACCGCTGCATCGGCTGTCAGACCTGCACCATGGCGTGCAAAAGCACCTGGACCTTCGCCAAGGGGCAGGAGCACATGTGGTGGACGAACGTCGAGAGCAAGCCCTACGGCGGCTACCCCCAACATTGGGACGTGCGGACCCTTGATCTGCTGGAGCAGGCCAATCCCGGTAAGCAGCAATGGAGCGGTCATCCCAACGGCGACGCGAAAAAGCCCTACGGCGGCTTTGACGGACGAACGGTCTTCGAAAACCCCGAATTCGTCGCCCGCGGCGGACAACCCAATCAGGTGCTGGGATACCTGCCCACCGACGAGGAATGGCGATTCCCCAACATTCACGAGGACGTCCCCCAAGAGGGGTTGAACAAGCCGATGGATTTTGGCGAGGGCGCCGATCTGACCGATGGCAAAAAACACCGCGCGTGGTTCTACTATCTGGCCCGGCTATGCAATCATTGTTCCTACCCCGCATGCCTGGCGGCCTGTCCACGCACCGCGATCTACAAGCGGCCGGAAGATGGAATTGTGCTGATCGACCAGAGTGAATGCCGCGGCTATCGCAAGTGCGTCGAGGCCTGTCCGTACAAGAAATCCCTCTATCGTGGCACGACGCGAACGAGTGAAAAGTGCATCGCCTGCTATCCGCGCGTTGAGGGACTGGATCCCGAAGCGGACGGCATTCCCATGGAAACGCGCTGCATGGCCGCATGTATCGGTCAGGTGCGAATGCAGGGCCTGGTTAAGGTAAACCCCGACAACACCTGGGCGGAGGATCGACAAAATCCTCTCTATTACCTGATCCACGTGGCCAAGGTCGCCCTGCCGCTGTACCCCCAGTTCGGTACGGAGCCCAATGGGTATTACATCCCGCCGCGATGGGTGCCCCTGCCCTATTTGACCCAGATGTTCGGGCCGGGCGTGGAACAGGCCATCGAGCGCTACCGCAATCCTGATCGCGAGCTTCTGGCCGTCTTGCAATTGTTTCGCCGGTCGAACCGAATCATTGCCCGGTATGAATTGAAGGAGGGCGAAAAAGTCTACGAGACTGAGCAGAGTGGAAAGAAGTTCGAGATGTACAACGACACCGTCATCGCCTTCAATCGCAAGGGCCAGGAGATCTTCCGCACTCAGGTAGAGGAACCCATTCATGTTCGACCCGCAATCCATGCCAACTCCATCTAGCCCGATGGACGCCGCGCAGGCGCGGGCCGGGATCTATGCGCTGCTCTCCAACGGATTGCGTTATCCAGACGACGCTCTGGTCGGGTTCCTTTGCGAGCAATACCGCTCCGATCGCTGGCCGGCGCCGATGGAGGGGTTCCCGGCGGAGTTGAACGTCCGGATAGACAACCTCCATAAAACATGTCACGGGTTTCGCGGACGGTCCGGACCGCAGGTTCTCGAGGAACTGCGGGTCCACTACGGACGGCTGTTCGGACACTCGGTGCGAGGAACTTGCCCGCTCTACGAGTTGGAATACGGTCGAAGCGAAATCATACAGCAAACGGCCGAACTGGCGGATCTGGCCGGTTTTTACAACGCTTTCGGGATGAACCTCCACGACTCGGCGTTCGAGCGGGCCGACCACGTGGCGGTTGAATGTGAGTTCCTGAGCGTCCTGTGTGCCAAGGAGGCTTGGGGGCGGCAACAGAATATCTCCCCATTGGCGGAGACCTGCTCCGATGCCCAGCGGCTGTTCTTACGCGATCATTTGGCACGGTGGTTGCCAGCATTCGCCCAGCGAGTCATGAGTGCGGAGCCTGACGGCCTGTACGGCCGCCTCGCGGCCCTCGCCTCCGCATTCATCACCCATGAGTGCCGCACCTTCGACTTGGAAATCGGTCCTCCATGGCTCGAACTGCGACCGGATGACCCCGCCGCCGATGCCTCCATCGAGTGCGATGCGGCAGGCTGCGGGCCGGCCACGGCGGACCAACTGGTGCAAATCGGCCTCGAAAGTCAGACCGACGCCGGGAGTCAGCACTGATGCGGTTCGAATACGATCCCCATCTTGTCGAACAAGCAACCTTCCTCGTTGCACAACGGAATCCGGAACGTGAATGCGTCCTCCATGAGGTTCTGGACCCGCTCTACAGGATCAATGACCCCGAGACGCGGCAGCGGGCTTTCCGCGACGCCTATGCCGCCCTCTTCCAACGATTCGGCCTTGACCACCTTGTTCCCTCCTACATTCGGGAGTTTCCTCTGGCGGCGACGCAATTGAACCACTGCATCGTCCGCGAGGCGGAGCGCAGCCGCGCCCAGAGCGTCGATTTGTACACCAAACAGTCCGATGACCCCGAAGGCGGCGGCGAGCGGGTTCTGATTCTTGCCCTTTGTCCGGAGTCGTTGTTGGCTCCACAGCGGTTGACGCCCTGGATGTACCGACAACTACAGCACGTCGAGGACATGGTGGACCAGCGATTCGCCTATGAACGAAAGTTGCCCTCCGCGTCGGTGGTAAAGCAGAATCTTATCCGCGATCGATACGCGGTGCTGTGGGATGTTTACGTGGAAGGCCGACTCAATCGTTCGGGAAAACTCCCCGATGAAGCCGTCGGACTCTGGCGGTCTTTCTCCAAGGCTTTCGCGCGCAATGGCATAAGTCCGCCGCGAATCGCGTTCGATAGCCTGTGGGACGCTGACGGACTGACGCACGCGCAGCTTATGGCCTGGGCGACGGATCCGGCAGCGTTGTTGAAGGACGGGGAGCAAGGAGATCACCAGCGGACCGAGGACGCCCTCGCCTGTGCGGCCTCTGCACACCTTGGGCGCTAAACAGGCGCGCCGCAAGCACCGTTCATCCCGGTCGGCTGCTCGTCGCGCCAGGGAAACCCGGGGCGTCGCACTGCGGCGGAGGTGCGAACTGTGGGCCATCAGGGGTGACTTCGAGGTGCGACTCCCACTTGCCGATGCGGAAACGCATGGTCGCGCCCTTTTCGGGCCAAGAAGCCGTCATGCTCGTGGGCAGGAAGGGCCCGGAAGGCGACATCGGGCGGTAGTCGTTCAGAAGCGACTCCATCTCCACCACGCCGTCCGCATCGCGGAAGATGACGCGGCGGATCAATCGCGGTGCGAAGCGGTCAAGCCAGTATTCCTTTTCGATGAAGCTCCATCCCTCCTCGTCACGGGCGAGGAACAGAAGTTCCTGATGGTCCTCAAGGACGCGTTGGACGTAGTTTCTCCCCGCACGGTGTCGACCGGCCGCATCTTCCGGGACATCCTCCGCACCGGCTCCGTCGCCGGGGTCGGCGGCGCGGTCTCCAATCCACGATAGGCCCAGGGCATCGAGCACCTGATCGGCGCGAATGGGGAAGGCCGCGGCTTCGCCGTCGTCCAGGCCATGCCGGCCGCAGTGGTACTCGTCGTTTTGCTTGTCGTAGACCCAATAGAGTTCGACGTTGGAGCCGAGCAGCAGCTGCCGTTCGCCGAATTTCTTGAGGTCCAAGCGGAGGTACCGGGGGCGGAGGTAAAAGAGAACGCCGTCAACGTCGAAGTGGCGTTTGAGTCCGTTGGCGTCGGTGACGTAGCCGTCAACGTTGCCCGAGGCGCGGAGCGTGCCCTCGATGCGCGCCGTGTTGGCGTTGACAACCGCCGCGGCATCGCGAAGCGGCAAGGGATCGAGGCGCACCGGCGCTTGCGGTTTCATGCAGCCGCACGCGGTGAGAACGAGCACAGCCGAGGCCGCAAGAACCGTGAAATGCTCAGCGCGCTGCACCCAGAGCACGCTGCGAAGCGCGATCCCCCGGACGGCGGTACCCTTGGGTGCTCTATGCATCGCGATCGCCGGCGGCCTGCGAGTCGCTGCCTTCGCCGGATTCGTCGGCGAAGGGATCGTCGGTCTGTGCCCATCCGCCGGCGTCGGCGTGCAGGATCGCCCCCAAATGCCGGCTGACCGATTCGATCTGATCGTCGGTCAGTCTGGGGTTGGTCACGCCGTGCACTGATTGATCGGCGGAAAGGATCATCCGCCACTGCTCGCCGGACTCGTCCTTGACCGCGCCGTCGTACCGGAGAATGCGTTTACGCATCAGGATCAACGCGAGGACGAAGCGGAAGCGGATCCGGGCCGGTTCGGTCTGGCCCGCCAGGCGTTGGAAAAAATTGACCAGCACCTCGTTGTCGACCAACAACCGCCGCTTTTTTTGTCTGACGGGAACGCGGCTTTTGAAGCTGCAGAAGGCGCCTTCCGGCTGGCTGCTCCAGGCGTCCTTGCTGACATCGACGCGGCGGAAAGTCTCACCCTCCTCGAAGAGCACCGAGTAAAACTCCTCGCCCTCCTCGAGCTTGCGGCCGGTGGCGGCGCAATGTCCGCTCGGCGTCTGAACTTCCCACTGCTGGACCATCGACATCGTCGCTCTCTTCGCCGCCTTCGGACTCGTCGCACCCGCCGCGACAGGTATTCAAGAGACAAGCGATGGATTCGTCAAGAAACGCAACGGAGGGTCACGCGACCAACAACCATCGGTCGTCATCGCAACCCCGGCGGGCCAAGCCCGCCCTACGAAACTTTGCCACGACGTTCACGACCGAGTACCGCTGGATGTGCCGCCCGACTTCGTCGCCATCCCCGCCATCACCCACTTCCGCGCAAGCCACAAACCGATCGGCGAGGCCATCGCGATACAGCCGTAGATCAACCACATCATGCCTGTCCGGAGCATTTCCCGCGGCGTACCCTCGGGACAAAACCTCGAAAGCATCCAGCCGGAATACAACCCCGTGGTCCCCTTAGCCAGCAGCCACGGGACGCTCGCCAGTCCCATGTACTGCGCGATCCGCCCTTCGGGTGCAAGTTCGGACGCATACTCCAGGAACCTCGCCGACCACATCGCCTCGCCCACCGAGAAGATTGCGAAATACGCGATCAGCAACCACACGTTCGCCTCGACGCATAGCAGGTAGGTCGGGACGGCCGACACCAACGCGCCGAGGATCATCATGCGATACACGTGTACCTGCCGCGTCAGCGCCGTCGCGATCGGAACCCCGACGAAAATGATCAGCGGGTTGATCCAGAGGATCAGCCACTCCATGCGGTCGCCGACGTCCTGCGAGTAGGCCCGCAGAATGTACTGCGGCATGGTCAACCATTGGTGGGCGAACAGCGTCCGCACCGGAAGAAGCATGAAGATAAAGAACAGAAACCGTGAGTTGGTGAACGGTCCCTCGGCGAAGTAGGCATACAGGCGGTCCTTGATCGGAGCTTTGTTGGCCTTGCGGATTTCCTGCGCCGAATCGGGACGGACCTTGGCCGCTTCCGCCCGGCGGGTCATCAACACTGCAAAGCCCACGAGAGTAAGGGCCGTAACCCCCATCATCACCCAGTTCATCGCCTGCACGCCGCTCCCGCATCGACGGGCAAGCGGCTCAAGCAGTTGATCCCCAATGCTGCCGTCCGACCCGCTGTTGCGAATCCTCTCCACGCCGGGTCGAATCCACGACGACATGCCCCCGGCGATCACCATGCAGAAGTTCATCAGCGCGTAGATCAGACCGTACCCCATGGCCGACGTGCGCTCGTCGGTGTACTGTTTGACGCCCGAGTAACACACCGGCTGAAGGATCGCCTCGCACAACGCGACCACCACCAGCGAACCGAGAATGACCGCCGCCGCCGCGATCGGCCCGGCGTCCAGTCCGACCGCCCAGGCGTAGGCGATCCGCCCCATCACCCCCAGCAACAAGGCGAACACGATGGCGCGCTTAAGTCCGAACGACTCGGCGTAGCTCCCCGCGCCGAGCATGAACAGCGTCACCGACATGGTAAAGAACGACACCGTGATGCTTGCCTCTGAGTCTGTCCAACCGAAGTCGTTGGTCAGATAGACGGTCATCAGCGTCAGCGTGCCGAAATAGGCGATGGCGTCGACGGTGAACGCGCCGACGACGTACCAGAACGCCCGCGGCAGCCGCTGCAAGTCGCTGAACGCTTGGAAAAACCCGCCGTGACGACTCGAACTCATCGCGGAAGACTCGGACATGCGTTAACGACTTCCCTTTCCCCGCCGCATCGCGCGGTCCATCTCGCGGGCGTGCTCCCGCTCCTTGAGTGACTCCCGCTTGTCGCCGACGTTCTTGCCGCGTGCCAGACCCAGTGACACTTTGGCCATGCCGCGACTGTTGAAGTAGATGGCCAAGGGAACAAGCGTGAACCCCTTCAGGTCGAGCTGGGGGGCGAGCCGGCGAATCTCCTGCCGTTGGGCGAGCAGTTTGCGGCGACGGTACGGGTCGTGCGGGTTGGTCCGGGCATGGGGGTAGGGAGCGATGTGGGCGCCGATGAGCCAGACCTCGCCGCCGTCGATGCGGGCGTAGGCCTCCTCGATCGACGCCTGCCGCTCGCGGAGGCTTTTGACTTCCGACCCCTGCAAGGCGATGCCGCACTCAAGCTTTTCCAGGATTTCGTAACGAAATCCGGCCTTGCGGTTGCGGCAAACGATGCTGTCCTGGGCCTGTGATTTGGACATAACTCAAGTGCAGGCAATAACTTACACGATAATTTATCGAGGCGCTAAAATGCCCTATAATTGGTTTCGATTCTACCCTTGGGGGGCCGTGCCGCAAACGGAAGCGGTCGATCTCTCTATAATGGGTAGGAGGAGGTAGGTTGCGATGGCTTCCCAGACGTCATCCGCCGACCATCAGCGGGAACGCGAACTCGTCGAGCAGGCGCGAAAGGGAGATTCTGTCGCCCTTCGTGCGCTGGTCGACCAGCACAAGGACCGGCTCTTCGCCTTCATCTGGCGGATGGTCCGCGACCATCACGACGCCGAGGACATCTGCCAGGAGGCTTTCCTCAAAGCCTTCGCCTCGCTGGACACTTTCCTGAGTGAATATCGTTTTAGCACCTGGTTGTTCACCATCGGGTATCGAGTCTGTTTGAACCAGCTCCGACGGAAAAAACCGGTCGGCAGCGAGGTGGACCAGGCGCCGCCGGGGCCCGATTCGAGTGACCCGGCTTTCATCGTCACCGAAGAAACCGGGCGAATCCGCGACGCCATCTGGTCCGCGGTCGACGAGCTGACCCCGTCGCAGCGGGCGACAGTGCTGCTGTTTTATCGACAGGACTTCGGCTGCCAGGAAATCGCGCGGATCCTGCAGCTTCCTCCCGCCACGGTGAAAAGCCACCTGCACCGAGCGCGGGCGAGGCTCCGAGAGCTTTTGGCGCCGCTGGCGGACCGGGATTGGAGCGCGATCCGCAACCTTGCGGAACGTGCCGGGTAAAAGGGTGCGGAACGTCGCGCTCGCGATGATCGCGGGACGGACGTTCTCCGATGGTTGTATGATGCGTTGCGAACAGGCCCGACAACTCTTTGACGCCTACGTCGACCGAGAGCTTTCGCCCACCCTGGAAGCTGAGTTGGGTGCGCATCGGCTTCGCTGCCCAAGCTGCCGGCAGGAGTTGGCGCTTCTGGAGGTCACCGGGCACATTCTTCATTCTGATCGTGAACCCAGGGAACTTTCCCCGGCCTTCACCGATCGCCTCCTGGCCTGCATGGACGAACCCGGTCGCCGCCCCATCGCTCGATTGCGTCGCTTGCTGTACGTCGGAGGCCCCATCGCCGCCGCGGCCGTGATTGCTCTGGCTTTCTTGGGCGCCTTCGACCGCACCCGGCCCTCGAAGGTCGCGGGGCACAAAGAGGCGAGCCGAGAGGCGGCCATTCGGGCTCCGTTGATCGTCGCGCCGACAGGCCACGCCATCACCGCGGATCAGACCAACGGGGCAATCCGCGACTACCTCAAGTGGGCTGAAGACGACGTCGAGCTGAAGCGCCGGAGCGGCGCCTCCCTCCAGGGGATGTTCGATCTATCGATGCAGCAAATGCTGAATGCGCTGGAGCGCTCGCCCGCGTCTGACGACAGTGCGACCCTCGACGTTCGAGACGACTCAGGCGTCGAACCGGAGGCGACCGAGGATCCGGCCGGCGAATCCGACGCATCGTTCGACGATAGCCTTGAGGACTCCTTGCCGGAAGCATCTCCGGAAGACCCTCCCGACGAGAGCGGGGAGCGCTGAGCTTTCCCATCGAACACGTGAATCCGTTTGCAGCCACTCGGAACGCGGGGCGAAAGTCGCGTTCCCGGCCAGGCGTCGTCGCCCTCGTCGTATTGCTGTTCGCCGGCGCCGTCATCGCACAGCCTGCGGCGCCGCAGCCGCTGGATCGGCGTATTCCACAACCCATCTCCTTCGCGCGCTTCGTGCCATCGTCCGCGCGGATTTTCATCACCGTGTTCGATCTGGATCGGGTGGACGCGGCGCTGCGTGAGACCCACGCATGGCAACTGATGGCGCTCACGCCCGGAGGAGCCGCGGCGGGGAGCGCTTCGCCGAGCCTCGCGTCGCTGGCGGCGGCGATGCGACCGGACGGAATCCAGGTTCGCCCCTCCGACCTGACGTCCACGGAATTCGGGTTGGCGGCGCACTCATGGTCGACGCTCCCCGACGGAGTCTGGTACGTCCGCGTGCCCGACGAAGACCATCTCGATCGTTTTGTGCCCAAGGACGATCGTCGGACCGGTCGTTTGTCCGCCGCATCGCGGTTGTTTCGACTGGACAGCGGAACAGCCGCATGTGTGAACGGCGATGCGCTGGCGTTTTCACGGCGGGCCGGCCCGGGGACGCTCTACCGGGAAACGCTCCGCTTGATGGGCGGCCGCACCGGGGCATCGCTCGCCGAAACGCCCGAGTATGCCGAGTTGTTCCGCTACCTTCCGGGGGGGCCACTGGCGACTGCGTATCTGTCGTCGTCGCCGCCCAGGGTCCGCGCTCGCGCCAAGAGCGATGCCGGGGTGCGGAGCGCGCCGGACGATGAACCCGGTGGCGACTCGCGCGCGGGCCCCGCCGCGACGACGCCTTCGGCGGGCGGGGCGTGGTGGCCCGCAATGAGCCGCGCGGTGCTCGGCATGTATGCGCGTGACGGTCGCGTCGAATTGGCCGCCCGGGCTAGGCTCGTACAACCATCGCGGAGACGGTCGCTGTCGGAGGAGACCCTGCGGCGATTTCGTCAACTTCCCCAGACGACGTTGTTCGCGCTCGGAACAACGACGGACTTCAAAAGCGCGGTGGCCTCGGCGGCGAACGAGCAAAACGTCGGATTGTCAGGTCGATACGCTCGATTCCTCGAAGAGCTGAAGAAGGATTCGGGGTGGGCGGACGCCGGACCGGACCTGGGCCCGGACGCGTTGTTGGTCTGGGACCAGGACATCGGTGGAACCGGGCAAACGCCGCAGGTCGCGGTCCTGATTCATTGCCAGGACGCTCGCGCCGCCAACGAGTTCGCCGGTCGCCTGGCGCAGGCGCTGATGGAGCGGATCCACGTGGTCGATCCCGTCGCCCGGGAGGACGCGCCGGCGATTCGGTTGTCGTCACACCTGGGCACGGCCGTCTCTAGCGTGCCGTTGGCGCGGTATGCCGATCACTCTCGTTTTCCGGCGGCCAGTTTGTTCAGGAATCTCGAACCGGCGTGGGCTGCCCAGGGACCGTGGCTGATCTTCGCCTTGACCCGACGCCACCTGGAGCGGCTGCTGGACGCCGACGCGGGATTGGCCGGACAGTTGGGCGCGGGGCGCGACCTCCCCGACTGGGGCGAGTCGCGCGGCGCATACCACGGCGTCGCCTTCCTCCAGGGAGCGCTGGCGGCCGGCGTCATCAACGACTGGGTGGGGTTGCGCCAGTCGGGCGAACGGACGCTGCTGGATCCGAGTTGGTGGACGCAGCCGATCGCGGTGGAATCCGCCGCCCCGGAGGATCTCGGTTTCGTCGCCGGCGAGATGGACGAGCCTGGGGCCGTCGTGGTCCACGACGTGTTTGTCGATGATTCCGCAACCGGCAAACTCATTCCCGGCGATCGGATCATCGGACTGGACGGTCAACTTCTCGACTGGATGGATCCCTCGACGGACTTCCTTCGCCGTTGTAGCCGCGAATCGACGACGCGCGGGCGACGCCTTCGCGTGCTGCGCGAGGGGAGGCTGGCGGATGTCGTGCTCGTGGATGACCGCGAACCTCCGCCTCCACCGCTGCCGATCGAGCCGTCCGCGGCGTTAAGCGAATTGGCCTCCATCGTCGGGGCCGTCACTTCCGTGCATTTCGCCCTGCCGGAAACCGATGCCGATCACTTTGCAGCGTTCATTTCCGCGCGTCTCGTGCCGCAGACCGGTGCGTCCGGCGTTGAATCGACGGTCGAGAAACCGAGCAGCCGGTAGGTGTTTCTCATGCCAACCTAAGTTTCGGAACCTGTTTGAAAGCCGTTGTATGATCAGAGCCGCGACCGTGCGGGAGCGGTTTTTCAGGTCTTCGCCCGAATGCTCGAGGAACCACTTGCTTACGCTCGCCGCACAGATCAGCTTTCTCGAAGATCCTCTGAGACACTTCCGCTTTCTTTGCCGGCCCGGTTCATGCCCGTCCCCAACTTCTTCGAAAGAAGCGGGACGTCGATCCGAACCGCGACAGTATGGAGCGGTCCAGCGCCGACCGCTGGTTATCACTCGCGGTTCTGAACAAACGCCCCAGCCCGCCTGGATTGGGGCGTGGGCATTCGGCGGCTCATAAAGCACCACTGTCAGATGGCTTCGTTTGGT
>JBBTCJ010000160.1:0-26479 GCA_038043285.1 Planctomycetota bacterium | reverse complement strand
CGCAGACGTTGGAGTTCTTGCCCACGGTTCCGCAGCCGGCCTTGTCGTCGTTGCAGGCGATCGGAGCCAACGAGGTGCAGGCGGTTTGGTCGGAGGTTGGGTCACCCGCGGCGAAAATCTGCATAATTGAATCGTTGTTGGGATTCTGGCTGGAGCAGGTGCGGGCCAAAACCGAACCCTGCTCCGGGGCGACGAACTTGAACCACACCGTCTTCATGGCCTTGGGGGGTCGCAGGTCGCAGGTGCCGTCGGGGCAATCGTCGGCGACTGCACAGATGAACCCGGCGTTGTTACCGCCATGGCACATCAACGGAAGCCCGTTGTGGCAGCAGAACTCCGGCTCGGTGGACAGCGCCACCTGGTCGAGCGTCGGAGTCGCGGTCTTGACGAACGCGATCGTGGTCGACGGAACGCTGATGAGTTTCGCTCCGTAGCCCTCGCGGTCGGTGGAGCACTTGTCGTTGGACGGCGCCGTTGTGCACACGAGCGTTCCGACCGATACGCAATCCCCATCCCACTCGACTTCGCAGCAGAAATCCTGGTTGGGCTGTCGGCAAACAGTCGTGCAGCAGTCGGGATCCGAACATCCGGGCGTGGGGTGGATGGTCGTACAGTCGCCCGCACGGCCCAGACAAGCGTTCAACGGACAGTCCTGCCCGAGTACGCCGCAGAATCGGCCTGCCTGCCACTGACGCGGGGCGGGAACGCAGGTTCCCTGGGGGCAATCCGCGTCCGTGGTGCAAGAAAAGGTCGAGCGGCTTCCTCCGTCGCAGCGCTTTAATGGAAACTGCGCGTCGCAGGTGTTCCTGGTCAGATTGAGGCAGCGTTCCGCGTCCAAGGTGCTGGGTGGGTTGGTGCCCTTGTAGCAGCAGGCCGCCTCGCCGCAGACCACGTTGGGAAACGGATCGGAATCACAGGTCTGTCCTTCCTGCCAATCCGGTCTCAGCGTCGTTCCGCGCGGCGGGAACGGGCAGTTGGCCAGCGGTACGACGCGGCAGGCCGCCTCGCACGACCCCGGACTGAGGCAATCTTCACTGGTCTTGCAGGCCTTTCCGTCGCTCTCGCCGCCTCGGCACTGGGTGACGTACATGTCACAGCAGGCACCGGTCGGTGCCTCTCCGGCGCAGGTGATCGCCACGTGGAAACCGCCATAAACGCTTGGCGGGGCGACTTGCGTAAGACCGGTCACGGGATCGTCTTTGCAGTATTCCCCGCTGGTATCGCCCAGCATCGGCGGGCCGGCAAGAACGATGCCGGAGGTTCCGTTGTTGGGTCGGACGGCAAACCAGGGCGTCCGCGGAAGGCGGATCGGGGGGTCAAACGTGAAACGCCGAACTCGGGGTTCAGTGGTGATTTGCGTTTGCGCGAAAACCCCGACCGTGCCTGGGATGGCGCTGGAGTCGTCGCACCCGTTTTGGAACTGGAAGATAAACGTTCCGGATCCGCGCACCGCGACGTCGTAGCCGATCATGTTGCAGCCGTTTTCGAGAAACGCCAGGTCGTCGGCGACGTACACGTTGGCCCCGCCGTTGGCAAAGGTGCTTCCGGCGGCGTTGTGGTCCTTGTAGGCCACGTGCGCGACCGGACACGTCGCCTCGTCGCCGAAGATTTGCAAGTTAAAACTCGCGTGCGGAGCAGCCGGGAAACCTCCCAGCCTGTTGGCGCAGGCGAACCCCGGGATGTCAATCACGTCGCCCGAGAATCCCACGAGGGCGGGTGACCCGACGATGACGGCCGCGTTGGCTCGCGAGAAGGTCACTCCAAACCACATGTTCGAAACCATGTTCGTGCCGGCGGGCGCGACGACCGTGATCTCGCGGGGGGCGTCATCAGGGGAGTTGAACGTCTGCTGCGTGCCCTGGATAAGCAACTGCGCTCGGGTGGTCGACCCGACCGACTGCGGACAACTTGTGTACAACGCGCTGGTCACCGAAAACGGTCCGCCCGTGCCGTCCGGAAGGGCCTTGCCGGTGACTTTGTAGGTATAGCGGAGGAGGCCGCAGCCGTCCTTCGAAGCAATCGCCACGTCGTCGGAGTAGAGCTTGTTGGCACCCGGCGCGGAAGCCACCAGGCCGTTGACGTTGCTGTACACCAGACGCTCGGCGCCGGCCACCACGCCCTCGGCGCCGTCCGGCCCGATGACCACGCGCTGAAACACGGTCCCGGGAGGAAGATCGTGGATGATCACCTCGCCCCCGGCGACCGCGTCGTGCAGCTCCGCCGGCGGTTGGGCGGAAATGGCCAAATCGTCCAGCAGGACCGTCCGCGACTCCGTCGGCGTCGTGGACTCGACGTGCGAGACGCCGTCTGGAGGGTTCTTGGTATCCCGCTCAGCCGCTGACGTCAGGATCGCGAATACACCGAAGGCACCCGCCGTTGCGCAAACTACCCATTGCGTTTTGCTTCGCATCAGTCTTACCCTTCCTCGAACACCGACACTCAACGCCTGCGGGTCGCAGACTTCCAAAAGACCACGCCGCCGCCCGCCTCTAACTGGAACCGAACGTCAACCAATTCACAGGAGGATGTGAGGAGACGCCCTGTGGGGGATGAGTGCTGCTTGCCCCCGTGCGGACGAGACGTCGTCCCCGGCTAACGAGCAAGTGAGGATCGCTTCCCAGGCAGCGGGATGCCCCACCGACGGTTCCCTAGACCATGTGCCGTCGCCTGTCCGATTGGACAGGCGCCTTTTGCCGAACTCACCCCGTTCGGTCCGCCCGCCCCCGGTGACGCCCGGCGGGCGGCGCGGATTTCGACGCCACACGTGCTCGTTCCCATAACCTCCGTTACGCAACCAAGATACTCGGTAAGCCCACCAATGTCAAGCTGGGTAGGCTCGCCGTACGCGGAACCTCCCGATGGTTTTTAGGGATGCTCACTGCCAGGGTCAAGCAAATTGGGGGCCATAATTCGCGCCAGTGGCCTGCCGGGCTTGTGCGGCGGGCTGGGGCGTGTAGGTCGCGGTTCGCTTCGGGTCCGTTTTTCCGCGCTCTCGCGTGGGTGCTCGGATTCAAGGTTGGAGCAGGGTGGGGTCCGTGACACTTCCGGCGGGAGAATGTCCGTACCCCAAGCGCCAGCGCAGGGCCAATCCCCCCCCCGGGGGGCCATACAGGGCCCGTCGCTTGCGGTACGGATGAAGGAAAGACACCGCTCCATGCTGTCGCGGTTCTGATTGGCGCGTCACCTCTGATCGGCGTTGCACCTCTTGCGAAGCTCCGGACCAGTATGCACCGGACCAACAAAGACACGGGAAGCACCTCAGACGACAACCGCCGGAAGTGTCACGGACCCAGCAGGGTGCGAACGGAGGACTGCGGATTGATCTCCAGCGCGCGGCGGGCGTACTGTTCCGTGAGCGCCTTGTCGCCGAGGCGATTCGCGGCGATCGCGGCGGCCTCGAAATGGGTCGCCGTTCTCGGCTGGATTCGCGTCAGCATCCGATACTCCCGCAGCGCGCCGCGGAAGTCATCGAGCTGCATGAGGACCTCCCCCAACGATTGGTGGAAGGGGATCGAAAAGGGATCGATCAACAATGCCTGACGATACCAGTAGGCCGCCTCCTTGAGGTTGCCCTTCCTGCGAACGACGTCCGCGAGCTTCCCCGGAACGTCGGCGTCGTTCTGTTCGATGCGGGCCAGCTCCAGCAGTTGCGGCAGGGCTTTGTCCTCCTCGCCGCGGTCGAGGTAGATGCCCGCAAGTCCGCGGAAGCTGAAGGGATCGCGGGCGCATAGGCGTTGCAGCCGCAGCAACGGCTCCTCGGCCTGGGCCCATTCCCTTCGACGGAGCATGATCTCGGCGAGCGCCTTGGGGGCCGTCCAGCTCGCAGGGTCGAGCGGAAGCAGACGCTTTGCGGCGTCGACCATTTGGTCCTCGATCTGTCGCCTCGCCGCGTCGGGAACCTTTTCCGTGAGCAATGCGCCGAGCGAGAGAATGATCGCTTTCAGCGCGTTGGAACTGTTCGGGTCGCTGGAGAGCGCTCGCCGGGCCGCATCGAGTGCCCGCTCGTAGTCCGGCTCATCCAGTTCCGCCAGCGCCAGGCGTCCGAGGACGTCGGCCGAAGCGGACTGCGATTCCGCCTGGCGGCGCAGTTCCGCCACGTCCTCCGGTGGTGAAAGATCGAACCCCCACTGCTCGACCTGCTTCCGTGCCCAACCGCGGAAATCCTGATGCAACGTCTGGGAATC
The DNA here is from genome assembly GCA_038043285.1 of Planctomycetota bacterium. Taxonomy (GTDB): domain Bacteria; phylum Planctomycetota; class Phycisphaerae; order UBA1845; family UBA1845; genus JBBTCJ01. The sequence goes on along the minus strand of JBBTCJ010000160.1, from coordinate 22,295 downwards.
GGTCTGAAGCCGTTCCGCCAGCACCTGCGGCTGAGTCTTGCCCTCGCGGTAGAGTCTAAGCATGTCCTGGACCACGCCGTACCCGAATCTCTCGATCAGGTATTCGCACATCCACTCGCTCTGGGCGTAGGCGAGCGTACGATCCGTGGGCCGCTTGGGCCGCATGAAGCCCCAGTCGAGCGACTCCAGGGTAAACAACCGATCCTGTCGCACGGCATCGGCCAGAAGCACCATCCAGTCGAAACTTCGAGGGGCGTCCTCTTGATGGACGGCCAACCCCTCGGTGTACCAGTGCGGGATGCGGTTGTGGGTGGCCGCCAAGGTGACGGTGTGCGTGAACTCGTGCTTGAGCACGCGGGCGAGGTTGTACCGGCCCATGAGCTGCGCGGATTCGCGCGGGGTGGCCAGGGCGATGGTCCATCCGGTGCAGGCGCCGACGGTGTGGATCCACGGTTTTCCGGTGATGCGGACACCGAATGCGCGGTGCGTGGGGAAGAACTCAATGACCGTCTTGTGATCCAGCGGCGTTTCGAAGTCGGCGGTGACCAGGTCGTAGATTTCCTCGAGGCGATCGACGAGGTATTCGCCGAGGCCGGGATCCTGGGCCGCGTCGTAGCGGACGACGAAATGCTCGGAGTCGTGGTGGGCGAACTTCTGAAGGGAATCGAGCAGGTCCAGCGTAAACTTGGTCCGTTGGTTGAAGCGGTCCAACGTCCACGCGGCGTCCAGGGCATCGCGGGCTTTGTCCTCCGGACCCCACTGCATGTACATCATGCCCAGTTCGGTTCGGGCGTTGGCGTCGGTGGGGTCGAGTTCGATGGCGACGAGGTATTCCTTTTCCGAGGCTTGGTATTGCCGGATGCCGGACAGGGCGTCGGCCACGGTCCGATGGAAGGTCGCGCATCGGGGATTGATCGCCGCGACGCGGGCGGCCAATTCATCGACGCGGGGCTGATCGTAGCGGCACGCGGCCGCCGCCGCGGCGATCGACAGTGCGACGAGGTCGTTGGCGTCGATCGCCAGCGCCTTCGCGCAGGTTTCGGCCGCCTGAGGGTAGCGGCGTTCGAGAACGTACTTGCGGGCAAGCAAGTGCAGGGCTGGTGCGTACCGAGGATTGACCGTGAGGGCGCGATCGGCCCGCTGCTCGGTCTCCTCGAAGTTCCAGGATTCCAACGCGACGGCGCCGATGCCGACGTGGGCGGCGGGGCTTTTCGGGTTGATCTTCAGGGCGGCGAGGTAGTCGCCGATGCTGCCGTCCTCCTCCTGGTTGTTGAACCGTTCGCGGAGCAGGTCCGCGGCGGCCAGCCGGGCGGGGAGATAGGTCCGGTCGATCCGTTCGTAAGCCGACTGCAACATCTGGTGCAGGGCGTGCTTGGTGCGATCGACTACGTTGGTTCGGGTCAGGACGCTGTAGCGCACGAATCCGACAGCCATGTCGGTCAACCACGCGGGGTCGCGTTCCAGTTCTCCCCCCTCGACGAGTCGCTTGTCGAACCAGCGATAGACCTCGATGGCTTCGTCGCGCCGTCCGAGGTATTCGAGCAACTCCGCCAAGGCGCGATGGGCGGCCGGGTTCTTGGGCGAGATTTCGACGCCTTGTCGCGCTCGGTGGAGCGCATCGTCATACGCGCCGAGGTCGCGGTGCAGTTGCGAGAGCGCGACGTGCCACCCCGCGGAGTCCTTGGCGTGGTCCTCGACTGCGGTCAGGGCGGCGATGGCCTGCGTGTATTCGCCGACCTCGCGGCGACACAGCGCCAGTCCGATCGCGCCGTCGATCTCCTTGCCCGGTTCGTTGCCGAGGGCGGCGTAGATCTCCGCGGCTTGCTCGTATTCGCCGCGGAGAAACTTGTCACGGGCGTCGGCCAGCGTGGGCGGGTTGGGAGCGGCTTCGTCGGCCGGGGCGGGTTCGTCCTGAAACCCCATCGCCCTGCCTTCTCCTCCGATGATCGGGGACAGGGGGTCAGCGTCGCACACCGTCGTGGACTTGATCACAACCGTTGCGACGGGCGGCATTGTCCAAGCGGGTCTTGCCAAGGTGAAGAGGTGGAAACCGACAAGGATCAGAGCCAACTCGGAAGCTCGGTACCGAGCCGCGGGCTGCTCCCCTTGACGCGAAGTGTCCAGGGTCGGCCCGCGTGGAGATTCGAAAATCAGTCGATTTTTCGGCGTCCGTACGGGCTGAAGCCTGCGGTTTGCCGTGTACGTTCCGTCGACCGGGCAGATCATTGGTCGTGCCAACCTTGCAGCGCCCTTCGTGAAGACCACACCCGCCGGCCGCGCCCCGCGAAAAACCAGATTCGTTGCCCACCCGCGGACATGCGGACTTCACGCCGCCTCGCCGTCCGGCGAACCGGTCACACCCGGGACGCCAGGCAACGCCGGATGCGCGCGATCGTCCGCTCTCGTCCCAGCAGGGCCACCGTCTGGCCGATTCCCGGGCTGATCGTCGAGCCGGAGACGGCCACTCGAAGCGGCTGCGCGACCGCGCCGATCTTCACTTGCTTTTCTTCGCAGGCGGCCTGAAGGAGCGCCTCCAGGGCCGCTGCGGACCAATCCGTCGCGGCTTCCAGTCGGGGAAGGAGAAACGCCAGGATGTCAAACCCGGCGCACTCGTTCTTGTCCAGCACTTTCCTCCGCGCCTGCTCGTCGACCACCACGTCCGCGTCGGCGGCGAAGAGAAACCCGGACTTTTTTACCACGTCGGCAAACGTTCGGAACCCCGCGCACAGCCGAAGCACGCAGGCGAGCATGTCGTCGTCAGCGTGGCGCATTTTCGGCGGGGGATTCGTCGTGCAGGTGAGGAAAGCCTTGAACGCCGCGAGCACGCGATCGGGCGCGAGCTTCGCCGCCCAGGTGGTGTTGAAGGACAGCAGTTTCTCGCGGTCGAATCGCGCGTTGGTCCTGCCGACGCGCTCGATGGTGAACGCGGCCGCGAGTTCTTCCAACGTGAACTGCTCGCGATCGTCTCCGGGTGCCCAGCCGAGAAGGGCGATGAAGTTGAGCACCGCTTCCGGGAGGTATCCGGCGACGCGAAAGTCGTGCACGTCGATCTCCGGCGGAGGCAGACCGGACTTGATCGCCTTCTCCTTGTCCCGCTTGCTCATCTTGCTGCCGTCGATGTTGAAAATCACGGGAAGATGGGCATACCGCGGCGTGGAAAACCCCAGCGCCCGCTGCAACGCGATGTGCTTGGGCGTGTTCATCAGGTGCTCCTGCCCGCGGAGCACATGCGTGATCTTCATCAACTCGTCGTCGACGACGCAGGCGAAGTGATAGGTGGGGAATCCGTCGCTCTTGACGATTACGAAATCCTCATGCTGCTCCGCGGCGACTGTCACCGTACCGAGGATGTCGTCAACGACGGCGATGTCCTCGTAGGGCATCTTCAGGCGAACGACCACCGACCTCCCGGCCGCCTTGGCCGCCAAACCCTGCTCAACGGCGGGCACGGGTTCGGGGCGGACATAACTCCGCACCCGCTTCTGAGCCCGGGCCTTCTCGCGCATGGCCGCCAGTTCTTCCGGCGTCTCGAAGGAATAATAGGCTTGGCCGGTTTCGAGGAGTTGACGTGCGTGGTTCTCGTAGGTCGCCAGCCGTTGGCTCTGGAAATAGGGTCCATACGATCCGCCGACCTCCGGTCCTTCGTCCCACAACAACCCCAGCCAACGGAGGTCGTCGAGAATCTTGCCCACCGAGTCCTCGACGTGGCGGGCCTGGTCGGTGTCTTCAATGCGCAGGATGAACGTCCCGCCGTGCTTGCGGGCGAGCAGCCAGTTGAACAACACCGTCCGCGCCCCGCCGATGTGCAGGTATCCCGTCGGCGAGGGGGCGAACCGGACGCGCAGAAAGTCGGCGGGTTCAGCCGTCATGCGAAGCCGGCGCCTTGATTGAGGAGTGTGGCGATCATCAGGTTGATCGTAGTTGGAAAGGTTGGCCGGCGATAGGGATGCCGCGCCGAAGACAAGCGGTCGTTCTCGGCGGACGGAGGCAACGCCTACCCGAGTTTTCGCCCCGAAGTCGTTCCCGCCGCCGTCGCCGCCTCGGTTGTCGTACGCCGGTCGTGGTATTTCCGCCAACCCCAGAAGATCGGTCCGCTCAACCCGTACCACAGGGTGACCAGCAGCAAGGTCGGCGCCGGGAACGAAAGAAAGACGGCCAACACGAGCATGACAAAGACCAACTGTCCGAAGGGTTGTCGGCCAAGCAGGTACGCGCGATGGAAGCGGCGATAGGGAATGCGGCTGACCATCAAGACCGCGATCGTGGTGGCGATGATCGGCGTGGCGAACACGAGGAGGCGTCGCGCCGCCGGAAAAATCTGCTGGTCCTGGAAAAGGATCAGGGCGATCATGATGGCCGCCGCTCCGGGACTGGGCATCCCGCGAAAGACCTTGTGGTCGAAGTCCGCCTTCGCGTGCTCGACATTGAACCGCGCCAGCCGCACCGCCGCGAACGCGACGTAGACCGCGGCCGAAACCCACGTCGCCCGACCCAGCACGCTGTCGCTGATTGGCGACGGAACAATGGAGTCGCCCGCCAGCTCCTTGGTCATCAAGGCGACCATGAGGGTGGCCGGCGCCACGCCGAACGTGACCACGTCGGCCAAGGAATCGAGCTGCCCTCCGAAGTTCGTGGTGCTTCGCGTGACCCGGGCGACCAGTCCGTCGAAGCAATCCAACAACATGCCCAGCACGATCAATCCCGCCCCGACCGACAGGAACGAAGGAAGCATGCGCTCCCAGGCGGGGTGCCTGGCCAGCACGAACTGGTCCGGCGGGACACCCGCGCCGAGGTCGTACATCGCGCGCAGCGCAAAGTGGATGGCGGCGAAGCCGCAGATCAGATTGCCCAGCGTCAGCAGCGTGGGTACAAAGGCGAGCGAGCGAAGGCGGCGGCTCTTGAGCCGCCCCAATTCTCCCTCCGATCCAATTCGACGAACGACTTTCATGGCTTGCTCATCCGGCGGCTGCGACCACCGCGGCGGTCGAACTGAGTTCGGTCCGTTCCGCTTTCCGCACCGGTGTTTCAACATCCTGCCGGGCGATCACGGTCAACCCAGCCTGCACTCTCTCCCCCAGCCGTACGACCACCGTCGTCCGCGCGGAGCGAGGAATGACCAGCTCCGTCCTCGACCCGAACTTGATCAGCCCGAAGCGCTCGCCGATGGAGAGACGCCCGTTGGCTTCGGCGTGGCAGATGATCCGCCGCGCGACCAACCCCGCGACCTGGCGGACCTCCACCGGACCGGGAAGCGGTGCATCGGTGTCGATCAGCAGGGTGTTGGACTCGTTGCGTGCACCCGATTCGGGATGCCGGGCGTCGAGGAACTCGCCCGCCCGGTATGACAGGGAACGCACCCGCCCGGAACATGGCGAACGGTTGATGTGCACGTTGAACAGGCTCAAGAAGATCCCCACGCGCACCGCGGGACCGCCGATCAACTCGTGGTGGGCAAGCTCGGCGATTTCCGTCACCGTTCCGTCCGCCGGGGAGCATAATTCACCGGCGGCAAATCGACGCGACCGCGGCGGGTCGCGGAAAAACGCGACCACCCAGATCCAGACAATCAGAAACGGCGTCGCCAGCGGCCACCAGACCCAGTTCGCAGCCGTCGCCAGCGCGCCGAGGATCAGCCCGGAGAACGCGATCTCTCGAAATCCTTCTTTGGCAATCCACATGGTCAAGCCGGGCGACAAGCCGCCCCGTGGCACCCGAATCCCAGCGTCGCTACTCGATGGGCTCCGTAGGGGTTATATCGACGCCCATGCTAGCAAGTTTCGTCCCCAACGCACCTCGCCCACCAACAAGATCGGCCCGCGGTTGTGCGGGCCGAAAATGCGCCATGCCGCTGAGTCTCTTGCCGAACGGACACCGGTACGATCGTCCGTGGCCGGCCGTCCTCCCCGCCTACCACTCCAGGCGGATGCCTGCCTGCCAACCGTGACCCCCATCCGTCCCAACATACCCGACCTCGAATCCCGGGGTGGTCGCATGGCGGGGATACGCCCGTGTACGGGTCTCCCAGTGACCGGGAGCGACGACCACCTGGTCGTAAACCATTTCGATTCGTTCCGGCCGGATCATCACTCGCTCCACGACCGTTTCCTTCCAGCCCGCGCGAACCAGCACCGGCTCCGTCCGCCACTCCATCCGCGCCGGCTCGACGATCTCTCGGACCAGTTCATACCCCAGGAAGCGACCGAATGGGCTGAAACGCGCGACTTGTCGGGTTACGGCCTTCGCGGGAAGCTCGATGGCATAGCGCCGTTCCTTGTAAACCGGCTCGTGCCACACCTGCCGGGTCCGATCCTCAAACACGGCCGGGACGGTGATGGTTCTCGCGCGAGTTTCATAGACCGGTGGAACCCAGACTCGTTCAGCCGCCGCAACCACGCGGATCGTTCCATGATCCGCCGAAGCTGCCTGCGGCGCGCCGCCGATCACAGCCAGACCGAGCAGCGCCGCCGAGAAACCACATCCACCCAACCGTCCGATTCGTTCCAACGCCAACATGGTTCATCCTCCACGGGTTTGACCGGTCGCAGCACATGGTTCTAGGACGCTCCCGGCCTGACGCCATTTCAGACACCGGGGGTAGACGGAGGTTAGCCGCCTGTGGAGTGACCCTTACGGAATCACGATCCTGCGGGCGTTCTACAACCGAAGACCCCGTTCCCGTCGGAACCTGTCGATTCGAGCTTGCGTTCGCTGGAGGCAAGTCGCTGTTGGCCACGCCGCGCGTGTGTCAGCCCCGCGGCTCGCCGACCGGCAACTGAGACAGTACCTGAAATCGCATTCGGCTTCGCGGGCCTGTTCAGGCGAAGTCGGCCCGGTTCGCGCAGCATCCGGGGGCGGGGGCGGGACATTCCGAGGCGCCGGCTGCGTCGAACCAGCCTCGCGTCCGATTGCGAATCGCGCAAACACGGAGCATCACGGGAACTTCGACGAGCACGCCCACGACGGTGGCGAGGGCGGCGACGGAGTCGGTGGCGTAGAGCACGATTACCGTCGCGAGGGCGCCATATCGACGCGGCGGGGCGAACCAGAATACGCATGTCGCGAATGAAAAGCGTCATACGGCGACCTTCTGAGCCCGATCGAGGGACGTTGCGAAGTAACGCTTTTGGAACCACAGGGACACATTGACCAAGCCGATCAGCACCGGCACTTCGACCAGCGGCCCGATCACCGCGGCAAACGCGGCGCCGTGTTGAATGCCGAACACCGCGACCGCGACGGCAATCGCCAACTCGAAGTTGTTGCTGGCCGCGGTGAAGGCAATCGTGGCCGTTTTGGAGTAATCCGCGCCGCTTTTCTTGCCCATCCAGAACGAGACCAAAAACATCAGCACGAAGTAGATACAGAGCGGGATGGCGATGCGGACAACGTCCAGGGGAAGTTGGATGATCTTTTCGCCCTTCAGGGAGAACATGACGACAATCGTGAACAACAGCGCGATGAGCGTGATGGGCGAAATCCTTGGGATGAATCTGTCCTCGTACCAGGCGCGACTCTTGAGCCGCAACAGGACGACGCGCGTGATCATGCCGGCTAGGAACGGAATGCCAAGGTAGATCAACACGCTCTCAGCAATCTGCCCGATGGTCACGTGGACCGTTGCGCCCTGAAGGCCAAGCAGCGGCGGCAGCACGGTGATGAAGAACCATGCATAGAGCGAGTAGAAGAGAACCTGGAACACCGAGTTGAATGCCACGAGTCCGGCGGCGTACTCGCTGTCCCCCTTTGCCAGTTCGTTCCACACAATGACCATGGCGATGCAGCGCGCCAGGCCGATCATGATCACGCCGACCATGTATTCGGGATACCCGTGCAGGAACAGCACCGCCAATGCGAACATGAGGCTCGGTCCGATCACCCAATTTTGCACCAACGAGAGGCCGAGGATTCGCGTGTTGCGGAACACGTCCCCGAGTTCCTCGTACTTCACCTTGGCCAGCGGCGGGTACATCATGAGGATCAATCCCACGGCGATTGGGATGTTCGTCGTGCCCCAGGTAAACCGATTCAGGAACCCCTCGACGCCGGGCCAGAGCCAGCCGCCGAGGACGCCGACCGCCATCGCCAGGAAGATCCAAAGCGTGAGAAAGCGGTCGAGGAACGAAAGCTGCGTGGAGCGATTGCCCTTCATGCGATCTGCTCCGTTTGGCTCATCGTAAGGGTTCAGATCAGGACAAAATGCAATGGGTTCCGCGCACCGGATTCCACTCGGCGCAGCGCGTCGATCACGCCGGGCGGGAGCTTCCCGAACCCGATGCCCGCGATCATGCAAAGCCCGACCCAGACGGTCAGGTATCGCTCGAATACGTGGAGTCGCCGAGGTTCGCCCGGATGGGTCATGTCATGGACTCCGTAGTTCTGCGATCCGGCGATCGGCCGGGCGGCATTGGAGATCGACCCTCTTGTTCGCCGCCTTGGCAGAGGGGATTCAGGGGGATTCCTTCCCCGACCGGAACGATCACCACCGCCGTTGATGCTCACCACAACCGCCCTCACCGAACCGCGACGAACTCGTCGAAGACGATACGCGGCATGAGATAGTCGCTGCGTGCCGGTTCGTCGTGGCAGAGGTCGGTGGAAAGGTATTTCTTGTTCGAGTCCGGCAAGACGGTCACCACCGTCGCGTCGGCGCCCAACTCTTCGACCAACTGGACGGCGCCCAGGACGTTGGCGCCGGAGGAGATTCCGACGGCCAATCCGAGCGAACCGCACAACGCCTGGGCGGCAAGAATCGAATCGCCGTCCCAGACGTCGATGATATGATCGAGGGCGGCGAGGTCCACGATGGGGGGCACAAACTCGTCGGATATGCCCTGGATTCTGTGTTGCCCGACCTTGCAGCCGGTGCGCATGGTGGGGGAGTTGGCCGGTTCAAGCGGATGGGCCCGCAGGGACGGATTGCGGCGGCGCAGGTAGCGCGCGACGCCCATGACGGTTCCGCCGGTGCCTACGCCGGCGACGAAGGCGTCCACTTGTCGATCCCGTCGCGCGAGCTGTTCCTCGATCTCCGGTCCGGTCGTGGCTTCGTGCGCCTCGACGTTGGCGGGGTGGGCGAATTGCCGCGGAAGAAAGACCGCTTCATGCTCCCGCGCATAGTCTTCCACGAGCTTCATCGCTCCGACGAACCCACCCTCCTCGCGCGAGACCAAGACGACCTCGGCGCTGAAGTTGCGGATTAACTGAACGCGTTCGCGGCTCATCCATGCGGGCATGTAGATGCGCACGCGGTGGCCCAGAGCCCGGCCGATGGCGGCGAAGGAGATCCCGGTGTTGCCGCTCGAAACCTCGACGATGGTGTCGTCCGGGGCAAGCGAGCCGTCGGCGTGGGCCCGACGGAGGATGTGCAGGGCCATTCGGTCCTTGATGCTGCCGGTCATGTTCATCGACTCGTATTTGGCGAAGACACGACGCGGTTGACCGTCGAAGCGATAGCGAATCTCGACCAAGGGCGTTCCGCCGACGAGGGCGGCGACGGCGTCGGCGGGACGACGAGTCGGAGTCTCAAGGATCTTCATCATGGTTGAGAGGACGGTCAGGCAATTCCGATGCCGGGAGCGCTGGCGCGCTGTTCGTTCTTTGTATCGCGTCGCCGTTCTTGGGCGGCGCGGACGTAAGGCCGAGCAACCTCGCTGCGGATCAACCGCAATGCTACACGAAAAAGAGAACCGCTCTAGATCAACGCGTCGGCGACGGCGGCGGCGGCGAGGATCAGGCTGACCAGGCCGTTGATGGTGAAGAATGCCAGGTTGACGCGCCGGTAATCACCGGGTCGAACCAGGGCGTTTTCCACGATCAACAGCAGGGCGGCCGCGGCGAGGCCGCAGGCGTAAATCCATCCGAGGTCCGCGGTGAAGGCGAGTCCGATCAAAGCCGCGATGCACAAACCGTGGGATGCGCGGGCGATCCAGAGCGCCTTCGCGGGCCCGAGCCGCGAGGGCAGGCTGTGAAGCCCATCGCGGCGATCGACCTCGATGTCCTGGCAGGCGTAGATGATGTCGAATCCGCCGATCCAGCCGGTCACGGCGACCATGAGCAGGAGGGCGGAAAGACCCAGCGAGCCCGGATCAACGGCGATCCAGGCGGCTGCGGGTGACATGGAAATGGCACTTCCAAGGATGAAATGGGACCAGCGGGTGAAGCGCTTGGTGAAGGAGTAGGCGCACAGATAGCCGAGCGCGGGTCCGGAGAGGAGGATCGGCCAAGTGTTGTCATAAAAGAGGTGGAATCCCAGACACGCGAAGCCGAAGGTCGCCAGTGCCAGGGCGAGCATGGCGTATGCGGCGGGGCGGCTCAGGCGTCCGGAGGGCAGGGGGCGGTTTGCGGTCCGCGGATTTCTCGCGTCGATCTCGGCATCGACGATGCGGTTGAAGGTCATGGCGGCGCTGCGCGCGGAGACCATGCACATGACGATCAGTCCGAGTTGTCCCCAGCGCGGCAGACCGCGCGCGGGGACGTTTCGCCCGGCGAGGAAGGCAGCGATCATCGCGAAAGGAAGAGCGAAAACCGAATGGGACAGCTTGACCATTTCGGCCCAGACGCGGACGGGTGCAAGCACGGACGCGTTTGGCGGGGGCAGGCCGCCGGACGGCGCGGCGGTGAACTGCGGAGCGGGCGGGATCATAGGGAATCGCGGCGCGGCTTCCATCGCGTGTTGAGCTGGTGTTCGACGCTGACGAGGTCGAGGAGCTTTCCGACGACGAAGTCGACGAGGTCGGCCACGGATTGCGGCCTCATGTAGTAACCGGGCGAGGGGGGGCAAATGACGGCGCCGGCTTCCTGGAGGCGGAGACAATTGAGCATTTCAATGCGGCTCATGGGCATTTCGCGGGGGACGACGATGAGCCGTCGGGCTTCCTTCAGGGTTACGGCGGCGGCGCGGTCAAGGAGGTTTTCGGCAAGTCCAGCGGCGACGGCGGCCAGGGTGTTGCCGCTGCATGGGCAGATGATCATGGCGTCGATGCGGAAGCCGCCGCTACCCAGGACATCGCCGACGTCCTTGTAGTTGTGGAGGTTCAGGCGCGGGGTTTCGCGTCCCAGCAGCGACCGCGGGGTAATTTCGTGGACCTCCAGCTCGTCGGCGAGCAATCGCTTGCCGTTGGGCGTGACGATCAGGTGGACGTCACAGTCCGCGGCGCAGAGGCAATCGACGAGGCGGCGGGCGTAGGGGGCGCCGCTGGCACCGGTGATTCCGACCACGATTTGCCTGCGAGGTTGTTCGGTCACGGCTGCTCCGATCCAGGACGAAGTTCGGTCATCAGCGGCGCGAAGTCGCCCACGCGCTGCGCCCAGATCGAGTTGCGAAAACGAACGCCCAGGGCGGCGAGGGTTTCGGCGCTGCGAAGGGGTTGCTGGGTGCGGCGGTAGGCCATGGCCAGGCGGACCAGGGCTTCGGGGGCCGCGTCACGATCCGGAAACCGCTCCAAGAGCGATTCCAAAATCACGATTCTTCCTCTGGGACCGGGCGTGGAACGCGCGATCTCCAGCTCGAGGTTGTCCTCAATCTGACAGCGGGGATAGGCGGCCTGAAGCGCCTTCAGGTTGGCGACGTAGCGTCCGTCGCGCGGGTCCAGGTCGAGCAGACCGAACCACACCGCGGCGGTCGGTTGCCGAGGTCCAGACAGGGGATCGAACCCATAGAGCGGATCGTTGTTGGAAGTCAGCAAGGAATGCAGGCGATGGGCTTCGAGGAGTACGCGATCGACTCGGACGTTGAGGCCCGCTTCGGGGTCCGTATCGGCGCCGAGAAGCGTCTCTTCAGTGGCTGCCGCGGCCTTTCGATCGGTCGCCGGGCGTCGGTAAACGTCGATCAGCTCGGCGAGCTTCGCGGCGGCGCGATCAACGTCGCCCTCGCGGGCTTCGAGCTGGGCGAGGCGAAGGCGGGCGACGGCGCCGACGGGGGTCGTGGGACGGTTGACCAGGATGGTGGTCCAGGTTTCGCGCGAGGCGACGTTGGGGAAGTCGTCGTAGAAGCGAATCCACTTGGTGCGGCGGAACTCCTCGAGGTCGACGCGCTGGTCCCAGCTTCGGGCCTTGATGTAAAGGACGTTGGGCAGGTAGCGGCTGTCGGGGAAGAAGCGTTGAAACCAGTCACAGCGGTGGGCAACTTCCGCCTGGTGCGGGGTCAGCTCGGACTCATAGGGACCGATGTTGGCGCCCAACCCGAAGAGCCATTTCTGCTCCTCGGTTTGACGGATGGCCTCCCAAGAGGGACGCGGCAGTGGATGTCGCTGCCAGGCGAGCGCGACGGCGGTCGTCCAATCGGCCGAGGCGTCGACGTCGGCGAAGTAGGCTCCGTCGAGCTGCTCCAGCAGGCGGTAGTAAAGCTCGTCGCGTCCGACGTGCAACTCGAACATGGCCACGGGCAGTCCGAACATCAGGGCCAACAGCGGAGTGACCGCGCCGGGGCGGTAATTCACCAGTTTGGCGATCGCCAGGACGACGGCGAAGAGCATGGCGGCGGCGACCACCGCGAGCACCCAGGGCGCGACGAACTTCACCGCGTCGACGGGGTCGATTCTGCCGACGACGATCTCCCAGGTTCCCTTCCACGCCAAGGCGAGGTACACGATGCAGGGAACCAGGCCGATCAGCGCCGACATGAAGCGGAATCGCGTGCGAAACGGACGAACCGACGCCAGTACGCAGGAGCCTAGAAGGGTCAGGGCCAACCAGGGCATGACCGCGAGCAGTCCGACGACGGCGATGAACGGAAGACTCGACCAGAAGCGATAGAGGATGGCGACGAGGATCGGTATGGCGATCAACGAAGCCATCAACAAGCCAACGATGGGAATGAGGATGGGGACGTCCTGCGCGCTGATGGGGCCGATGAGCAGGGCGCCGAGAGAGACGTCCGCCCGCCCCACGCCGCGAAAGGTGTGCGCGAGCAGATCCCAATACCCCTCGCGCCCCGGGGCGAAGAACGCGCCGCTTCGAAGCCAATAGGCAAAGCAACCGGTGCCTGCAAAGAGGACGATGTTGAGGGCCAACAGGCCGATTGCCCGGAGGCGGTATTTCGACCCCGGCCAGGACCAGACGTCCTTGAGCGATTCCGTGCCGCCGGCGGTGTCGCGCCGGAGGGACGAAATCGGCTGCGGCGCAGCCCGTGGGTCGATGGGAAGGGAGGGGGCGTCAGCCATGTCAATCGCGCGGCGCGACGTAGACGGCCACGATTCCCCAAGACAGCGCCGTCGCCCTGGGGCCGCCGAACCCGCAACCTTGTAGACATCGGACCATCTCGTCGGCGGTCAGGAAGGATACCACTGAGCGGGGAAGGTAGCGATAGGCACCGGAACGGTCGCGGCCGACGATCGCGGCGGCGGCGGGCATGATCCTGCCGGCGTAGAACTCGTAGAGAAATCGAAAGATGGTGTTGGTTGGTCGGGTGAATTCGAGAATGACCGCCCGTCCGCCGGGTCGCAGGACGCGGCGTATTTCGCGGAGTCCGGCTTCCAGCGATTGGAAGTTGCGCACGCCGAAGGCGCAGGACACGATGGAGAAGCTCTCGTCAGCAAAGGGAAGGCGGAGAGCGTCGGCCTCGATCCGTGAGGAGCTCGACAGACCTGCGGCACGCAGCAGCATTTCATGGGCGAAGTCGCAACCGGTGACCGACCGGGCGCCGCCGCGAAGAAAGGCTCGGGCGAAGTCTCCCGTCCCGCAGGCGACGTCGAGCACGTCGTCGTCGGGGCGAACACCGGCGAGCTGGACGGCGTGGCGGCGCCAGGATGCGTCGCGTCCGGCGCTGAACACGGTGTTGACCAACTCGTACCGCGGGGCAATGGCGTTGAACATGGCCCGCACGCGCGAGGCTTTGTCCGCCGCTTCATGCGGCGATGCGAGGAGGTCGTCCGTCCAGGCGGGGCGGTCGGTCATGGGGGGCATTGTAACCGAGGAACGCGATGGTAGGCGCCGACGAAAGGTAGCCGTGGCTGCTGATCGCAACCGCAGTGCTACGTGAAGTACTTGATGGCCGCAAAGCCCGCCAAGACCAGGATCACGAACGCCAGCGACAACCAATCAAAGTAGCGGTCGATCACCCTCTTCATGGGCGGCCCAAACCAGTAGAGCAGCATAGCCACCAGGAAGAACCGCAGTCCGCGCCCGACCACCGACACCAGCGTAAACCCGACGAGGTTCATGGACATGACGCCGGAGGCGATGGTGAACACTTTGTAGGGTATCGGCGTGAGGGCGGCGATAAAGACAATCCAGTAATCGTAGCGGACGTACCATTCCTTGACGGTCTCGAAATAGGACTGCGCCGAATAGAACTCAATGATCCGCAGGCCGACGGCGTCCATCAGGAACATGCCGATGAAGTAGCCGGCGACGCCTCCGGCGACGCTGCCCACGGTGCAAATCGTCGCCAGCCGGGCCCAGCGCGAGCGTGCCCCGAGCACCAGGGCGATCAGCAGTACGTCCGGCGGAATCGGGAAGAAACTCGACTCGGCGAAGGCAAGGACGAACAAGGCGGCCGCGCCGTGCGGAGTGTCGGCCCAGTGCAGCACCCAGTCGTAGAGCCGGCGATGAATGCGCCATCTGCCGACCGGCGCGCTGGCCGGCAGCGCCGGCTCGCGGGCTTGGCTCGGATTGGCGGCGTGCCCCATGGCGTGGGAGGGCGACGGGGCGGTCTCTTGAGGGGTCAAGTTCAAGCTAAGCTCCCGACTGTTGGTCGGCCGCGAGGTATCGATCGATCAACCCGTGCACCAGATAGATGATCGGCGTGACGCACACCGCGATCAGCAGTTTATATCCGTAATTCCCCGTGGCCACGCGAACGAACTCCTCCCAGGTCATCGAGTACCCTTCCCGCTCGAGGATCGCGGGAAGGCGAAAGGCAATGAACAGGATCACCACCGTGTCGATGAGTTGGCTGAACACCGTACTGCCCGTCGCCCGCAACCAGAGCATTCGATGTCCGGTCCACGCCTTGAACGCCTGAAAAATCAGAACGTCCAGGAACTGGGCGATCAAGAACGCGGTCAGCGATCCGGCGATGATCCAGTTGGATTGTCCGAAGACCCGGACGAAGACCTCCTGCGACACCGGCGATTTTTCCCACGCCGGAACTTGCATGGCCAGGTACAGGATGACGAAGGCGTAGCTGATCATTCCGACCGCGAGGAAAGTGAGCTTGCGCACGCCGGGTTTGCCGAAATATTCGTTGATGAGGTCGGTGGTGACAAAGACGATGGGCCAGGGTAGGACGCCGATCGACAGCACCACACTGGGAAGATGGAACCAACCAAGGTCGATCTCCGGGATTTCCAGCAGCTTTCCGCCGGTCAGTTCGCCGAGGATCGCGTTGGTCAGGAAGAACCCGCCGAGGATGAAGAAGACGATCTGCTTGCGCGTGGTCGGCACGGCGAAAGCTCGCAAGAGGTTCTAGCGCGACGAAACACCAGATTTTTCGGGTAGACCAACCTCCGCTTGCACACGCTCGCGGCTCTGTTCCAACAGCCGGCTGCCTCTTATCAGAGCCGCGACCGTGAGGGAGCGGACCTTCTTAGACCCGAAGGATTACGTGAGTCGGACCACCAGGACAGCCCAAAAAACAACCCCGCCCGAGGCCTCCGCGGCTGCTTGAGCGGGGAGTAGATGGTTGGCGCAGTATCGCCCTGGCCGTATTCCCCGTCAAGCGGAACTACGATCCCTCGGCGGGGCGCTCGTAGAGGAAGGCGCATTCCTCGAGACGGTTCTTTCCGTCAGCGTACACGGCGAATTTTCCGCCGGACCAGATCGAGGCCGCGCTGTAGCGGCCGTCCTTCGCCAAGGCATAGAACTTCACGTCGAAGTTGGGCCGACCGTCCTTGCGATGGAGCCGTGGCTCCTTGGTGGTGGCGACGATGCGCTTCAATGCGGACAAGCACGCATCCTGCGGCGACATCCCGCCGCGCATGGCTTCGATGATCGTGTGCCCGCCGCAGATTTTGATGACCGCCTCGCCGCGGCCGGTGCTTCCGGCGGCCCCGACCTCGTTGTCAACAAACAGCCCGGCGCCGATGATCGGCGAATCGCCGACGCGTCCGGGAATCTTGTAGCTTAGGCCGCTGGTGGTGGTGACCCCGCCGAGATCGCCCTTGGCGTCCAGTGCGCAGCAGTTGATCGTCCCGTAGGTGAACGGAACGCCGCGCACGGCGTCGGAATGTTTGTTGGGATCGGACGCGTCCGGCGGGGGCAGCCAATCGTCGTTGTCGGAATGCTTCTCCTTCCACTCCAGCCAGGCCTTGCGGGCCTTGTCGGTCAGGAGGTTGACCTCCTCGAAGCCGTGAGCACGAGCGAATCGCAGCGCTCCCTCGCCGACGATCATGCAGTGGTCCGTTCGCTGCATTACCAGCTGGGCCACCCTGGACGGGGTCTTGATGCTTCGCAGTGCCGCAACGGACCCGGCCCCACAAGTCGGACCGTGCATCACGCAGGAGTCCAACTCGACGATGCCGTCTTCGTTGGGTAGCCCGCCGTATCCGACGGACATGTCTTCGGGGTCTTCCTCGACGATGTTCACGCCGGCGATGACTGCATCGAGCGGATCGGCGCCCGCGAGGATCATCTGGGCCGCTTTCTCCGTGGAGCGCAGGCCGTTGGCGCTGGCGATCACCAGCGGGCCGGACCCTGTGCCCTTCGTTTGCCCCTGCGCCCGAATGGATGGCGACGCCGCTCCGGCGGCGAGCACCGCGGCGGAACGCAGGAACCCGCGTCGAGAGAGATCACTCATGCGCATGTCTCCATGTTCCGCTGGCGCTTTGCGCGACACGGGGAAGCCTTCGAACACGAACATTTGCCGTCATGCTCATGCGGCGCGCACAGCGCGGGGATTTCCATCTGCAGCAGGGCCAGCTTCTCCGCGACGCCGCGCTTCGACGAAAACCCGCCGAGCGTCCCATCGGATCGCAGGACTCGGTGGCACGGGATCACAATCGGCAGCGGGTTGCGAGCCATCGCCGCGCCGGCCGCGCGGACCGCTTTCGCGTTCCCGCTCGCCCGGGCCAAGTCGGCGTACGTGGTAATGCGTCCATAGGGGATCCTGCGGCAGGCCTCGAGCGCGCGTTGATGAAACGGCGGACAATCAGCAAGGTCCACCGCGACGGTAAATTCTGTGGGCTTGCCTTGAAAATAGCGCGCGATTTGGCGGCGGAAGTCGGGCAGCAGATTCTTCGCCGGGACAGCTTGGGGGTAGCGAGAACGGATCGCGGTTTCGGCCTCTTTTCGCGGCGCCGGAAGCAACGTAGCCACCAGCGCCCCGGCACGAGCGACGTATCCGAAATATCCCCAATCCGTTGGAACGAAATCGTATGCAAGCATGCGCTTCCTCCAAGCCCGGATGATCCGCGTGCAGCTCTATCGCGTGGAACATTCTTGTACGCGAAACGCGCAACGGCGGCAAGGATGGAGAAACGTTGGGCAGGGCCTTTCAATCCTCGACGGTCTGTGGGAAACGGGTGCCATTGGCGGCTTGTCCACCATTGGTTTCCCGTGGTCGCCGTCAAGTGTTGGCAAGGATTGAAAGACCCTGGGGACGCCGCGGGCTGATTGACCAGCCCTACCAAGAGCCGATACCATCTCATCCGGGCACAGCGGCAGCTGCCGGCCCAGGTTCTGCTCTTGGCTGCGGGCAGGTCGCGGGTTGAAAAGACTCCGTATGATCGTCGATTGTTTTACGCATACCTGGAGCGACGCAGCGAAACTCGGACAGGCGGGGCGGCCTGTCGGGCGCTGCCGCGGCGGGGAAGCGGACGATCGCGACCGGGGCGCCGCGGACGTGTCCGACCACTTCGCGGCCGCCGAACCCGTGGACAAGACCATCGTTCTGGGGTTCCGAAGCCGTTACCTGAACGCGCACATCGACAACCGGGAGGTGGCCCGATACGTGTCCGCCCACCCGGATCGACTGGTGGGGTTCGCGGGCATCGATCCGAGTTCATCGGCGGAGGCCATCGCCGACATGGGCATCGCGCAGGAAGAACTGGCCATGCGCGGCGTCGCAGTGGCGCCGGCAGCGCAGGATTTTCATCCCACGGCCACCCAGGCGATGCGGGTGTACGGCGAGGCGGCGCGGCGAGGGCTGCCGATCCTGTTTCATACCGGCGTGCACGTGACGGCTGCGACCAAGCTCGAATATGCCCAGCCGGTGTTGCTGGATGAGATCGCGCGTGAGTTTCCGTCGCTTCGGGTGGTCATCGCGCACATGGGGTACCCGTGGGTGAACGAGACGATCGCGCTGCTGGCCAAGCACGCCAACGCTTACGCGGAGATCAGTTGGCTGCTGCACCAACCCTGGCAGGCCTATCAGGCGCTGCTTAGTGCGCACCAGTACGGGGTGATGGACAAGCTGCTGTTCGGGAGCGGATTTCCGGCGGCCTGCGCCTCGCATTGCATCGAGGATTTGTACAGCATCAACCATCTGGTGCATGGGACAAATCTGCCGACAATACCACGGGAGCAGCTTCGGGGTATCGTGGAACGCGACGCGCTGGCGATCCTGGGCCTGGCGCCGCCGGCGACGGCCGCGGAATCCCGCCGCCGAGACCGCGCCGCCGACTCCGACGACGAGGCAAATTAGCAGCCCTTCGCGCGGGGCATGACGGGATGAGAGGGCGCGCTCCCTCGCGGCCGCGGAACATCGGGAATCACCAATCTGCACTTGCGCGGCACGAAGCCCCCGATCCTCATCGCGGCGGCTTGGGGTACACGTGATCCAATGCGTCGACGTGGCCATAGATCGCTTCTCGCATGAATGAACCGACCCACGTTCCGTCATCCCGCAACGAAGGTCGCTTCCCCGGCCGCGTTGCGTGCCGTGTTCGGCGCGGCGCGACGGTTGCCTTGGCCGCGTTCATTGCGGGCTACGTTCTCGTTGTTATCCTCGTCGGCGTGTGGCAGCGGCATTTGATCTATTTCCCGTCGCGCGAGCTGGAGGGAACGCCCGGCGACGTGGGGTTGGCTTACGAGGACGTGTCGTTCACCGCTGCCGACGGAGTGAAGCTCGCGGGTTGGTACGTTCCCCACGCCACCGCCACGGCGACGGTCCTGATTTTCCACGGCAACGCGGGCAACGTCTCGCACCGGCTCCACAAGCTGAAGGTTCTGCACGGGCTGGGATACAACTCACTGATCATCGACTATCGCGGCTATGGTCGAAGCGACGGTGAACCCAGCGAGGGAGGCTTGTATCTCGATGCCCAGGCGGCGTGGAACCATCTGGTCGAGTCCCGCGGCGAATCGCCGAGCCGGATTGTTGTCCTTGGTCGATCGCTGGGCGGGGCGGTGGCCATCGACCTCGCCTCGCGCCGCCGTCCGGCCGCCTTGGTGGTCGAGTCGAGCTTCACCAGTCTGGTGGACGTCGGCAAGTTCCAGTACCCGTTCCTTCCGGTCGCCTGGATTTTGCGGGACCGCTTCGAGTCCATCGACAAAATCGGTCGAGTCGACTGCCCCAAGCTGTTTCTTCACGGTCAAAGCGACGATCTGATCCCTTTGTCGATGGCCCAGGCCCTGTTTGATGCGGCCTCGCCGCCGAAACTCTTTGTTGAAACCCCCGGCGACCACAACGAATCGGGGTTCACCTACGCTCCAGTTTACGCCAAGGCCCTGGCGACGTTCATCACCAACGTCCTGGCGGAATCGGGCGGTTGACGGGGCCGATTTGGGGGGATAGGCTTTTAGGACTTGTGCCGGACCCGATCCGCCGGAGGGAATGTCGGGCGGTGGGTTCGTTTCCCCGGGAAAGGACGATCGTTCGATGCTACGCAAACTTGGGTTGACGGCGGTGTTGGCGGCGGCGGGCGGGCTTCCTGGGTGCACGGCCCAGCACACCGTGGCTTGGACGAACCCACATGCCCACTCCGAGAACTTGACCCAATCCGGCAGCGACCACTACCACTCCGCTTTGCAGACGGCAGAAATGGATCGGCGTGCTCTGATCGACGACTTGGACGTCCTATTCATGACCGAGCGTTCAACGCGCCTCACGCGCTGGCATGCGCGGTAACGCCCCTCCTCGCCTGCCGGGCGGAATCCACTCGACAATTTGCTTCTCAGCCATTGAAATGGTGCGGCCCGACGACGGGTTCCTCGCGTCGTGGCGGGTCGCCGTTGGCTACGGGCGACGGGAACGTCGAATGCCACGGTGGTTGGGCACGAATCGCGACCGCCGTCCCGCTCGCCGAGCGCACCGGCTCGATGCGTTCATTTGGAAGGAGAGTTGACCATGCAACCAAACGTTTCGTCGAATCGGTCGTCCACGGCCTGGGGCTTGGCGAGTGTCGTCCTGTTCTTGGCGCTCGTTAGCCCCGCCCGGTCCGACGACTCGGACGTCGGCAGGCGGTTCCTGGACCACGTGAAGTACCTCGCTGACGACAAGCTGACCGGCCGAGGCGTCGGTTCGGAGGGAATCGACAAGGCGGCTGAGTACATCGCCGCCCAGTTCAAGGAGATTGGGCTTGCCCCGGCCGGTGACAATGGGACGTTCTTCCAGACCTTCCCCCTGACGTTGCACCGGACGTTGACCGACGCGAGCAAGTTGGCGGTCAGCGGCGACCAGGTCGAGCGCAAGCAGGGTGCCGACTACATCCCATTCAACTTTTCCTCGGACGACGCGTTCTCAGGATCGTTGGCGTTTTGCGGGTACGCGATCGTCAATCCCGACAAGGCGTACGACGACTTCGCGGGCCTCGACGTGAAGGGCGCGGTGGTGCTGGTTTTCGACGGCGAGCCTCGTTCGTGGGCCGACGAAAAGGGTGAACCGACGCGACACGCGATGATCCGCAACAAGGTGTACAACGCCAAGGACCGCGGCGCCGTAGCGGTGCTGGTGGTCAGCCCCTCGCCGCTGCCGGACGCCGGAGAGGTGCTCACCGAATTCGTCGCCGAGGGGGCCGACCAGTACGGCATTCCCGCGTTTCACGTCACGCGGGCGTTCGCCGAGTCGACCATACAGGCGGGGCGGTTCGGTTCGCTCGATGAGTTGCAGGCGAAGTTGGATGCGGGCAAACCTGCCTCCGGGTTCGTCGCCCACGTCGCGGTGAACGGTCAGGCAGGGTTCGACAAGAAGACCGCGCCGGTGCGCAACGTGTTGGGCGTCCTCCACGGAGAGGGAGCGCTCGCCGATCAGTTCGTGATCGTTGGCGCCCATTACGATCACCTCGGGGTGCGCAAGCCGATGATGCGAAAGTTCAAAGCCGGAAAGGTCGTCGCCGACGACGCCGGTCCGCAGATTCACAATGGGGCCGACGACAACGCCTCGGGCACCAGCGGCGTGATCGAGATCGCGCGAGCGCTGGCGGCGGGTCCGCGACCGAAACGAAGCATCCTGTTCATCGCCTTTACCGCCGAGGAATCGGGTCTGCACGGCAGCAAATACTTTGTCGAACATCCCTTCGCGCCGTTGGAGAAGACGACGGCCATGCTCAACCTCGATATGGTCGGACGGATGAACGAGAGCGAGAAGACCGTTCAGGTGTTCGGCACCGAATGCGGCGAGGGGTTCAGCGAATTGGTCAGTTCCGCCGCGGGCAAGGTAGGATTGAAGATCGCGCCCGGCGTCGATTACGGCGGGCGCAGCGACCATGCGCCGTTCCTTCGCAAAAACGTCCCGGCCATGCACTTCTATACCGGAGCGCACAACGACTACCACAAGCCCACCGACGACGCGGACAAGATCAACGCCGACGGCGGGGCGCGGGTCGTGAAAACGGTGGTGGACGCGGCGCGGCAATTGGCCGACCGGGCCGAAGCGCCCAAGTTCATCGCGGCCAAGGCAGAACCGAAGAAGGAGGAAGCCGCGGGCAGCGCGCCGACGTATCGCGTGGTCATGGGCCTGACCCCGGGATACGGGGACGACGGCAAGCCGGGGATGGCCGTCGATGCCGTCAGTCCCGAAGGGCCGGCCGACATGGCGGGAATGAAGGGCGGTGATCGCATCATCCGCATTGGTGACAAGAAGATCGCCAACGTTTACGACTACATGGCGGGCACACGAAACAACAAAGCCGGCGACCTCGTGGAGGTTGCCGTCCTCCGCGACGGGACCGAACACGTCTTAAAGGTCGCATTGGCCCCGGCGAAATAGCCCGGGCGCCCGATGGAGTCTGTCGAATCTCGTCAGGTTGGAGCGCGGCTGGATTGAAGCCGTAGGTCGATGTCCGTAAACTCGGCTCCCGGAGCGGGAAGCGGAGGGCGCAGGGAGGCATCGCCGGGGAACGTTAAGCACGTTTGGCGGCGTTCTGGACTCATCAAAGCCCCTCGTGCCCAGTCGCTGACGGTCCCCAGGCCGGTTCCGATTC
>JBBTCJ010000159.1:0-8265 GCA_038043285.1 Planctomycetota bacterium | reverse complement strand
GGCCAATTCAAAATGACGACCCGCTCTCACCTGGTGAGAAATGCGGGCTAGCCCGCGACGACGGTCGAACAGGCGTGCTCGATCAACACACAAAGCGACTCGACGCCGAACGGTTTGGAGAGAAACCCCGCGAATCCCAACTGGAGAAGGCCCTGCCCCTGCGGGTTGCCCAGACCCGCTCCCATGGCGATCAGCGACGTGTCGCGCAGGTGGGGATGGCAACGCACGAAGCGGACCAAGGACGACGGCGAAAGGTCGGATTGCCGCACGTCGGCGAGAATGACGTGGGGATGATGGGCTTCGGCGGCTGCCCCGGCCTCCAACGCCGAGGAGGCCGTAAACGGTTCGAACTCGCCGAGCCGCGCCAAGGCGTCGGCCAGGCTGGTCGACAGCCCCTCGTCGCCGTCCACGATCAGCACGCGGCGCTTCCCTCCGTCGAGGCCGTTGAGCGGAATGCCATGTGCACGCATGAATCGGATGAGCTGGTCGAGGGGAATGCGACGGTCCTTGCTGCCCGGAATGCGGTATCCCCGCAAATGACCGGCATCCACCCATTTCGAGACGGTTCGCGGCGCGACGTTGCAGATTCGCGCGACATCGCCCGTGGTTAATACCGATTTGTCCGCGCCCATTGGTCGATTGTCCTGCCGTGTGAGCGACCCCCTCGTCGCACCGACCCATGCTTATCGACCAACGGCGGGCGCGAATCGGACACTCGGCGTCCGGTAACTTCATGCCCAAGGCTGAACGGCAAATGCGAATGGTCGAATGGACGACGATCGCCACCAATCCGTACCGCGACCGCGAGGGAGCGGACCCGTCGAACCCGAAGGGTTAGGGTGAGTAAGACCGCTAGCCGCCGGGGAAGACCCTCTTTTTCCGCAGCCCGGTCCGGCAGACGGTAATCTGTCCAATGTGCCAATACTGGTGCGTCGGGAGCAGACTCCACATCGCGCCGAGCGTGGGAAAAAACTCCTTGGTCCATCCCTCCGGAGAGGGATCATTCCACCGTTTGTCGTCGAAGTCCCTGATTGCCTCACGGGTGTGCGCCCGGGAGTCGCGTAGAAGCTCGTCGACTTGCTTGCGGCTGGGGTACCGGGCGGCATCCGGTAGACAGTCTTCGCCCCCCTTGAATGTCGCGTGGGTCGCCGCAGGGATGCACATCGCCTTGCCGGTGATGGCGGCCACGATCGAATCCTCGGAACACGCGACGTGTCCGATGATCCAGCCCGCGTGATTGGCGCCGGGGACAGGGGGCTTGAAATACTCGGCGTCGGAAAGGTCCGACGTAAACCACTGCATCAGTTGTTCGGCATTAGCAAACTGCGCCAGGATCACGTCCTTCGGGCCGGCCATGCGTGCTGCTCCATTCCGCAAACCCTGCGTTCAGCGGTCAAACCTCCGGGGAACCGTGCTACCGCGTCCCGGCCTCCGCCTGCGACTCCGCCTCGGAGAACTTCCACACCAGCTCGGCCGACGGCACGACCAATCGCCGTGGCGTTCCGCCGTAAGGGAGAACCTCGACCTCCGCCCCGGAACCGGAGTACTCGAGCTTCGACGCAGCCTGGTACGTCGCCAGAGCGCTGAGTCCGGCAATCACTTTTGCGGAGTAGCGCGGATTCAACAGGTTGGCGCCCGCGGCGAGAACGGCGCTCTTGTAATGGGCATAGGTCTCGCCCGCGACGGTAAACGATTGCAACCCAAAGCTGACGGAGAAAGCGGATTGCATTTGTTGCGTCACCCGGTTGGTCGCAGGCCGCCCGATCAGCAGCAGGTGATGGTCCTTCAACTCGTCGTCGGTGACCACGGCGTCCGAGCGAACGGGCGTGTCCACGTTCGTGTAAGCCTTGCGGATCGCTTCGGCCAGCACGTCGGCGGCCTCCCGATTTCCGGCTTCGTCGTCGAGCGTGCCGTAAACGATCAGGGTCCGCTCGAACTCCCGCCCGAAGGCCGTCAGATCGTAGCTTCCGCCGTTGGCCCGCGCCACGCGCGAGTATTTGTCGACGATCAGTCGAATGGGCGGCTTGTCGGCGTCGACGCTAAACGATCCGTCCTTGGGATCCACCGGGACGACGGAGGTGGTCTCCTTACCGTCCATCTCCACCGTAACCTCAACGTTGGTCGGCAAGGGCCCAATCTCGGCAACCAGAACGCCCTGGATACGGCGCGAGGCGCCGGACGAGGGTGTTTCTTCCGTAGCCATGGTCGCGTTCTGGAGTTTCAAACGAGGCAGGCCGGTCTTTCCCGTCCAGTAGTCGAAGAAGGCTCGCAGGTCGGCACCCGCGATCTTCTCCGCATGGGACGCGAAGTCCTTCCAGGAGACCTTCTGCCCCGCGTGAGCGACTCCAAAGGAGTCCATGACTTCAACGTACGGCTCGTCTCCCAGACGCCGCCGAAGCTCGCCAAGAAGGAGCAGACCCTTCCCCGCGGCGATGCGATGGCTCTCGCTCGACGCTGTCGAAAGGCGAATGTCGGACAGCGCCGTATCGCCGACCGCCGCGACGGCCGCCAAATACGCTGATCGTGCGGCGAACAGGCTCGCGCCGGACTTGCTCAGGTCCGGCTCGCAAAGGCAGCCCGACTCGGACGAAAGCACGTGCCCTCGATCGCGGGCGACGATTCCGTGGTGATCCGCGAACGCCGCCGCAAGCCATGCGTCCGCGTCCGACTTCGGGAGGATCGTCCCCCGCCAGGCGATGGAATCGGAGGGGAGGATCGGCTCGTCCTTGCCCAACTCAACGTCCTTGCCCGATCCCTTCGACACCATCTCGTCGCCTAGATCGACGGGGGTGATCGCTCCATCCGAGATCGTCGGCGCTTGGCCGTGCAGGATCGTCCAGGGGTTGCTGACCAGCGGTTCAATCTCGGGAAAATCGCGCCGTTCGTTGAACGTCGGCCTCCAGGTCTTGCCGCGAGGAGGACCGAAAATCGCCCAGGTTTTGAGATCCCTGGCCATCGCCGACGTCGTGAACTTCGCATCAACCGACGCAAAGGCGCAGATCGGCGGCGTGGTGAAGGCTTCCTTCCCGAAGGCTTCGCCAATCTTCCCCTTGTACTTCGCGTAGAGTTCGATCCACTTCTGGTCGCGGATGCTCGGCTCCCACACCGCGTTGAACGGTCGATCGTTCGTGCCCGCGATCGTTTCCAGTCGGACGGCCATGTCCTTGGCGTTGTTGCAGCCCCAATAGAACCCCTCGGTCCCTCCGAACCACTCGCCCTTGCTGCTGCGATAGAGCTTGCTGCTGGCGGTGCCGAGTTCGAACATCGCGATCTCGTTGGTTTTGACGTCGGCAAGCAGCCACTCGTTGGTGTACAACCCGTTGTTGGCGCTCTTGAGCGTCTCGACCACCTCATCGATCGTGTCGGAGTATTGCACCGCCCTGCGAATGCGGCTGGCCAGCGGAACGCCGGCCACGTTGAATCGCGTCTGATCCAGCGTCGTCTCCAACACCAGGATTCCCGCGGAGTTGAGGTAATAGTCCATCCCGCTGTGGATGCCGCCGGGGAAGCTCTGCATCAACACCCGATGTCCCTCCTTCGGCTGAACGTCCAGCCAAAGGTTGTAGAAGGTGGATGGGTACAGACCGAACATGGTGATGTGGCCGAAGACGATCTTCCCATCCCCCGTCGCCGGTCCGGTCGCCGCGAAGGCGGAGCAGTGGCCCGGCTTGGGCGGAAGCGTCGGTTTCGCCCGACCACCGGGGAACTTGACCCCCTCCAGTCCGGTGGGGACAGCCGCCGCGCCCCACTCCAGGCACATGATTTCCGGCCAGAGGTTCACCGCGGCGATGTCCGTCAGGTCCAGCGGGCGTCCGTCGAACTTCGCGCCCGCCGCCGCGGCGCCGTCGGCAATGCCCCGCATTTCCTCCAAGTACTCCCGCTCAAACCCGCGCAAGAACAGCGATTCGGTCAGCAGCCGCAGGAACCGCCATGAATCCGCCGGGGCCTTCGGGCTGTACATCAGCGCGAAAGACTTCAGGTGCCCTTCGATCTCCTTGGCCATAAGGCGGCCATGCTGAACGCCGCGGTCATAGGGATCGCCCTCGACGTGCAGCACCAGCCAGCCCGCCTGCGGGTAACGATAGGCCGGTCCGAAGCGTTCGACGGCCGCGGGATCCGGCTGGAAATCCCTCTGGGCCGCAACCGAACCGCTCAGCCACGGGGCCAATACAACAAGCAACACAAGTTTGAGGAATCCTGTACGCATCACTGTCAACTCCTCGTAGAAACGCGGACCGAACAGTCCGGAGCGAATCATCACACCTTTTCGCGGTCCCACCAAGACTACGGCAACGGCGCGGGATGCCAACCGGCCCGAACCAGATCGGCGGCGCCAGAACCCAACGATTCAAGAAGGTCATCGAGTGTCTTATACACCACGGCCGCGCCGGCACGGTGCAGGCGGTCGGCGGAGCACGGTCCGTTGGTGATTCCGACCACGAACAATTCCGCCAGGCTCGCGGATCGCGCCAGCGTGTCGCCGCCCGCCACGACCAGGGTCCGCTCGTCGTTTCCCGACAACACGCGTAACTCAGCCGGTCGGCGGCGCGGGTCCGCATTCAAGGCTTCAATGCCCCCGGCAAACCGGGACAGCCCGTGCCGCTGGAGGAGGGTCGCGCGGGCGGATCGGTTCGAGCCGAGTGTCACAAAATGGCACAACCCTGACCGCGCGAGCTTCACCAGAAGCTCATCAACGCCGGAATGCGGCTCAAGCCGCGTGATGCAGGCGTCAGATTCCACAAGTTCCTCAAACCGCCGATGGTATTCGCCGACCTTGCCGTCCCTCGCCCCCGGCAGGACGTCCGCTTCCCGCCCCTTGCTTCGAGTCACCCGGCGGAAGGTCGCGGCATCCAACGACGACCACCCGACGGCGGCGGCGGATTCGCGATGGGCCGCATGTTGCGCCGCCGCCACGTCGAACACCGGTCCGTCGAACTCAAGGAGGAACCGCATCCCGGAATCGTACTGCAATGGTCCCCGTTTTCGAGCCGAACGGCGTAAGGAATCGTCGGTTCCCGCAACTCCACCGCATCCCCAACCATCCACCCCGTGCCCTGTCGGTGCCCCATTCATCGCCCAGCGATAGGTGGGGGACGGACTTGCGGCCGTCGCGACGCTTTGGGGCGGACTCGGACTACACCGCTTCGCCGACCACGACCCGGCCCTTCTTGATGACTGTCCGCACGCAGTTGCGACCGGGTTCGTAGATCCATCGTTCGTGGTTCGGCACGTCAAGGATCACCAGGTCCGCCTGCATGCCGACCTGAATCGCGCCGATACGCTCGTGTCGCCCAAGCGCGGCCGCCGCGTTGCCGGTGGCCGCGACGATACACTCCGTCGGCGTCAGGCGCATCTGCGTAGCCGCAATCGTCATCGCCAGCGGCAGGGATTCCACCATCGACGATCCGGGGTTGTAATCGGTGGCGATCGCCACCGGCAGTCCGGCTTCGATCAGCTTTCGCGCCGGCGCCTGCTCAACACCGAGGAAGAACGAACACGCCGGCAACATGACGGCAATCGAGCCGGCCTTGCGAAGCGCTGCCATGCCTTCATCGTCGATCTTCTCCAGGTGATCGGCGGAGATCGCGCCCACCTCGCCCGCCAGTCGGCTCGCCCCCATCTGCGTGATCTGGTCCGCGTGCAGCTTTGGGCGCAGGCCGAATCGCCCGGCTGCCAGCAACGCTCGTCGCGACTGCTCGACGGTGAAGGCCGTCTTCTCGCAGAAAGCATCACAAAACTCAGCCAGGTTCCCATCGCGAATGGCGGCGAGCATTTCGTCCGCGAACACGGTGTCGAGGTAGCCGTCGGAGTTCCCGTGGAACTCGCCGGGCGTCGTATGGGCCGCAAGGTACGTCGGCACAAGTTCGATCGGTTGCAAATCTCCCAGCCGGCGAATCGCTTCCAGCATCTTCAACTCGTCCTCGACGCTGAGACCATAACCGCTCTTGATCTCCACCGTGGTCACGCCGTTGTGCAACATGCGTTGCAGCCTCGGCAGGGCCGGCTCAACGAGTTCGTCGCAGCTCGCCTTGCGAACTGCCTCGACGGTGACTGCGATGCCGCCGCCCTCCCGTGCGATCTGCGCATACGCTTTGCCCTCGATTCGCTGGACGAATTCTTGTTCCCGGGTTCCGGCAAAAACGGTGTGCGTGTGACAGTCAATCAGCCCCGGTAGGACGCATCCGCCGCGGGCGTCGATCGACGGGCAGCCCGACGCGGCGTTCAGCGATGCTTCCGCTCCGAACCATGCGATGCGGTCACCTTCGACCAGGACGGCGGCGTGCGGAATCCGCTCGGCGCGGCGCATGTCCCCGCCCCGCACCGGTCCGGGCGGGACGACCAGCAGCTCACCTATATTGCGGATGACCAGCATTGAACCGCCCTTCGGCGAAGCCTCTGGTGAACCACGCCGCGGCGCCGCCGGATTCTAACGACCTGTGTCCTCGCTGGCCACGATGCTGCAACTGAGAGAGGCCCCGCCTCGAAACAAATGGCAGGGGGCGGGTTGTTGACAAGTCGCACCACGGTTTGATTACCTCTTGAATGAGGCGCGTGCGTTTGCTAACGTGAGTACGCGCTTAGACGCTGGCATGGAGGTCTTTCGTTGAGCGGGACCGTCGCCGACAGGAAGCGTCTGATTCGCGTCACCGCGGGCAACCTGCGTAACCGGCATATTTCCATCACCGGACACCACGATTTTTTTCCTCCAGGTTGTTTCGGCGCATCCCGCAAATCCACCAACGGCCACACCAAACTTATCGAAATCCGGCTCGACGGCTTGAACACGACCGTCGAGACCGACATCGGAACCGAAGCCGGAACGGGCAAACCACGCCGGATGTTCAGAGGGCGTAAGTGGGTCCGCGAGTTCTTCGAGCACCATCAGATTAAGACGGGGGACGTGCTCGCCCTTGAAAAAGTCAACGCGAGGCGATACCGCCTCTATCCCTTCGATACCAAGGAGCACCGCAACCACGATTGGCACAAACTCATTGCCGTGCCCCCGCCCGGTCGTGGGCCGACTGTTCTTGAACTCTTCGCTGGCTGCGGAGGTCTCGCTCTCGGCTTCAAGAACGCGGGCTTTCGTACGGCTCTTGCGGTGGAGTGGGACGCCCACGCGTGCGACACACTTCGGGCCAATCTTACCGACCGCGTAGCTCAGTGTGCGGTCGAGGAAATCGACGTGTTCCCGCAAGCCGATGTCATCGCGGGAGGTTCCCCCTGCCAAGGATTCAGCAATCTCGGAGAGAAGGTACCCTGGCGGACATGAGGCGATTCAGACCTATCATCTCCTATGCCGACATGGTGCACCGCGAGAAGGTCATGCTCCAGCGCGGAATGAACTTTCGCCTGCATCCAACGTACTCTGTGATTCTGATGAGCGTTCGAAAGAACGCGCCATACAACGACCAATGGCACGAAGAATCCGGATTGCTCGAGTACGAGGGGCACGATGAACCGCGAAGGCGCGGGACCGACCCCAAGCTTGTTAATCAGCCGATTCGCCATCCTGGCGGCGCGCTGACCGAGAACGGAAAGTTTTACGAGGCTGCGATTGCATACAAGCGAGGCGAAAGACAGGCCGAAGTTGTCCAGGTCTATGAAAAGATTTCGCAGGGTGTTTGGTCGGATCGCGGACGGTTCGAGCTCGTCGACGCTGTGATCGAAGATTGTAGTGGACGAAGGGTCTTTCGTTTCTTCCTTCAACCGATTCCAACCGTTGGATCCTCGGAGCCAATTCTCCGACACTCGCGCATCATTCCTACGTCCGTCAAGGTAGAGGTGTGGCGGCGCGACGGCGGGCGTTGCGTCCTGTGCGGATCTGACAAGAATCTCCATTTCGACCATGATGTTCCTTACTCAAAAGGAGGCAGCAGCATAACGATTGAAAACGTTCGTCTGTTGTGCGCACGCCACAACCTGGAGAAATCCAACAAAATCAGAGGGCTCCTCCCGTGGTTGGTCGGCGTCACGTCGGCGATCGTCTCTCGATCGGCATGATTTTCGGTGGTCAGTAGTTGGGAGTACGCAAATGGCATTCGAAGATAATTCCCTCGATTCTCTGGTCGAAGAATATCAATCGCTCTGTGTGCAAGTGAGTGGTGTCAGGAGCAGCGTCGGAAAGGCAGAGCTGCGCTGGGAATGGGTGCAGCACCAGCTCGTTAGCGAAGGTAGTTGGACGCCAGTCGGTGCAGAGTGCATTGCGCATCTTGATTTGTTTCAATCAAAGTGAGACAACCGGCCTCGCCGAGTAAAGGTGTTCTT
>JBBTCJ010000158.1:0-13330 GCA_038043285.1 Planctomycetota bacterium | reverse complement strand
CGACGGCTGCCAGATCTGTCCGCCCGCGGCCGGTGCTCCGGTGGACTGCAACGGCAACGCGGACCTCGATACAAACAATTGCAACCCCGGCGATCCGGAGTCCGTGGTTCGGTTCCCGGCGCAGATTGGAGACTGCTTCAAGGTCCGAATCGGCGATGAGAACGGAGGCCGCGGCGCGGGAGAAATCCACGCCGAGTGCATCCCGGTTTGCGATTCGGGGCTGGTGACGTTCATGGATCCGCCGCCCAGCGTTCTCGACGCTCGCCGACCGCACGATCCGTCCGGCGTGCCGCCGATTGTGCCGCTTCTGGGGTACAACCAGATGGTGGTCAACGCACCAACGCTTGGCGGTCCGGTCTGTTGGAAGTTCTGCGAAACGGACCAGGCGCTGGGCGAAGCAAACTCGATCGCCAGCGTGGTCCAAGATTCGCCGGGAACGTGGACGATCACGTTCGCCCGACCGATCACGCCGGACGCCGTGACGCGCGTCGCCTACCTGGGCAATGCCCCGTGCTCGCTGGGGACGGTCGCGTCGCACCCGGGCAACGTGGACTCTGATTTCGCAGCGACCTCGCACGACGTGACCTCGCTGGTGTCCGCACTTGCGTTCTGGATACCGCGGAGTCCAAGCCCGGCCGAACCTCCCCCGCCGCCTCCGCCGCCGGTGTTGACATTACCGATGCATAGTTCGGACATCGACCGCAGCGGAGTCTTCAGTCCGCTGGACATTCTCGACGAAGTTGATTTGCTCAACGGCGCGGGAACGTACGAACCTCGCTTGAACACGCTTCGGCCTTCCCAAGGGCAATGCAACATAAATTGCCCATAGCGAACCGCCACGAAAGAGGTCGTTAACGCCGGCTGCATCGCGAAAACGGCCCGCGCGGCGTAAAGAACGACCGAACGCGCCGCCGACGGGCGATGGTTGAGGAATCTCTGGAAAATATTGGACCTTGCCGAACCTGCGGGCTACGCTTGTCATAGACGTGGCGGTTGCGACGTTTTCCATGCGGGTGCGTGTGCCGCAAGAGCGCGGCTGATCATTCAACCTGGGTCTGGGCAATCGGCGGTATTTCGCCAACGTCATCATCCTTTCCGCGCTTGACCTGGGCGCATCTCACCCGCGAACGATCAGGAGTTCGCACGGCACCGACGACGACCCCTCAACCCCATCTGAAATCCGTGCAATGGGGGTCCGTCTGCGCCCGGTGCGGCGGGGTCAATCTCAAAAAATCCCCGAAATCCACCGCCACGAGACGGTTTCGCGCGTCTTGATAGGTACGGATCAGGTCTGAGCAGGCGTTGCGCGCCGAGGGGCCGTCCAGCCCGGATGATTCATCGCCCGGGTCAAGAGGACGGAAGTGGCCGTGCGGTCGTCCCTTGCGGGCGGCGCATCAGGGCCGCACCGGGACGCGCCAGGGAGGATGGGTCATGAGTCGGATAGTCACTTCAACCTTGCCATTCGACCAGGCCGCCAGGGCATGGTCGCGGGGGATGATGGCGTTGGTCGCGGCGTGGGTGTCCACCTGCGCCGGGGTGGCGCAAGCGCAGGAGGCCCCACAGCCGCCAGTGGTGCAGGAGGCAACGGAACTTGCCGATCCGCCCGAGCTTGTTATAGACGGCCGGGCGGCGTCGGGAGAACCTGACCAAAGCATCCCAGTCGATTGGTCAGCCACGCCGTCGGACGCCGTGGATGACGACTCGGCCGCACCTGACGATGGTTCGGAGATGCCCGCGGAATTGACCGTTTTCCCCCTGCCGCCGGGAACGATCTTTGAAAAGCACGTCGTCGGCACGGCGGGTTCGGCAGATCCATCCGGAGCGACCGCGGCTGAGACCACGGCGACGCGGCTGATCTACAGCAACACCAGGGGACGGTTCGCTTCCTCGCCAGGGGCGGGAAAGTTGTACTCCGACGACGTGGCCATCACCTCGACGGACGGGTGCACGCTGCGGCGGTTCAGCTTCCCTGTGACCGGCAAGGCCGATCCGACCGGCATCGGCGGACCGTTTACAATCACCTTCGCGTTCTACAGCAGTTGCCCGCAGTCGGTGAGCACGGCCACCCGGCCGGACCTGATCGTTCCCGGCACGCAGAGGACGGTGGAGTTCCCCGACGATGGACCGCGAACGATCGAAGTCGTCGTTCCACCCGAACAAATCATTCCGCTGTTCACCAACACGTGGTTCGGGGTGATGTTTTCGCGGAAAAACGCGGGGGTCATCGTGGGTGCGCCGCCGCTGGAGGGTCACTCCGGCGACGTGATCGACCTTCCGGGGTTCGCCTGCACCGGCAGGCTGGGCGGGTTCCCGAGTGCACCGCACGCGAGCTTCAACCTCCAGGTCCACGGCGACGAGGCCACCTGCCCGGTCGCCCATCTGGGGTACAAGAACCATAACGCGGTCGGCCCCATTGTCCCCAACCCTGGAGCCAACGTCTTCGTCGCCGACGACCTTCAACTGCTTGGCGGCGAATGCCGGATGGTCGGATTCGAAACGGCGGTGAAGGGGTGGGGAAACTACACCTTCCAGCTCCAGAGCGACTGCGACGACACGACGGCCATCCCCGGGACAAGGGGGGTCTTCGCGCAAACGCAAGCCACGACGGAGCCGAGGGTCAAGCGATTCACGTTCGATCCACCGATTACGCTGCCGCTCAACCCGTGGTTCGCGGTGAGGGTCAACAACCTCGCCAGTGGGGTCGTGATGGCGGCCAATCGGCCGAGTGTCGGCGATACGGACGACTCCTACTGCAAGGATGACCCGGTCCGCGGTCCGACTCCGATGGACACGGCCAACGTCTACGACGGCTTTCACGTCTCGATCACCTGCGCCGGCCCAGCCACAACTGGGGCGTGCTGCGACATGTACCTGCCCGAGTGCATCGGCGGGGCGGATGACGGATTGTTGTGTAAGCAGGGTTTGTACTGCGCCGGAGGCGATCGCAACGGGTACTCGTGCACGACGGACGCCGATTGCGTGCGCTACGACCCGGACGGCACGGACGGAGTGTGTTCACCCCAATGTACGCCGCCCGGAGTCTGCGAGATTCTCTGCCGCGACGTTCCCCAGGCGAGCTGCACGTTTGCGCCGCGTGGAACAACGTTGAAGCCGAAATGGATGGAAGGGGAGACCTGCGCG
Organism: Planctomycetota bacterium; assembly: GCA_038043285.1. Taxonomy (GTDB): domain Bacteria; phylum Planctomycetota; class Phycisphaerae; order UBA1845; family UBA1845; genus JBBTCJ01. Next base: position 10,189 of record JBBTCJ010000158.1, on the reverse strand, counting down.
TCCGAGCCGTTTGAGCACCCCTGCGGGCAGGCCGCCTGCTGCACGCCGGACGACACTTGTCTCAACCTGACGCTCGACGAGTGCTTGGCTTATCCACCGCTGGACCCTCCACGGCAGTGGCAGATCGGCCGTTACTGCGGCGTGAGCGGCCAGTCTTGTCCCTGGGCGGCGTGTCTGGCGAGGGAAGGCGATTGCCTGATGCCGCGCAACGAGCCGGGCTGCAACGATCCTGACTGCTGTACGGCCATCTGCGACGTGGATTCCTACTGCTGCCGCGTCGAGTGGGACCGCGCCTGCGTCGAAACGACAACCGAGATCTGCGATACGCGTCCGCTATCCGACATGTGCTGGGGAACGTACGGGCGTGGCGCTCTTGAAGTTGAAGGGAACGGCACAACGTTTTTTTCGAACCACTCCGCCACGGCGTCCCTGGCCGATCCTGAGCCGCCGTGTTTCAGCGGAAGTTCGCGCTTGTGCATCGGCGGCCATTCCTCCGGGCAGTCCTGTAGCGACCCTACCGACTGCCCCAGCGAGAGATGTGAGGATGCCGGGCATCGGCTGCTTGGAACGACGTGGTTTCGGTTCACGGCGGAGTTTCCCTCCACCCTTGTCTCGCTGCTCAGCAGCGATTCGGAAGGCGATTCGGTCGTCGAGGTATTCTCTGTCGGCGATCCATCAAGCGAAGAAAGCGCGTGCGCGACACTGACGCCGATCGCCTGCGTCGACGACTATCACGGTTGCCCGGTCCAATCGCCGCACCCGCGATTCTGCGTCACCGGCCTCGTACCGGGAAACACGTATTACATCCTGGTTGGATCCAAGACGCAGGAAGACCAGGGCATCCATCAACTCGACCTCTCCTCCCCTTGTCCGCTCGGCATTGGCCTGGACTGCAATGAAAACAGCGTTCCCGACGAGTGCGAGAAGGATTGCAACGACAATTTCGTGCCGGACGATTGCGACGTCGCGGCGGCCGTCAGCCAGGACTGCAACGGGAATCGGATTCCCGATGAATGCGAACCGGACTGCAACGGCAATTCCGTTCCCGACGACTGCGACATCGCGTCAGAAACCAGCGCAGATTGCGACAATGACGAAATCCCGGATGAGTGCGCGCCCATGCTCCGGGAGCTTCAGCCGGCCGACGTACAGTACGGCGACCAGTTCGGCGTTGCGATCGCCGCGGATGAAAAGCGTGTGGTCGTCGGTTCGGGCGGGGGCGATCCCTCTCCGTCGCGTCCGCCGGCAGTCCGTGTTTTCGAGCGCCGTGGGCGCGAATGGTTGGAGACGGCCACGCTCCACGGGCCTAAGCCGTCAACGGAAAGCCAATTCGGCGCATCACTCGATCTCGACGGCGACTGGTTGGCCGTCGGCGAGCCGTTCCTCACGATCGAGGGAGCTAGGTGGGCCGGGGCCGTACACCTATTTCACTTTGATCCGGATGCCCAGGTTTGGGAGTTGGCGCAAACCTTGGTTTCTCCCGACCCGGTAAGCGACAGCCGATTGGGGTCATCTGTCGCGATGGATGGCGAGACGCTGGCAGTTGCAGCTCCCTACGAGCGTCTTGGCGACATTTCATACGCCGGCGCCGTGTACGTGTTCCGCCTGTCAGGAGGTGTCTGGAAACCCGACGGGAAGCTGCGCTCCCCGGAACCGTCCGGAGACGCTTTTGGCAGCGCGATCGACGTTTCGGGCGACCGGGTCATCGTCGGCGCGCCGGCTTCGAGTGGCCGTGTGTTCGTCTTCCGACGGCGAACGATGGTGTGGAACCTCGCGTACGAGATCACTCCGCCCATCGTACCAGCCTGGTATCACTTCGGTCGCTCGGTCGCTGCGATCGAAGGTGGTTGGATCGTCGGAGGCTTGGAGGGCCCTGGATCGACGGGCGCCCTCTTCGTCGTCGACGATCCTCCCGCGCCGAGCGGACCAGGGGCGGTGATCCGCTCGCCGCACGGCGACGATTGGTCGTTCGCATCCACTATTGCCGTGAGCAGCGGGCGGATTCTTGTGAACTCGGGTTGGCCAACCAAAAATCCGCGCGCGTACCTGTTCGCCGAGGCGGCCGGCGCATGGGCTGTCGAGGACTCATTCTCCAGTCCCATTGTGGGTTCAGATGAATGGTTTTGGTCTTCGCTCGCACTTACGCCAAGAGCGGCGATCGTCGGCGCGCCGCGATTGTCGGATGACATCCCGTTCCGCGGTGCGGCGTTCATCACCGCCCTTCCGCTGCGTGACTGCAACAACAACCAAGCGTCGGACCTGTGCGATATTCGTGACGGGCGATCCGAGGACTGCAACGCCTCCGGTGCGCCGGACGAGTGCGAACAACTCAAGCCCTTCGACTCCGACTTCGACGGCGACTTGGATTTGTTCGACCTGTCTGCCATGCAACGGTGCTTCAGCGGAAGCGGCATCAACCACGCTCCGTGTTGCGCCGTGTTCGACGTCGGCGAGAAGGACGGCGACGCGGACCTCGACGACTACGCGGCGAGTTTTTCAGCGATTTCCGGGCCGTAGCGAGTTGCCTCCGCCGGAGACATTGCAGCCAGGCGCGCTACGGCCTTTTCCAGTTTTGGCGTAGCGTCGCCCTTCATGGGCGGCGCGCCTTTCGATACCGGTACACGGCGCCCACTCGACGACGACGATCGCTCGACGGTCACGTCCGCTCGACGGTCACGATCGCTCGTCGCTCCAAATCGTGCTTCACGGTCGCCCGGCCATGCTGGAAGATCACCACGCTGCGGTCGTACATGGGAACGGCGAAGGAACTCGGAATTGCCTCCGGGCTGTTGGCGTAAATGACCGTCACGCCGCCGCCGGGAACGCCGGGATGAGGCGTCGTGCAGAGCACCGCGTCGCCGGGATCGTGGTACTCCACGCCGTCGAACTCGAACCCGTCCTCGTTGAACTCGACGGGGTACTCGATGGCGCCGAGGAAGGCCTCGACGTACGGCTGTCGGGCGGCGTCTCCGAGGATCAACGCGCAGCGCTCCGCCAGGGCGTCGCCTTCGACGCCTCCGGCCACGCGCTCGAGGGTCTCCCCTTCTTTGAAGCTCGATGCAAAGACCGATTGCAGCTTGCGGTACGGTTCGGGCACGTCGCCCGCCGGCAGCACGCAGGTGAAGGCCTTGCCGGTTCGCGTGGAGGCGGTCGTGGGCACGATCTGCTCCGGCGCCATTCGACGGAACAGGTGGTAATCGGGATCCAGTTCCACGGTCCGTGGAGTGCCGCTTACCGGCACTTTGACGTCGGCTCGAAGCGCGTCGAAATGCGCCGTCACGTCCTCGGTCGTGCTCCCGTAGTCCACGCGGATGGGCACGTCGAGGGAAAACGGCGGATCGCCCTGGGCCAGGGTGATGGTCAGCGACTGGGAGGCGGAATCGAACTTCGCCGCTTCGATCGCCAACCGCGGCGCGCCGCCGCGGCGCACCCACTGGAGGAAAAACGGGCCGAGATCCTTTCCGCCCTCGGCCTCGCACACCCGCCGGATGTCGTCCCACGAGACGAACTTGCCGACATAGCCGGAAGTCAGTCTCCGCATGGCGGACCAGAAGCGCTCCTGCCCGATGGTCCGGGCGAGCATGTGAAAGACCGCCGCCCCCTTGTCGTAGGCGATCGACCGGTTGCAACCGTCCTTCTGCCCGAAGGTTCCCAGCGGCAGATCGTTCTCCGGCTTGAGCCGGCTGAGGAAGTGGCTGAAGTTCCGCCGCTTCCGCCGCGCCTCCTGTTCGTCGCCGTCGAGAACGAAGCCGTAATAGTTCGTGCAATAGCTGGTCAAGGCCTCGCACCAGTTGCCGTCGCGCGGATCGACGTGGACTCCGTTGCCCCACCAACTGTGCAGCATCTCGTGGTCGAGGTACCCGTGCGTGGAGCGCGAGCGCTCGCCCATGTCGATGACCGCGGAGCTGAGCAGGGTGAACGTGGGGAACGCAAACCCGCTGCTGAAGAAGTTGTCGACGACGGTGTATTGCCTCGCGGGGTAAGGGCCGATGAGCGGTTCGTAGCGATCCATGTACCGTCCGACGGATTCGATCATACCCGCAGCCTGTTCACTCTGAGAAGGTTTCAGGTGAACGCGAATGGTGACGTCGCGGTGTCGGCCTTCGTGCACCTGGTGCGCGCCGCCGACCAGGACCATCTCGCTCAGTGGATACGGACTCCTCCAGGCGACGGCCCCGGTCTGCTCGGACAAAACCGGATCGCGCTCGCCGGAAGCGGCAAGCTCAAAGCCGGCAACGGGGGCGACCAGCAGCGTGTGGTCCGCCGGGATGGGCAGTCCGTCGGTGGCATCGGGTTGCGGATACCACTTGCCGTCCGCGAGGTAGATTCCATCGGTTCCGACGTGAGCGCGCATGGCGAAGTTGTGGATCTCGCCCGGTTTCTCGCCGGCCGCGACATCCTGGAACAGCGTCCCCTCATACTCCACAAATAACGTCAACGATTCGACGGGACGTTTCAGAAAGACGAAGTGCCGCCTGGGGACGAAGTCGCCCGGCGGCTCGGACCCTTGGGCCGCGCCGGATCGCGCGGGACCAACGCGCGTGGTCGCCGATGAACGAATCTCAACCCCTCCGGCGTGAAGGTCGGTAATCCGAAGATTGGGATGAAGTTGCAACTCGATGGCCACCGGTTGATCCGGCGACAAGGCGCGTTCGTCGATCCGCACGAGGTCCATGGACGTCCGCCCGACGATCCGGTGCGTCGCGGGATCCAGTTGCACGTCGATCCGATAGCGTTGCGCGCGGACCGCCATGCGCGGGGCCGTGGCGCAACCGCCGGCAAGGAAACTGGCGCAAACCGCGAGAACCAGCGATCGCGGCACACGGATCAGGCGATGTCCAGGCGGTTTCATAGGCCCTCCCGATTCGACGGCCGACAGCCGCCACACAAGCAAGCTGCATTTCAATGGGTTTGCGGGTCTGGAAGGGTCCGCTCCCCCGCGGTCACGGTTCGGATCGCACGGCTCATGGGCTTCCGTCAGAGCCGCGACCATAGGAAACGGGCCAAGTCCGCCCAACATCGCAAGTGCAACGAAGCACCTGACGCGGGTTTTATACTCGCCCGGTAGGCCCGAGCCAATGTCGGAGGTCCGTCGGTCGTCCACCCAAGCTATTGATGATTCATGCGCCTGGAATACGAAATACGAAATGGAAGGATCGAATCTCCGTGCTTGTGGTTCCGTCCCGGCCGGCTATACTTGCCGGTTTGGTACGTCGCCTGGCAGACGGCGGAATCACCGATTCCGGGTCGGGGGCGTAACGTGGAGACCTATGGCCAAGACCCCGGCCATCGAAATCGACGGAACGGTCGTAGCCGCCCTGCCCAACGCCATGTTTCGCGTCCAGGTGGAGGTCGGCGGCGCCAAACACGACGTGCTGGCCCATATTTCCGGCAAAATGCGGAAGTTCTACATCCGCATTCTTCCGGGTGACACGGTGACCGTCGAGATGTCGCCGTACGACCTCAGCCGCGGACGGATCACCTACCGTCGGTAGCGTGGCAGTCCCTTACTCCACCCTGTCCCGGGGAACGTGATGTCATGACCGGGCGCGCGCCATGTCGTCTGGTCGAGTTGCTCCACGACCGGCGCCCGCTCCCGTTGGTGATGGGGATCCTCAACGTCACTCCCGACTCGTTCAGCGACGGAGGCGAGTTCTACTCGACCGGAGCGGCCATAGATCGTGCCGTGGCGATGGTCGAGGAAGGCGCCTCGATCATCGACGTTGGTCCGGAATCGACGCGACCGGGAGCGGGTGACGTCGCGCCGGACCAACAAATCCGCCGCGCGATTCCGGTGATTGAAGGCCTACGATGCCGAGACCCACGCGTGGCGATCTCGATCGATACCCGCCTGGCCCCCGTAGCTCAGGCGGCTATTGCTGCCGGCGCCGACCTCGTCAACGACGTCTCCGCCCTGCGGGACGACGTCCACATGGCCCGGGTGGTGGCCGACGCCGGCGTCGACGTCGTGCTCATGCACCGGCGGGGGATTTCCGCCGACATGCAGCGCGGCGGCGGACCGCATTACGAAAACGTGGTGGAGGAAGTCTACGAGTTTTTACGCCGACGCCGCGATTTCGCCGTGGCAAGCGGCATCGACGCTTCACGGATCGTTGTGGATCCCGGCATCGGGTTCGGCAAGCGCGTCGAACACAACTGGCAACTGATGGGACGTCTGGATCGGTTCGTGGAACTGGGTCAGCCGGTGCTGGTGGGTGCGTCGCGCAAAACTTTTCTCGGCGGGATGAACGGCTCGGACAGACCAAGGGATCGCCTTGTCGGGTCGCTCGTCTGTGCGGTGCTGGCGGCGCTCGCGGGCGTCTCGGTGGTCCGCGTGCATGACGTTCGCCCGACCGTCGAGGCGATGCAGACGTTGGCGGAGATTCGCCCGCGAGAGGGGCCTGCGCCATCCGTTCAAGATCAGGGCAATCCGGGTGGGCCAAGCCGCGACGGCCGATGACCCGACCTCCCAGCGACCACCCGCCTTACGAATCTTCGGCGCCCGACCCGCCGATAGCTCCATCGGGGCCTGGAGCCGGCTCATGGGTGGGTGGTATACATTTTCCTGTCTTGCAGCCATGGGCGGCGGCACCCTGGTGTTCTTGAAAGTCGTCGCGGATTGCGTGGCGTTGGTGGAGGCTTCGTTGGAGGGTTTTGAGGCGGTGACCGTAGCCGAGTTCGGGGCCGAGCTGCGGAACAAGATGATGGAGGGCGCCGCCGGGCAGAAAAGCGGAACGGTGGAGCCCGAGGCCGCATGACGCGGGCGTTTGCCGCCGCCATGGCCGATCCGGCATCGCAAGCACGAGGGGCCTCCGATTTTCTGCGAGGAATCGTCGATAGGACAACTTCTGAGTCGCGGCGATTGACGCGTGCCGGCGACGGAATACGATAAAAAGGGCGCAGGCCTGTGTCTTTGCCGAAGCCGGCCTACCACGGGCGCGAGGCAGGGCGGGGCAACGGACCGGTAGGAAGAGGTGTGGCATGTCTGGGTCTCCCGGATCGTTCCAACGTTTGCGGGTGCTTCAAGTCATGGCCTGCATGGCCGGCCTGTTGAGCGGAGTCCTTCTGGTGGGTCTGGGGTTCATGGGATACGGCTCGTCGCCGAACGCCTGGATGGCGGTCGCGGGGGTGGTCGTGACCGGGACGTCGCTGTTCCTTCTGACTATCGTCCCCGTCCTTCTGCGCGCTGAGGCAACCTTGGCCCGGCAGCTTTCGGTGGCACGGGACATTACCGATGCCCTGGCGCGGCAGACCACTGCCATTGATGCGATCGTCCGCAACACCAGTCTCTCCGACGCCGCCAAGTCGCTGGCGCGGCGCGACGAGGAGCTTCAGGCTCTTCGCGCCGCCATCAATGAGGACATCCGCCATGAAAAGTGGGAGGCGGCGTTGAACCTCATCGACGAGATCGAGCGGCGATTCGGATATAGGGAAGAGGCGGAGCGGAGCCGCGAGGAGTTGGACGAAGCCCGCAATGCCCGAATCCAGGCGACCCTCGCCGAGGCCATCGAAATGATCGAAGGCTACTTCGCGTCCCATGACTGGGAGCGGGCCGAGTTCGAAATTGAGCGTCTGGCCAACGCCCTGCCCGACGACGCCCGCGTACTGAGCCTGACGGACCGCATGAGAACGCTCAAGGAGCAGCACAAGCAGGAACTTCGAGTCGCCTGGGAGGATGCCGTGCGGCGCAACGACACCGACCTTGCCATCGAGGTGCTCAAGGGCTTGGATCAATACCTTTCCCCGGCGGAGGCCCAGGTGCTGCAATCGACCGCCCGCCACGTCTTTAAGGAAAAGCTCCTGCAACTCGGCGTCCAATTCCGTTTCGCGGTGAACGAACGCCGTTGGTCGGACGCGCTGGAGACTGGCTTGGAGTTGATCCGCGAGTTCCCCAACGCGCGAATGGCCAATGAAGTCCGCGAGGTGCTCGACACCCTCCGCGAACGAGCGCGGCAAGTCGCCGAGGCGACGGCGTCCGGCGGACCTGTCTGATCCCCCCTTCCGCCGACCTGACCCCAATGCCCCCGTGACCGTTCGGCCCGGGAACGATCCTCGGCCGACCGCTGGTTATCGGACAACGGACCTGGGCTTCGTAGGTCGCCGCGGCGTCGGGAACGCTGGGCGCCAGGTCTAGCTCCATTCGCACGTTCAGTTCCGGGATTATCGCGTCGATAGGGCACGAAAAGGGGACTTGCGGCCACGAACAGGGATCGGGCCGCGCCCGCTCCGCCTACGCGGCGGTGGAGACGGTCGCCATGGTGGCGCCATCGACATATCGCGCGCCGGAACAGAAACCTCCGACCCTCTGGTCGGTGGCCACGGATTCGCTGTCGACGCTCCAGTTTAAGGCGACGGCCCTGGTGGTGGTGTTGACCCTGTCGGTCACGGCGGCTGTCTCCGGCTATCTGCTGCAGACCAGCGGCCAACTGGCGCGCGAGAAAAACGAAGCCCAGCTCGTCCACGCCGCATCACTGCTTGCGAGGGCTGCGGCCACCGAGATCACCGGCAATCGACCCGAAGCCCTTTGTGCCCTGGCGACGGAGTCCGCGGACGCCGAGCCGCTTCTCTATGTGGTCATCTCGGACCCGTCCGGTCGAGAGTTGGCGGCCGCGGAGCATAAGAGCTACAGAGTGCTGACCCGACTTCCACAGGGCGTCGAGTCGCCGTCGGCGTCACCCGGCACGCCGGTGGCCCACTCCATCGCGGGCATTGCCCCGGTGCTGCTGGACGTCAGTTTTCCGATTACCTTGCGCGATTCACCGGATAACTCCGGTCCGGGGCGACCGACGGATCTGCTGGGGTACGTGCGGACGGGAACCGTCGCCAATGAGTGGCAGCGCACCATGTCCGGCAAGCTGGACCTTGCCGTCGGTGTCGGGATTCTGGCCTTGGTGGTGGCTGTCCCGCTCGGGTTCCTGGTCATTCGGCGCATCGTCGCCCCCTTGGAGGGACTCGGCGACGCCATGTTGAATTTCTCGCAGGGCAGGCTTGACGTCCGCTGCCCCCGGGGGCGGAGCGACGAGATCGGGCGACTGGCCACCGCGTTCAACCAGATGGCCGACCAACACCAGCAGACGCACGAGCGGATTGTGCGGCTCAACGCGGAGCTGGAGGAGCGCGTCGCCCACCGCACGCAGCAGCTCCGCGAGCTGGCGTCCCGCGAACCGCTCACCGGCCTGTATAACCGCCGCTACTTTGGCGAGACGCTGGCTCGACGCTTCGCCGAGGCGTCACGCTACGGCGAGGATATCTCCTGCGTGATGATCGATCTGGACGAATTCAAGGCCGCCAACGACAACTTCGGGCATCACGTCGGCGATGAACTGCTGCTGCTCACCGCCCGGACCCTGCTGAGCCAGCTTCGTTCCGCCGACGTGGCCTCCCGGTATGGCGGCGACGAGTTCATCCTCCTGCTCCCTCAGACCGACGCCGACCAAGCCCGCATCCTGAGTCAGCGGGTGGCCGAACGATTCGCCAAAGACCTGCGTGAACTGTTCCCCGACGTCAAGGTGAGCATGAGCGTCGGGATCGCCAGCCTCCGCGCCACCGGTGCCGAGGACGCCGATGCACTGGTCCGCGCCGCCGATCAGGCACTGTACGTTGCCAAGGCCTCCGGCAAGAACAAGCTATGGACCGCCGGCGATCCCGCTCCCGTCGCGACGAAGTGACGCCGGGTACCTTCCCGGTTCGTGTTTCAGCCTGCCGCGGAGCCCGCGGGCGTGGAAATGAGGGCTTGTCTGCCAGTGCCGCGATCCGTTCAAGATGACCGGGTAGACGACGGAAAGAACCTGACGGGCCGGCGGCCCGCGCTGCATGTTGCTCAAGGGACCGCTAGGATGCTCACCATGCCAGCGCCCGGGCCGATGGGTCACGGCCTTTTCCGGGCGTTGGGCGAAGCGGGGCGAATGAAGACGGAATCGCGGAGCAGGCTATGGCCAATGTGTTGGTAACTGGTGGCGCGGGGTTCATCGGGTCACATCTGGCGACCGCGCTCATCGAACGCGGACACCACGTCCGAGTGGTGGACAACCTCTCCTCCGGCAAACGCGAGAACCTTGCACACCTGGCTGGGCGCGTCGAACTCCTCGAGGGCGACTTGACCGATCCGTCGGTCTGCCGACGCGCTTGCGACGGCGTCGAGATCATCTTCCACGAGGCGGCCGTCGGTTCGGTGCCCAAGTCGATCAGC
>JBBTCJ010000157.1:0-3800 GCA_038043285.1 Planctomycetota bacterium | reverse complement strand
CTGGCAGATCGGACAGTGGTTGGGTTGAGCCAGGGCCTTGTCCGACCCCTCACAGGTCTCGCCCGTCGGGCAGTCGGCGTTGTATTGACACGCCCGCTCGATCGTGTTGTTGCAGCGTCCGCCCCGGCACTGCACGCCGCCAGTGAACTTGGCTTGCGGCCCCTCCAGGGCACAGGCCGTGGCGGTCATGGGGTTGTTGTTGTTGTTCTTCGCATCCTTGCACACGCCCGGCGCCGTGCAGCACGATCCTGCCGCGCACGGATCACCGGTGCACAGCGGAATCCCCTCCGGGCTGTTCTCGCCGGCGAGGAAGAATCCGTTGCGGGCGCTGCACTCCTGCTCATTGAGAACGTCCGTGCAGGGGAATTCCGGGTCGGTCGACGGCAGACAGCACGCCGCCTGCGGGCAAGGCTCCACGGTGACGTGCAGTTGGTAATCGCCGCGGTGGCCTTGCAGCTGCGAGTGAACCGAATAGTAATAGGTTCCCGCCGCCAACGGTCCGAACCACTGCCAGAGGTTGTCCTCGCTGCAGTACGGAGCACCGCGGGCGGAGCTGTCCTCGGCGAACTTGTACGGATTCACCTGGCTGCCGAAGGTCACGTTGCACTGCGTGTCCGCCGAAATGAACGCCCAGGCCGGTTCGTGGATCGGCTTGGTGCAGCAAAGGTCGAGCCGCACCCACGCACAGGCGTCAATGTGGAACGCCTCCCACCAGCCAGGCTCGCTGAATACGCTGGTCGCCACGCCCCAGCAGGTGTCGGCGTCGCCGGACGTGCTTGTGGCCTTCTCATTGTTTCCGGTGATCGACACCACCACCGGGTCGGACCCCGGCAACGGCACGGTGATGTTGTGCACGATGGCGTCGGCCGGCTGATCCGCGCCGGTCCAGCAGGTTCCATCGGTGCACACGTTGTCATACAGCGTGTCGCCGACGATGTCGGCGTTCACTGAATCGTACGGTTGCGGGCAGCAATTCGGCTCGCAATTCGTGCCGTAGTCTCCGAACGTACCGCCGAGGTTCGCACAGTCCGTCGGATTGTGGATGCTGCACGTCCCGTCCGCCAGGCAGCACGCGCCCTCGCTGCAGCTAAGCGTCTGGCAAGTTCCCGCGAGGCAGGTTCCCGCCCCGCCGCATGTACCGCCGACTCCGCATTGCGAATTGAAAAGGCAGAATCGCCCGTTGTTGCTGCAAAAGTTAGATATTCCCGGGCAGTTGTCGTCAATCGTACAAATGCCCGACGGATCGTTGCTGCACGTCTTGGAATGACCTACGGTGCACAGGCTGTTGCTGCCCTGGCAGGTTCCGTCCAGGGCACGGGCGTCACACTCCGCCTGGCTTTGGCAGGCGAAGGTTCCGGGTTCGGTTCCGCCCTGGCAGGTGCGGCAGGGGAACCCGGCGTTGGTTCCGTTGACGCACACCGAGCAGGGAAGCCCGGCCTGGTACACGCCGAGGTCGCCGTCGCAGACCCATTTGACCTTCGAGTCACAAACGCCGGTCGTGGCGTTGCAACATGCCCCGGTCGGAGCGGCCGTGAGGGCGTCGCCGGCCATCTCAAACGCCAGGATGCCCGCCGCGCCGTCGGGTAGGAAATTCGCGGTCTCGCCGTCGTTGACCCACAGCTTGGTGCTGTCGTTGCCGCCGACGTCGACATTGTCGGTCGACAACCACTGGAAGGACGCGTTGGGGGAGAAGTTGTTCGCCACCCGAATGACCACGAACCCGTTGGGCGGCAGGTCAAGGGAGGGCTTGAAGGCGACCACGATGACGCTCACCGCCGTGGTGGCGATCGGCGGAACCACAATGTCCTCAACGAAGTTGCCCGATGCGTCGTAGAACTCCACCATGAGGCGGTTCGGAACGATCATGCCGCCGTAAAAGCGTAGCACGTCGATTCCGAAGTAACTGCCGCCGGACCAACTGTAGTCGTCGCCCAGCCGGTTGAGCGGTTCGTTGCGGGTTCCAATCTGCACCGCCAGCGGCGACGCGGAGATCGGCCCGATGGAAACGGGATACACGGGCGGCGCCGCCGCCGTGGTCTGGGTGATGCCGCTGCTGTAATTCGGGCAGCCCCAGGCGTCGAACTCCTCGATGTCAGGGTTCTCGCCGCCGCAGGGGATAGAATCTGGTCCGGCATCCTCGCTACCCGTGTCCCCGGCGTACCAGTGTGCGCCGCCGCAGGCATCCGCTTGCGTGGGTGCGTTCGCCAGCCATTTTTTCCGGCATTGTGCCGGGTTGGGGTTGGCACAGCAGCGACCCGAACTACAGACCGGCACGGTGTTCGGTTCGCAGGTTCCCTCCGGGCAGACCAGGTCAGAGGTGCAAGCCTTGCCGTTGGCTGTTCCGCCGACGCAGTGGTGATCGTCGCAGTCGGCGTTGGCGCCGCAAGCCTCCGGGCCGCGTACGCACTGACCGTCGGCCATGTTGCACGTTTCCGTGCCGTTGCAGAGGAACTCGTCCTGACAGACCTGGTCGTTGGTCAGACACGATCCGCCGGGGCACTCGGTGGTGCTGGCGCACGGCTTGCCGGCGTTGCTGGTGCTGATGGCACTACAGATTCGCACGCGGCAGTCGGGTCGGCAACGATCACAGGTACCTTCGCGGCACTGGAAATCGAACTCGCAGGGATCTCCGGGGTTAAGACTCTTGTCGCTGCAAATGCCGAAGCCCTCCTGGCACGTTTCTTCGCCGCCGCAGCACGTCGGGGCAAGCCCCGTCTCGCACTCGCCAAGGGTGTTGCAGAACTCCAGACCATTGCAGAACAAGCCGTCGTCACATCCGCCTGAATCACCCACCGTGACCGGCGTGTGGACGCACGTCCCCGCTCCCACGGGGTCGCTGGGGGCGATGGTGCAGGTGTCCGTCGTGCAGGGATCGCCGTCGAGGCAATCCACGGCAAACGTGCAACCCACGGTCACGGCCGCCGTCACCGACTGCGCCGCCAAGGCGGGCAGCGGACCCCGGAGCAGACCCGCCTGCCGCAGCCGCGTCGGCTCGTCATCGCGATAGTCGACGACAAAGGGGCCGATCACCTTCATACCGCTCTGGGCGGAACGAAAGCCCTTCGAACTGATCGCCTGCGCCGGCTCTTCGCCGTCGGCGACGGAGGCCGGCGCCGAAACGCCGGACTGCGGCGCGGCCAGCCGGGCTTCGCCGCGTGCGGCCTTGTCGGAGCTTTCAGCCTTCTGCCGCCGCAGCGGCGCTCCGTGAAGATCTAAACTGAGTGCCAGCAACAATGCTCCCGCGGCAAAGTACGTCGCCGGAAGCGTCCATCGTCCGATGCGCCTGCCTGCCCATCTCATTGTCTCGTTACCTCCAACGGGGAACCAATCCCTTTTCGAACCCTCGTCCGCTCCGAATCATCGCGTGCCTCGCGCTCCGCCGCCCAATCCGAACGCCGACGAAGCGCTGCCTCGAACGGCACGGCAAGAACCGCGCCAACTCCGAAGTTTCGCGCCCACAATCTGCGTCCAATTGAACAAGCCATTGCACCGATGGATTTCCCAGCGAAACCGCATGACGAAGAGACGGCGCATATCGCGCGCTCGCCGCCATGACCCCAACATTGCACGGTCGCAACCTGGCAAACCAGGACGCCGTACACCCCGACCGGACTCGTCTTGATGGCGGGAGAGTGACCGAGTTCATCGGACCCCCGAGTCCGGTATACCCGCCCATTGTAACAGAACCCCAGCCCGCTGTTCAAGGGCGATTAACAGGAACAGACACAAATTCCGTCGCATAACACCAGCCGGCAGGTGGTCCGACAAAGCGGCGGCGCGGGGGGAAGCCTACGCAATGG
>JBBTCJ010000156.1:0-17661 GCA_038043285.1 Planctomycetota bacterium | reverse complement strand
TGGAATCTCCCGAGGCGCCCATTGTCATCCTGAAGCGGCGCGGCCGCGGCACGGCGGAGTCGGTGGCGCCGGGAAATCCCTACCTCGGACTGATGCTTCCCTACACCCCGCTGCATCATCTCCTGATGAAGGAACTGGGGTTTCCCATCGTCGCCACCAGCGGAAATCTGCGCGATGAGCCGATCTGTAAGGATACCTCGGAGGCCCTCGAGCGGCTGGGCCGTGTCGCCGACGTGTTTCTGGTTCACAACCGCCCGATTGCGCGGCGCGTCGATGACTCGGTCGTGCGCGTCGTCGCCGATCGCGAAATGATCCTCCGCCGGGCGCGCGGGTATGCCCCGCTGCCCATCACCCTATCCCGTCCGATGCCGCGAGTGTTGGCCGTCGGTGCTCATCAAAGAAGCGCCACCGCCGTGGCCTTGGAGACCGACGTCCTTCTGAGCCAGCACGTCGGCGACCTGGGAACTTCGCGGACGTTGGATGCGTTCCGCGAGAGCATCGACGGGTTGGAGCGGCTCTTCGACTTCCGCGCCGCCCAGGTGGTTTGCGACCTGCATCCTGATTATCCATCCACCCGGTTCGCGGAGGCGTTGAGTCCCGCGCCGCGTCGCGTGCAGCACCATTACGCCCACGTGCTGTCGTGCATGGCCGAGAACGAGCTTGCCCCGCCCGTGCTGGGCGTAGCCTGGGACGGTACCGGGTACGGTTTGGATGGAACCATCTGGGGCGGGGAGTTTTTGGCGGTGCACCGCGGCGGGTTCGATCGCATCGCCCACCTTCGCACCTTCCGCCTCCCAGGCGGAGAACAGGCCGTCCGCGAGCCGCGCCGCTGCGCTTTGGGAGTGTTGTACGAACTCTTCGGCGACAACGTCCCGGTGGACCTGGGGTTCAGCCTTGCGGAGCTTGACGTGCTGCTGACCATGCTCCGGAAAGGACTGAACTCTCCCGTGACCTCCAGCGCCGGAAGACTCTTTGACGCCCTGAGCGCCATCGTCGGTCTGCGAGCACGATCGAGCTTCGAGGGGCAGGCGGCCATGGAACTGGAGTTCGCCGTCGAGCCTTGCGACGAGTGCTACGATGGGGCGTCGGTCGATTGGTCGTCCATCGTGTGCGGCGCGATCGACGATCGTCGTCGCGGGGTGGCGCCGGGGCGAATAGCCGCCCGGTTGCACAATAGCTTGGTCGAGGCGATCTGCCGGGAGGCGCGCCAGGCCGACCGCGAGAAGGTCGTGCTGACGGGGGGATGTTTTCAAAACAAGGTGCTGACCGAACGGGCGATTCGGCGATTGCGTGAGGATGGATTTCGGCCATACTGGCACCAGCGCGTTCCGCCCAACGACGGCGGAATCGCCCTGGGGCAGATCGCCGCGTGCGCGGAGGAGTGACACCGTGTGTCTGGCCGTTCCCGGTCGAATCACCCGGATCGCGGATGCCGAGCCGTCGATGCGGAGCGGCAAGGTCGATTTCGGCGGAATCGTCAAGGACGTGAACTTGGCCTTCGTTCCTGCGGCGACCGTGGGGGATTATGTACTCGTGCACGTGGGATTCGCCATCTCCCAGGTCAACGAACAGGAGGCCATGCGCGTATTTGAGTACTTGCGGCAGATCGACGAGCTGGGTGAACTGGCAAGCTCATGAAGTACCTCGATGAGTACCGAGACGGACGACAGGCCCGGAAATGCGCCGATGCGATCACCCGTTTGGTCACCAGCCCGTGGACCATCATGGAGGTCTGCGGCGGGCAAACACATGCGATCGTGCGCTTCGGCATCGACGCCCTGTTGCCTGCGTCGATCACCCTCGTACATGGACCAGGCTGCCCCGTCTGCGTCACGCCGGTCGAGTTGATCGACAAGGCCGTGGACCTCGCCCTGCACCCCGAGGTGATCTTCTGTTCGTTCGGCGACATGCTGCGGGTTCCAGGGACCAAAGGCGACTTGTTCTCCGCCAAGGCTCGCGGCGCGGACGTGCGCGTCGTCTATTCGCCGCTCGACGCGCTGTGCATCGCCCAAACGAACCCCACCAGACAGGTTGTGTTCTTCGCGGTCGGGTTCGAGACCACCGCGCCGGCTAACGCGATGGCCGTTCATCGCGCAGCCGCCGACGGCGCGGCCAACTTCTCCATTCTCGTGTCCCACGTGCTGGTCCCGCCGGCGATGGAGGCGATCCTCTCCTCCGGAGAGAACCGGGTGCAGGGGTTCCTCGCGGCCGGGCACGTGTGCACGGTGATGGGATTCACGGAGTACGAACCGCTGGCGCGGAAGTATCGCGTACCCATCGTGGTCACCGGTTTCGAACCCATTGATCTTCTTCAGGGCGTCTATCGATGCGTGCGGCAGTTGGAAGAAGGTCGCGCGGAAGTGGAAAACCAATATGCCCGGTTCGTCCGGCGTGAGGGAAACGTCGAGGCCCAGGCGATGGTGCGCGAGGTGTTTGAGGTGGTACCCCGGAAATGGCGCGGCATCGGGCCGATCCCCGCCAGCGGTTTGCGCCTTCGGGCATCGTACGCCCAATTCGACGCCGAGCGGCGTTTCTCCCTGGATGCTGTCGAGGTGCACGAGTCGACGGAGTGCATCGCCGGGCTGATCCTGCAAGGGTTGAAGAAACCGCTTGAGTGCAGCGCGTTCGGAACGCGGTGTTCGCCGGAGCAACCTTTGGGTGCAACGATGGTCTCCTCGGAGGGGGCCTGCGCCGCCTATTATCGCCATCGGCGCACGGCCCTGCCGATTCACCCGTGACCCCGCTCGACGCCATAGCCTGTCCCATGCCGAATTCACGCTATTCAACGGTCGTGTTGGCCCACGGCGGCGGCGGCAGACTCATGCACGATCTTCTGGAACGGATGATTCTCCCCGCCTTCGCCAACCCCGCGCTGGCCGCCCGGCACGACGGCGCGGCGATCCGGGCGGGTTCACTGCGGCTGGCCTTCACCACCGACTCCTTCGTGGTCAGCCCGCACAGGTTTCCCGGCGGCGACATCGGGGTGCTGGCCGTTCACGGCACGCTCAACGACCTGGCGATGTGCGGAGCGAGACCACTGGCGCTGAGCGCGGCCCTGATCCTCGAGGAGGGATTCTCGATGGCCGAACTGCAAGCGGTGATCCAATCCATGGCCGGTGCCGCCCGCCGTGCGGGGGTGGACATCGTTACCGGCGACACCAAGGTCGTTGAACGCGGCAAAGGCGACGGTCTGTACGTCACCACGGCTGGCGTCGGGGTCATCGAGCACGACGCGACGATTGACCCTCAAAGCGTTCGGCGTGGGGATGCGATCGTCGTCAGCGGCGACCTCGGGCGACATGGTATCGCGGTGATGGCCGCACGCGAGGGATTGCGCTTCGAGACCACCCTGGAGAGCGACACGGCTTTCCTCTGGCCTCAGGTGGACGCGCTGCTGCAAGCCGGGGTGGAGATTCACGGCCTTCGCGACCTGACCCGCGGCGGATTGGCCGGGGCGTTGGTCGAAATTGCCGAGGCCGGCGCCGTGCCCATCGAAATCGAGGAGGATCAAGTGCCGGTATGTGAGGAGGTTCGCGGGGCCTGCGAGATCCTGGGATTGGATCCGATGTTCGTCGCCAACGAAGGGCGATTCGTCGCCTTTGTCCCGTCGGCCCAGGCGGACCGCGCGGTCTCGATCCTTCGCTCCCTCGCCAACGCAAGCAATGCCTGCCGTCTCGGTTCCGTTCGCGGCGATCGGGCCGGAACAGTGACCGCCCGAACGGCGCTGGGCACACTGCGGGTCGTCGATATGTTCAGCGGCGAGCAACTCCCACGAATCTGCTGACGAAAACCGTGAAGCCGCGCAGAGTTCGACTCCCAGCGCGGATCCCTTCAGCAACCCTGTGGTGAAGACGATTTCCGATGGGTGCAGCACGGGCTTCCGGCCTGTGGATTCCGAAAGGATGCCGGCGCCGCACGGGGTTCTCTTACGCCGGTCTGTTCATACCGGCTTCGCGGAGCGCGAGAACCATCGGCGGCGTCGGGCTTGTCCCCGGCCCGATGCCGCTACTGTTGATGGGCGCGGGTAATGAACCACAACATTCCCGCGACGTACGTTCCCATAATGATTACGAAAACAGCAAACATACCCAAGCCTACCTCCCACTCTGCGAATCGACGACCATCCCGCGCCGTGGCGCAGGCGACGGCCGACAACCTGGAACAACCGAGGCAAACTGCCTGCCCGCGCGACGAAATCAACGCGGAGCTCGAACCGCAACTCGCGCGGTCCCAGCCGGTTCAGGCCGCTCGCTCGCGTGCCTCGTAACTTCCGCATCGCGCACGGCTTATAGCACGGACGTCGGGGGATTTCAATCGGTTTCTGATGCCCTCCCCAGGCCTTTCCATTCTCGCCGACACTCGACGGCGAACGCGGAAAACCACTGGTGGGCAAGCCAACCGTGGCACCCGATTCCCGCAGAGCGGCGAGAATTGAAAGGGTCTGGATCATCGTTCGACCCTGCTGACTTCCCTTTTCGGACTGGGTACAATCGACAGGCTGTTCCGGGAATGCATCTCCCCGATCCGTTCCGGAGGTGGGCCATGAATCTTGGCCGGCGTGGTACGTTGGTAATGGTTGCGTGGGCGTGGGTAGCAGGCATTCCGCTCGCTGGCCCTGGATTAGCGTCGGCCTGCGCGGCGCAGAACCCCTCCGATCGCCCGGACCCCGCCGCGCAGACGTCCCAACCCGTTGACAAGCCCGCCGACGACGCGGGCAGGAACGCGCAAACGCCCGATGTGCCGGAGTTGACCCCCGACGACACCAAGCCGCGACCCGCGGTGGTGATCGCCGTCGAGGGGGCTGTCGATTGGGCCGCCGCAGGCGCGTCGCCGCTTGCGGACCAGGGTTGGATGCCCGTGAAAGCCGGCGATCAGCTTCTGCCCGGCACGTTGATCCGAACGGGGTTGCGCTCCAGCCTGAATCTTAAGTTCGGCGAAACCACGGCGGTTGCCATTCGCAGCGCGACGTTCGCGAGCATCGACCAGTTTTGCCGCAGCGCGACGACCGAACGCATCCGCATCGGACTTGGTTACGGAACGGTCCGCGGAGGCTCCCACGAGGGCACAATCCACTCCGACGTACAGGTCGATTCCCCCGTGGCTACGCTGGCCAAGCGAGGCACCGAGGGGTGGGAAATCGAAGTCGAGCCGGTGACCGGCCGGTTCCGCGTTTCGTTGGCTCAATTCGGTCTGGTCGAGGCCATCCAGAAGCTATCAGGTGCAAGGGCCGCCACGCGAACCGTCCGCCCCGGCGAATATGTCACGTCCGCGAACATCGCCAACATGTGGCTTCGACATGACATTTTTAATCGCGCGATCGGTTTCTATGAGGCCTCCGGATTGACCGACGCCGACGCATCGTTTGCGGCTGCCAACACTCACGGAGCTAGCGAGATCGCCCCTGGGGCCGGGGCTGCAATCCACGACGCAGGTCCACGCGCCAGCGCCTCCGCGGGCGGAAGGGTCGGGATACCGCCCACGACCATCGTCATGCGCCCGGACGGAGTTCCCGAGGGACCATTCGACCGGCCCGAGGGCAACGTCGGTACGCCCGATACTTTCCCTGAAACCGCCTTGCTGGTCCGCCAGGGGGCCTTTCGCCATCTGTGGCTGCCGCGGCCCGAAATATCGCGGGTTCCGGGCCGAATAACCGTGCGATAGGGTTCCGGTTCGAGGGCGAGGTGCGACGATGATCCAGGTTTGCATCATGGGCGGACACGACGGACTGATCCGCCCCGAGAAAAAAGTTTACCTGACCCTTTTCGGCGGTTGCGATCTGAAGCGCGCGACCGTGGCCCGCCAGATCCTGGTCCGGCGACAGCAGCGGCGCGACGGCCTCGAACGCCCCCACGGGCAATTCTTCCTGACGATTTGCGGCGGCGTCGAGATTTCAGTTCCGACGCTCGCTGAGGAGTTCCTTGATCTCCGCCAGATGATCGCCGCCGGCGAACTGTCGCTCGCGGATTGGGACCGCGCCATCGCCGACCTCGCCTACGCGGATATCTCCATCACGTCCTTCACGCTCATGGGCGGATTCAGCGAATGCGAACTGCCCTCGGAGAACGCAGAGATCGAGAGCCTCGCCCTGCAGCGGCATTTGGGGAACATCTCCGAACCAGCCAGCCAGGTGTTGCAGTACGGCATCGGCCAGCGCGATGCGGAACGGCGCGCTACCCTTCGCCGGGCAGTCGTCGCCGAAGCGTAGAAGTGCCATCATCAGGTCTACCGAAACCGGAAAATGCACTTCCGTGGACCTATTCAGATCGAGAACCACCCGTCCTGGGCCGTTCCCTTCGGCATCGCGCGGGTTCCATGCAGCAGATCGGCGTAAGACGCCTCCAACGCGAGGAGACGCTGATGCAACGACTCATCGCGCCCGGAGTAGGCGCGGGGCGTTCGGGCAAGCTCCACGAACCACAGAACGACGCCGTCAAGGTCCTGCAAGTCGACGTATTCCGGACCCAGTCGCTTACGCTTCGCGTCCACGTTGTGGTAGTTGCCCAAGGCAACGCAAAGCCCGGTCGCCTCGTACCCCAACATGCAGTAGGCCGACGACTCGCACGTTCCGCCGTCCATCAACTTGCGCTGATACTTGAAACCACGGCGCGATTTTTCGAGGTCTTTGGCGACGTCATGGCAATGAGCGGTCACGGCCTGAGTGAACGTGCTCGAACGATCGCCGACGCGGAGGATCGGACCCTCTCCCATCTTGGCAAACGGCCTCTCCGAGCTGGTTTCCATGGCCACGACGAAGCATTTCGCCGGGATGGTCTTGGAACGGCAGGCCGCGATCGCCCCGACAAACCCGACCTCCTCCGCGCGCGTGAACAGGAAATAGGCGTCGCAGCTTGTCCGCCCGCGGACCAGCTCGTCGATCGCACAGAGCATCGCCCCCGCGCCCGCAAGGTCGTCGCAGCCGCGAGCGTAGATCCGGCCGCCGCGGATCACCGGATCGGGAAAATCCCACATGCCGATCGCCCGACGCGGAATCACTTGATCGACCTCGATCTCAGCCGTTTTCACCCGTTCCTGACCCTCGCGCCGTACGGTCTTGATCGCGCGGATGTGACCCTTGATCCAACGACCCGCCACGTCGAAGCGAACGCGGCTGGCGACGAAATACTCCGGCGGGACGCCGCCGCGCCAGAACGCGCGCACCCGACCTTCACCGACCATCCGCTCCGCCACGAACCCCGGATGATCCAGATGAGCGGTCATGCACACCGGGCGACGAACCGTCCGCCGACCGATCTTCACTCGGACTAGGACGTTGCCCGCCGCATCGCGCTGGGTGGAAACGCCGCGGGCGGCGCAGAATCTTTGCACGTGGTCGATCACCTGGTGCTCGGCGAACGGCGCCGTCGGGATCGACAAGAGGTCCACTAGAATCCGATGTCGGGCGGAAGTCGGCTGCGATCGGCTCATTTCGCCTCGCTACTTGGTGTAATACCCGGCGATGCCGTCGATCGCCTTTCGCAAATCTTCGACGACCTTCGCATCGGCATTCTGCTTGCACTTCATGGCCGCCACGATCACCGCATGATGGGCCGCCAGGCTCTTGAGATACGCGTCGTGGCCCTCTGCACCGGCGGCCACGGGTTTCACCCGCTGTGCGAAGAAATACGCGGACACCAGCTCGATGGCATGATCCGCGTGCCCGTCCTTGGTCGTCACCCAGCGCACCGCCTGGTTCAGCGATTGGGCGTCGTTCTTGCTCGCCAGTTCGTTGATGCCGGCAATGGCCTTTTCGATCGTCGTCGCGTCCTCGCGCAATTCCGCGATCCGCGCCGGATCGTCATAAATCCCGCATGGAACCTGACAATGAGCGTCCAACACCCGCGGCGCGGTGACGAATAACGCCACGGCTGCCATCGCCGCCAGTCCCGTCATCGACCAACCTACTTCCCGAATCCGCGCCATGTGGTCTTCTCCTGTGCCCGCCGGAAAAAACGATCCCAATTGCGTCCAAAACCATCAACCCCGAGCCGCGAGCTGCTCCCCTGGACGCAAAGTGTCAAGAGGTCAGCCCGCGTGATGCCGCCGAACCGCGACCTTTCGCGCGATTCTGCGAAGCCGCCAACTCATGTCAAGTGCTTCCTTCCTGAGAATATCGCGGAATGCCGTTTACCCCGGATGATCCATCGCCTATGCACGAATCCAGGAAGTCGGTGTAGCGTCGCCCCTTGTGGGCGGCACACGCGCGAGATAGCGCCGGGGACAAGCCCCGGCGCTATGGATCGTTAACCCGCGGCTCCATCCCGAAAAACTACCGCGTGTTTCGCTGCGTCGCCGCGACCAGCTCCTCGTACGCCACGCCACGCAACTCCGCCAGGAACTTGGCCACGTGGGCCACGTGCGCCGGTTCATTGGGCTTCTTGCTGCGCACCGGAACCGGAGACAGGTACGGGGAATCCGTTTCCACCATCAGCTTCTCCGCAGGATACTCCCGTGCGATGGCCTGAAGCGCGTTGGACTTCGGGAAGGTGACGATCCCGGTAAACGAAATCCGCCAACCGTGCCCGGCAATGACCGCAGCCTCCTCCGCGGTTCCCGTGAAGCAGTGGAACACCACCCTCCGCCGGGCGAATCCGTGCTCCAGCAACATGGGCACGCAATCGTTGAACGCCTCGCGACAATGGATGATGATCGCCTTGTCTCGACCTTGGGCCGGCATAAGTTGCGCCGCGAACGTCCGCCGCTGGTTCGCCCGGTCCGCGAAATCGTAGTGATAGTCCAGCCCCATTTCGCCGAAGGCCACGACACGAGGATCGTCGAACAACTCCGTCATGGCCGCGACCTTGGCCTCCATCACGCCGTCGGCGTGATGCGGATGAAAGCCTACGGCCGCTGACACCTGTTCCGGAAATCGTTGGGCCAGGGCGATCGCCGCCCGCGCGTCGTCGAGGTCGGTCCCGATGGTGATGACTCGCTCGACGCCCGCCTCGGCGCAGCGCGCCAGCAGGGCCTCGATCTGCGGCGCCAGCTCCGGGTACGTCAAGTGCGCGTGCGAGTCGATCAGTCCCATCTCAAGACCTACTCGTACAAGGGACACGCCGCATTCGAGGACGACGCGGCCTGCCGAACCAGCCGGGCACGCAGAGCCAGGTGAAGGCGCGGACCGGGGCCATCGTACATTCGGTTCCGCACGCCCGCGAGGGTACGATCCTTGCCCCCGTCCGTTGGGGTCCGTGACACTTCCGGCGGGATCTTTTGTGGCCCCGTAAGGGGCCGAGGAATGTAGCCACGGGTGGAGTCCGCCATCGGCGGACGGAACCCGTGGACAGCGTTCATTCAATCCAACCCGCCCCCGGCGGGGCGGAG
Source organism: Planctomycetota bacterium (assembly GCA_038043285.1). Lineage (GTDB taxonomy): Bacteria > Planctomycetota > Phycisphaerae > UBA1845 > UBA1845 > JBBTCJ01. The sequence goes on along the minus strand of JBBTCJ010000156.1, from coordinate 8,340 downwards.
GAATGCCACATTTCCAGGTCTCCTCCGCCCCTACCTTTTTGCCAAATGGCACACCACTTCCTTGCACACAACAGGTTGGGTGTGCCAGCTTGGCAAGAAGGCTGATCTTGACAGCTTGGGACGCTACGCCGTGCCAAATGTCATGATCGTTCGGGGCGGGATCGAGTTCTTGGGCCATGCGATCCACGGGTTCCGCTCCGCTTCACGCGTGGCTACAAGCCTGCGCTCCTCCAGGGCTTGGGTTATTGGTCGCCCGTCGTCCCAGGGCTCACGCCCTGGGCTATGATCGTTCGCCCTTCCAGGGCTACGCTTCGTGGCGTCAATTGCATCTCGCGCAGCGACGCAGCACACGGCGAATCGTCAGCGTGCCCGCGACGAGGATCAGCAACCCGGCGATCGCCAGACCCCATGTCGACACGGTGGGGATGTCCTGATTGTCGCAGGCGTGGCCGATGCCGTCGCCGTCGGGGTCCTCCTGCTTGGGATTGGGAACCGTCGGGCAGTTGTCCATGATCCCCGCGAAGTCGTCGAAAACCCCGTCGCCGTCGGTGTCCGACGGGCCGATGAAGCCGTAGGTCGAGAAGTGCGTCAAGGGCGTCGTGCACTTGCCGATGAATGTTCCCGAGCCGGCGGGCACCTCGTCCACGCAGCAGGCAGCCCCCAGCGGTTGGAACGGCCCGCCGGCGTCGTCGCGGAAATAAAGGTCCAACCGCTGCCGCTGATTGCGGTTCAGACGCGAAACGTCCTTGGTGATGGTGAGATCGATGGGGTTCTGGAAGGTGAGCCCGTCCGGGTCCAGATCGTACAGGGCAACAGCCACCCCTCGCCCCGGGGCCGGGGTGAGCAGCAGTTCCACGTCCCGCTCGGTGATCGGGACTTCCGCGACGGACAAGCTCGCATCCGCGGATAGATCATCCGGCTCGATGCAAATCTCCAACGCGCTGTCGGGCGTTACCAGACACCCGCCCACCGCTGCCTGAAAGGTTCCGGTCCCCGCTACCGTATTGGCGCACTGACACGCCGGTTCGCAACAAAGCAGCGGCGATACTGATTCGCACCCATCGGGTACGCTATTTCCATTGCAATCCGCGCAAGCGGGATTACCGGCGCAGTTGACGATGTCACATTCGTCGGGGATGCCGTTGGCGTTGCAGTCTTGAGAAGTAAGCCCGTACTCCCAGGTCTCACCGAAATACGATCCATCAAACCCCCCGAAAAGCACTGTGGTGTTGCGGGCACTGACGTAGGCCATACCGGCCCCCGAATGTGGACTAAGACCGGCGTTTGAGCGAAAGGCCCATGAATTGCCGTTCCATTCCCATGTGTCGCCATAGGTAATGGTTTCACCATGTCCGCCAACGAGAACCGTAACGCTCCGACCGCTATCATAGGCCATTATGTGCTCGTTTCGTTGGCTGGGTCCTGTGACGCCGCGCTGACTCCATGTGCGGGCTGCGCCATCCCATTCCCACGTGTCCTCAAGGCGGACGCCGGGGATACCGCCGTATCCGCCGAATAGGACAATCCGGTCTCGTGCGCTGTCGTAAGCCATTGCATGTCCGCCGCGAGCGCTTGGACTGGTGGGCGGAAAACGGCGGTTCCACATGGCACCATCCCACTCCCAGGTGTCGTCACGCAGTGTTTCAACGCCGCCTTGAATATCCGAGCCACCGAACAACACCGTCGCGCCCCGGGCGCTGTCATAGGCCATAGCGTTACCACGTCGCGGAGTGGGGGCTGTGATCCCCGTTGGATCGGCCAACTGCCTCGATCTCCACGTGTTCCCGTCCCATTCCCACGTGTCTCCAAAAACATTAGGCAAACCAGTGTATCCGCCGAAAAGGACAGTCACGCCCCGACCGCTGTCGTAAGCCATGCTGCCGAGAGATCGTGGGCTTGGGCCCGTAGTACCTCGTTGAGTCCACCCGCTGCCATCCCATTCCCAGGTGTCTGCGAGATTTTGCGGGCCATCGTTTCCGCCAAAAAGCACCGTTCGATTCCGAATACTGTCGTAGGCCATGTAATGCAACTGCCGGGGGCTTGGGCCCGTGCTGGCTCTTAGCGTCCACATCGGGTCGACAAGATAGCATTCGTCGGGGATGCCGTTGGCGTTGCAGTCGGCGCAGGCGGTCGTCTCGAAGGCCAAGGCGGCCCCGACAAACCCAGTCCACGGTGCGGGTTGTACGATGTCCGAGCGGTTGCTGCACGCTTGCCCGGCGGGGATGTCCATTTGCGCGATGTAAATCCTGCCCGTCCCCGCGTCGGACCAGAACATTCGGGCATTGTCCGCGTCCAGCAGAAGCGCGTAGGGCACCTCGGTATTCGACCCGACGACGGGCGGACATACTAAATCCTCGATGTCGGTCCGCGCCGATGGCGTCTCCCCGATTGGAATCTCAAGGTTGCCACGACGTATCTTGCGGGCGCCCGCGGTGCCGTCGGTCCAATACATCTTGCCGGAGAGAAGGTCGAGTTGCAGATCTCGAACCGCATTGCCGGCGCCAACCACCAGATCCTCAACGTCGCTGCCATCGAGGTTGGCCCGCTGAATCTTGAACGAGAACGTCGGACCACCGGCAATCCAGTAGACTTTGCCGGCGCACGAATCGAGTGCGAGAAAGCCAGCGCCATAGTCCGAATCGAGCGTGACGATCGAGCGGGCGTTTGATCCATCTAGGTTGGCGCAGTAGAGATTCGCTGTCGGGTCTGCCACACCCTCCGAGTAGAACATAAGTCCCCTGCACGTATCGAGAATGACATCATGGAGGTGCTTACCCGGCGCGCCTGTCGCCAGGGTCTCGATATCGCTGCGTGTACACGCCGTTTCTCCCGCCGGGATGTTCAGGGCAGCGCGCTGCACGGCGTTGGAGTTTATCCAATAAAGGAGACCGGATCCTGCATCCGGCGCGACGCCGCTGGGACCGTTGAGGACGCACGAAACAAGGTCTTCGATGTTCGTGCCGTCGGGCTCGGAACGACGTATCCTGCCGTCCACTCCGCTTCCTTGGGTCCAATAGACCTTTTGCGCCGACGCGGGCGTCAAGTGCGGGCCTAACAGAGCACCGCCCCACATGAGAACAACCGTCGTCGATCGGAAACTCAACATGACCTTGCTACTTTCCGTTGCGTCAAGGTGGATCGGTCCGCAACAGCGCGCGGAACCCGCCCTCTTCGAAGTCATGGTCGTCGCGCCCGCGTCTTCCCGTCGCGGACCAGGATGGATGCCACCAGCAATAAGTCGACCACTTCAAAGGATCCGTCCGGTTGCCAGACGATCACCGTCCGCCCCACCGGAGACACAGAGAGGAACTCCGGGTGTCGTACGACGATCCTACTCCCGTCGGCGACCTTCAGGGTGTAGGGGTGGAAGGGCTTCGCCTGGTGTACGTTGCGTAGTTGTTCGACGGTGATGATTCTGCTCCTCCGCGCGCCATTCTACTCCAATTCCGACTCCGGCCGCAAGGGGGACGTCGAGCAAGTTCTTCTCTGACCGGGGTGACGATCTTCCCGGCGGCATCACCTCAGGATCCGGCCCCGGGTACGTCAAGTGCGCGTGCGAGTCGATCAGTCCCATCTCAAGACCTACTCGTACAAGGGACACGCCGCATTCGAGGACGACGCGGCCTGCCGAACCAGCCGGGCACGCAGAGCCAGGTGAAGGCGCGGACCGGGGCCATCGTACATTCGGTTCCGCACGCCCGCGAGGACACGATCCTGGCCCCCGTCCGTTGGGGGGTGCATCCCCCGATCCGGGCGGGCATCGTGGCGAGGGTGCGGGCTGCGGGCGGTATGGTGGAATCGGGAAATCGCGTAACCCCTTGTCTCGCCAAGCGTTAACGACGTTTGCTTCATCTGAGCATGGCGATCCCGGACCGGATTTCCTGCACGCCCCTTGCACTTCGCGTCCACGAATCCTAACATATACCTAACGTACGACCGTTCAGGATGGGACGAAATGCACCCGCTGCTGGAAAGAATCCGCTCGATCGAACGGCGACATGCGCAATGTCGCGGTGATGCGGCCCCGGCGAAGCCGATCGGTGTGCTCGAAACCGGCTGGGCGAGCGTCGATGCGGCGATCGGCGGCGGGCTGACACGGGGCGGGTTGCACGAATGGCTGGGAAATGAATCGGCTGCGACAACGAGCGAAGTTCGGCAGCATGCGCGGAACCCGTGGCGACCGCCGTTGTGCGTCCTCGTTCATCTTGCCTGGAGCGCTCTGGACGCCGATCGCGCGGGGCTGTGGAACGTGTGGATCGGTCGGCGGTGCTTTCCGCACCCGGCGGTCCTGCTTCGCGGTTCCGTCGGAGACCGCACGCTCCTGGAGCGGTCGTTGTTCGTTTCGCCGCTCACGCCGACCGACCGTTTGTGGGCGATGGACTTGGCTCTGCGCTCGCCCGCCGTCGGCGTAGTCATCGGCGACGGCAGCGAGTTCGACATGGCCGCCACGCGCCGAGTCCAACTGGTCGCAAAAAATCACGAAACGTTGGCGTTGCTGGCGCGCCCGCCGTGGGAACACGGGGAGCTTTCCGCGGCGCAGACCCGCTGGCTTGTGCGGCAGGAGTCGGTGATCCATCGGGACAGATCGGATTCGTCGAATCCGCAATGGAGGGTTGAACTTTTGCGTTGCAAGGGAATGCGTTGGGAACAGGCACAGGGCGTGTGGAATCTGGAGTGGAACCGTGCCGCGTGCACTCTCCGTGTATCTGCCTCAGTGGCCGATTCGGCTGGCGATGCGTCGGTCGCTTCGGAGCCGACCCAGCGGCGGGCGATGCTCGACCGACAGATCGCATAAATGCGCGCTGCTGTTGGCGGCCTCCCATCAGGGCAACGAGGTCGTGGCCTGCGCGTGCGAGTACGCGCAAAGCGCCGGTGTGCGGACCGGCATGACCGTCACCCACGCCCGGTCGCTGTTGATCGGACGCACTCTCTTCATTGAGCGGTATCAACCGGAGGAGGACGCCAAGGCACTGAAGAGTCTGGCCCGCTGGGCGGTCCGCTTTACACCGGTGGTGGCGGTGGACGAACCTGACGGCCTGCTCATGGACATTTCCGGTTGCGCGCACCTGTACGGCGGTGAAGCAATGCTGGCCGATCGTGTGGCCGGCTCGTTGGAGGGGCTAGGTTTCAAGGCGCGAATCGCCGTCGCGCCCACCTTCGTCAGTGCCCAAGTCGTTTCGCGTTCCGCCGAGCAACAAATCACGATCGTCGAAGCCGGTGGGATTCACGACGCTCTTGCCTCGCTTCCGATCGCGGCACTGCGGATGGACACCTCTATGGGTGAAGCGCTGCGCGAGATCGGCATCGAACGCATCGGTCAACTGTTCGATCTGCCGCGGGCCGAGCTTGCGGCACGCTTCAGCGGCAACATCGGGCGCTGTCTGGATCGTGCGACGGGGGATGCTCTCGACGCGATCGAACCCGTTCAACCCCTGGAACCCATCGAGGTCGAGAGGGTTTTCGACGGCCCCGTGACTTCGCTGGAAGCAATTCTGATTTCGGTTCGAGAACTGTTGCGGCTTCTCCTTCGCCGACTCGAAAAAGAAAGCAGCGGCGCCTGCGAGTTGAGCCTGACCGCGGAACGAATCCACGCCGATCCGGTTATGTTGGCGCTGCGACTCAGCCATCCGAGCCGCGACGAGGCTCACCTGTGGTCGCTTCTGCAGCCACGCCTGGAACGGCTGAGCCTCGGCTACGGCGTTGAGGAAATCCGTCTGCGGGCGGTTCACACACAGCGGACGGGAAACGGTCAAATGGAGTTCTGGCCGGACCCGTCGTCGTCCATCCGGCCTGAACAATCGGTATCCTGGGGGCAAATGCTCGATCAATTGACGGAACGCATCGGACGAGAAGGCGTCACGGTGGCAGCGCCCTCTGAATCTTACGTACCGGAGCGGGCGTTTGTCTTCCAACCGTGGGATGAGGATCGCGCTTCGCGTAACTCACGCAGCACCGAAAAGGCAAGTGTGTACGCGGCGGCTCGACCGTCACGGCTCTTTGCGCCGCCTGATCCCGTGCGGGTGGTGACGCTGACGCCGGACGGGCCGTTGCTTCGACTGGAATGGGGGGGACGAGCCGGCGCGGTCCGTAGCTGTCTAGGGCCGGAACGTCTGGTGCTTCCGTGGTGGGCCGATTCTCGCCGCCGGGAGAACGAATCCGCCGCCATGCCTGGTGGGAGCGCGACCCGCGATTACTACACGGTACAAGATGAGCATGGCCGTTGGCTCTGGGTGTTCCGCGACGGCGCTTCGGGACGGTGGTTCGTTCACGGCGAATGGACCTAGTTCGATGGAACCACGGTCATGCCCGACGTACCCGATCAAAAAGCTCATCCTCATCCGATCCGACGATCGCCGTCGCAACGCCGCGTCCGACGCCGGGAACGAAGCGCGTCCGGGTTCGGCACGTCCACGCCCTACGCTGAGCTGACCGTGACCAGTAACTTCAGCTTTTTGCGCGGGGCGAGTTATCCCGACGAACTGGTGCAGCGCGCCGCGCAGTTGGGCTATCGCGCGGTGAGCGTCACCGACCGCAACTCGCTTGCGGGCATCGTCTGCGCCCATGTGGCCGCCAAGGATGCGGGCATTCCTTTGTTGGTCGGTTGCCGGCTGGTTTTCACCGAGCCGGATTGGCTGTCGGTGCTCGTCTATCCAACGGACCGCGCGGCCTACGGACGCCTGTGCCGGTTGCTTACGCTCGGCAAGCGCCGCGCTCCCAAGGGAGAATGTCATCTCACACTCACCGACCTGCAAGAACATCAACAGGGTATGTTGGGCGTTATTCTCTTGTCCCGCGAAATCCCAGCGGATGTTTCCAGCGAACTACGCCTGCTGTGTGATGCGTTCGACGACGACCGCCTGTCACTGGCGATGGCCCGTTTGTTCGGTCCCGACGATCAAGAATATCTGCGCCGACTGGACACCATCACCCATCCATCAAAGTTGCCCACGGTTGCGGTGAACGATGTGCATTATCACCACCCCGATCGTCGCGTTTTGCAGGACGTACTCACCTGCGTCCGCCACGGATGCACGGTGTCCGAAGCGGGATTCAGGCTCTTTCCCAACGGAGAGCGATACCTCAAGCCGCCGGATGAAATGGCCCGTTTGTTCGCCGATCGGCCGGACGCCCTGGCCCGCACGATTGAAATCGCGGAGCGGGCGCGGGGCTTTAACCTCGATCAACTGCGCTACGAATATCCCGACGAAACGTGCCCGCCGGGGTTGAGTGCGATGGAGCACCTTGAGCGGCTCACCTGGGACGGCGCGAAGGAGCGCTACCCCCAAGGCATACCCGACAAAGTCCGCCGTCAGATTGCGCATGAGTTTGGGTTGATCGAGGAGTTACAATACGCGCCCTACTTTCTCACCGTGCATGATCTGGTCACGTTCGCCCGCGGGCGGGGGATTCTTTGCCAAGGACGCGGCGCGGCGGCCAACTCCGCCGTGTGTTTCTGCCTGGGCGTGACTTCCGTCGATCCCGACCGAATCGACGTACTGTTCGAGCGCTTCGTCAGCCGGGAGCGCGACGAGCCGCCGGACATCGACATTGACTTTGAGCACGAACGCCGCGAGGAGGTCATTCAATACATCTACGGCAAGTATGGACGCGAGCGGGCGGGGTTGACGGCGGAAGTCATTACCTATCGTCGCCGCAGCGCCGTCCGCGACGTGGGCAAGGCCCTGGGCTTCTCACTCGACGCCGTGGATCGCATCGCCAAGCGGGTTGATTCGTGGGAGAAGAATCCCTTTGCGGATTCGGAAGGCGGCGACGTACCCGCGCAACTGACGGCGCTGGGGTTCGACGCCCACGACGCGACCGTGCGACACTTCGTTCGTCTGGTGCGCGAGATCATCGGGTTTCCCAGACATCTATCCCAGCACGTCGGCGGTTTTGTGATGACCCGTGCACCGCTCTGCGAGTTGGTGCCCATTGAAAACGCGGCGATGGAGGACCGCACGGTCATCGAATGGGACAAGGACGACATCGAAGCGATGGGGATGCTCAAGGTGGACGTTCTGGGGCTGGGGATGCTCACCTGTCTCCGCAAGGGCCTGGAGCTTGTCGAGCGGCATTACGGTCGATCGTTGACTTTGGCAACCATCCCACCCGAAGACCCCGCCGTCTACGACATGATGTGCAACGCAGACACACTGGGCGTGTTTCAGATTGAATCCCGCGCTCAAATGACCATGCTCCCACGACTCCAACCTCGGTGTTTCTACGATCTGGTGATCGAGGTGGCGATCGTGCGCCCGGGACCGATCGTCGGTGAAATGGTCCATCCCTACCTGCGCCGGCGCAGCGGTGAGGAAACATTCTCCTGCCCCAATGAGACGA
>JBBTCJ010000155.1:0-1023 GCA_038043285.1 Planctomycetota bacterium | reverse complement strand
GGTGGTGAGCCACGATCTGCCGCTTCTCGACGCCTCGATCACGTCGGTGCTCGCACTGGAAAACGGCATGCTCGAGCCCTATCGCGGGACGTATTCCTTCTATCTCGAGGAGAAGGAGCGCCGTCGTTTTCAGCGAGTCCGCGAGAACACGGTGAGGGAGCGCCAGATCGCTCAATTGGAGGCCACCGCCCGTCGGTTCATGGGCACGACCGAGAAGATGTCGAAGCGCGCTCACGGCATGCAGACTCGCGCCGACAAGATGAAGGAGCGTCTGGTGGAGGTTGCGGCGCGCAGCCGTCGGGTGAACCTGCAGTTCCCGCAACCAGAACCTTCGGGACGGATCCCCCTCGAAGGGCTCGGACTCGCCAAGGCGTTCGATGACAACGTGGTCTTCGTCGACGTCGATGTCTTCGTGGAACGCGGGGAGCGACTCATCATCATGGGCCTCAACGGTGCAGGCAAGACGACACTGCTGCGCATCCTGGCGGGGGAGGAGACCGCTGACATCGGCGAGGTGAAGCTCGGCTACAAAGCGTCGCTCGGCTACTACGCCCAGGAGCACGAGCAGATCAGACCGGGGATCACCGTGATGGATCACATCCGCAGCGTTGCCGGCGGTCTCATCGATGCGACGCTGCGGTCGGTGCTCGGCCACTTCTTGCTCGGCGACAAGATCGAACAGGATGCTGGCACGCTCTCCGGTGGAGAAAAGACCAAGCTGGCACTCGCCATGCTCGTCGTCGGCAAGCACAACGTGTTGCTGCTCGACGAGCCGACGAACAACCTCGATCCGCAAGCGAAGCAGTCGTTGCTCGAGGCGCTGCACGCCTACCCGGGCACGATCATCCTCGTCAGCCACGACACCGGATTCGTCGCCGACCTCGAACCCCAACGCGCCGTCATGATGCCCGAAGGGGAATCGGTCTACTTCGACGAGAGCCTGCTGGACCTGGTGGCGCTGGCGTGAGGCCCGGGCGAAGCCCGGGCGGTTACCCGTTTCCGGTTGCCCGTTTGGGTTGCTGA
>JBBTCJ010000154.1:0-3758 GCA_038043285.1 Planctomycetota bacterium | reverse complement strand
GGTTATTGGCCGGTGTGGGGGATCGACTCACCGGAGCCGGAGGTCACGGGGAAGAGCCTCGCGTTGACCATCGCGGGGACGGCCAACCTGGAGAACCACGCGCCGGTGACGGCGTACACCGCGAAGCGGATCACCTTCGGACATCTGGAGTTTCCGACAGGTCCGGCGATGCCGGTGGTCATGCACTCGTTGCGACAACGGAGGATCGCCTGATGGCCGCGCTGCTGAAACAATCCACCACCGTGACCGTCCGGCTGGGTCCGTACCTGGATAAGACCGACGGGGTGACGGAGAAGACGGCGCTGACGCCCGTGGTCGAGGTCAGCAAGAACCACGGCGCCTTCGCGGCGCGGAACAGCGCGACGGCGATCACTCACGACAGCAACGGATGGTACGCCGTGGAACTCAACGCCACGGACACCAATACGCTGGGGCCGATGGTGGTCAAGAGCGACGACGCGACGACGCACCTGCCTGTGTGGCGGGAGTTCGAGGTCGTGGGAGCGAACGTCTTCGATTCGCTGATTGGCGGAACCGACAAGCTGCAAGTGGACCTCGCGGAGTGGATCGGAGTCGCGCCACTGGCGCTGGTGACGCAGCTCGTCCAGGCGCAGGCGAATCAACTGGCGACCCAGGCGAAGGCGGACGTCAACGCCGAGGTGGACGCGGCGCTGGACACGGCGGTTCCGGCGACGCCGACGGCGGACTCGGTCAACGAGCGGATGAAGACGCTCGACGACAACTACACCGCGACGCGGGCGACGAAGATCGACAACCTCGACGCGACGGTGTCGACTCGATCGACGTTCAACGTGGCCACGCAGAACGTCACCGTCGGGGACATCGTCGCGGCGGCGCTGGCGAAGTTCTTCACCACGGCCACGGGGCAGACGTACGCGACGGCGGTGGCGCAGTCGGTGGTCAAGGAGATCGCCGACAACGCCGGAGGAGGCAGCGAAACGCGATTGCGGACAGGGACAGCCCAGGCCGGCGGCAGCAACACCATCACCCTGGACGCCGGGGCGTCGGCGGTGACGAATTTCTACAAGCACGCCATTCTGGCAATCACCGCGGGGACCGGCGCGGGGCAGGCGCAGATCATCGACAGCTACGACGGTACGACCAAGGTGGCCACGATGGCGGCGGCGTGGGCGACGGCGCCGAACAACACGTCGCAGTTCGTGATCCTTCCGCTGGGCACCATCCCGGGGGCGTCGGCGCCCACGGCGGCGCAGGTGTCCGACCAGGTGCTCAATGACCTGGCCACGGAAAAGCGCACCGTCAACCGCAGCACGGGCGAGATCAGACACTATAAGGCTGACCAGACGACGGTGCGGGGCACGCTGCGGATCACCGAGATCGACGCCAACACCCAGGGGCTGCTGCCGGTATGAGCGAAGCCACGGAACAGTTCCGCCAGACGATGGATCCGTATCTGCTGGGATACTCTACGCCGGAGCACATGCAGCTGGCGTTCCTGCTGACCGGGGGGCTGCTGTTCCCGTTCGCGGGGGGCGGCACGCTGCTGAAGCGGAGGCCGCTCTACCCAGACGTGGGGCCGTGGTCTTACTGCGGCTTCGCGCGGCCTTCGGAGACGATCGTGGAACAACACGACGGCTTCGGCCACGCGGCGAATCAGTCCTACCAGTACGCCGTTGAGGAAGTGCTGGGCAACGGCTACCGATCACAGGCTTCGGAGCCGGTTCGCGTGGACTTCGACGCGACGACGACGCGGATCGATCCGCCGCTGCCGCTGTTTCCGCTGCACGTCGCGGCGAAACCGATCACAGCCGGGAAGTTCCGGGTGACGTGGGAATATGACCCATTCGGGCAGGGGGCGGCGCCGAGTGCTTTTCAGGTGTTCGGCGGGGCCGACGCCGCGAGCGTGGACTACAACACGCCGCTCACCGATTCGATCACCGGTTTGACCGCGGTCGTCTATCTGGGACCGGGGCGACGGCATGAGTTCATCACTGCGGCCTACGCCGACGGCACGGCGAGGGTGTTCGGCGTGCGGGCGCGCAATGGAAGCGGGGTCGCCGAGAAGAACACGCGGACGACGGCGGCCAAGGCCGCGCGGGCGGTGACGGTGTCGCTGACGGCGATCGAACAGGTCATTCCCAGGATGTGCTGATGGACGACGCAAGAGAGCTACAGGATCGATCACAGCGGCTGACGCAGGGCTTCTCGACAAGCGTGGAGCCGGGGCGACGGACGCACGACTCCGCGATCGAAGGCGGATTCGTCGTCGGCGTCATCGTGTCGCTGGACACGGAGAATCAGAAGATTCTCTGGCGGCGGATCCGCTACATGGGTCGTCCGCCCGTCGCTGGAGAGGTCGAGGTGTTCGGCGCCGTCGAGGACGGGTATCCGATGGAGACGGCGGACGTCAGCTTGTACTCGCAGTTCGTGTTCGGCTACGGCGCCGTCGACAACACCGCCCTGCCGATCATGGCGGTCAGGAAGTCGGGGTACTGGATCATCTATCAGTTGTTCAAGGGTGAACCATCGCCGCTGACGGCGATCGATCCGATTGACGGGTGCAGCTTCTGATGCCGCTGACGCCCGAACAGGTTGACGTTTACACGCCGGAACCGATCGAGGATGCGGGCCGGGTGGTCACCGACTTGGTGCGAAGCGCGGGCAACCTCTGTCTGATGACGCACTTCGCCTGGCGGAAGGTGGTCAATGCTCGCGGGGTGGCGCACCTGGCGCTGATCAGCCGTTACAAGACGATGGCGGTCAATCAGGAATTGCCCACTCGGGGCAGCGGGCGAGGCGATTGCAAGTACGTCTGTGCGAAGCTGTACGTGAACAAGGGGCGGGGAACGCTGCTCGCCGCGATCCGCAGCGAAAACACGTGGTGTGTCGGCAGGACGGCCAATGTGAGCGGGAGGATGCGGATCGTTCTGCGAGCGATGATCCGCGGAACGGTGATGATGTTTTCGACGTCGACGGAATGTGCCTGGCGCTGAGGACGCGACGATGCCGGATTGTCGAACCGTGTACTGTTGTCCGGGCGTCGGCGCAGAGCATCCGCCTGATCGGCAACCGACGGACGGCGTGGACGTGACGTGCAACTGGTTCCCGCCGGCGGGGGTCAACTGTCTGTACTGCTTTCCCGCACTAGAAACGAAAAACAAAAAGTGCACCATCGAGCAGCCCAGTCCGGAGGACACTCCGCCGTGTGGGGCGTTAAGCTTTGGGGGCGCTTCGCAGCTGGTGGTGCCGGGCACGATCTTCATCCCCTCGCCGAAGATGACGTTTGACGTGTTTGGAAACGGCAAACCGTTTTACGCAGGCAGCAACGGTCAGCCGAAGGTCAAGTATTACCTTAAGCAATTCATCGGGCACGTCGATCCGGTGTATCCCGATCCAAGCTTCGGATGGGGCAGCGACCAGCTCTGTTGCACCTGGCTGTGCCACATGGTCATCGACCACGACGCGCTGGGGGGGCGGGCGTGGCGGATCCTGTGCATCGCACCGATACAGAAGCGGTCGCCGCTGTTGGCGGATCAGACCGAGCCGCGTCCGATCGACATTGGAACCGGCGAGCGCATGATCTTTGTGCACTGTCAGCATGGGCCGGCGGATTCCTGCTTCCGGCTGCTGAATCAGTACTGCATGACCGCGGGGACGCCGCTGGATAGCCGGCCGGTCTTCGGCGGAATCGCCTACGACTGTTTCGACCACCTCAATGACGGGGACTCGAAGTTGCTCACGTTGGACCATCTCTGGGTCTACCCGGAGATGAAGTT
>JBBTCJ010000153.1:0-11067 GCA_038043285.1 Planctomycetota bacterium | reverse complement strand
AGTTTTCCGGCTCGGTGGGGGCGAGTCCTCAATCGGGCGTGGACATTGAGGCCGGCGGATTCGCCGACGTGCTTCAGGACATTTTTGTCGTGCGATGCAAGTCGTTTGCCAACAAGGGGCACGCCTTCGCGGCAAATCTTGAACGCCAAAATGAAACCAGTCCGCCGGTGTCGATCACCTTCGCCGACTGTGAAGGAGCTTCGCTGCCGTGCTGGGCAAACAGCGACGCAGGGCCGAAAGACCTGTATCACGTTCGCAACTTTTCGAGCGGATCGGTTGGCGGGCTGACGACCAAGAACCTCGGGACAGTGAAGGTCCAGTACGGCGGGAGGGTGGTGGCCCAATGGCCGTGACTGCGCGTGCTAAGGGGAACACGAAGCACCTTAAGGAGGTCACGGACTACCTTGGGTTTGTGGAACAGCAGAATGAAAGGCAGCGCCAGGAGCGAGGGTGAGCGAGCGATCGAAAATCGAATGGACCGACGCGACCTGGAACCCGGTGAGGAAACAATGAAATCAGCAAAATTTACGATCGAAGGGACGGCACCGATCCAATTTGGCAGGTGTATTCAATCTGAACGTGGCATCGGTGAAAGCCACGATGCGCTCGAGCAGCGAGCGTGGCGGGAACGGATGCACGTCGATGACAAAGGCAGGGTATTCATCCCGCCCGCCGCAGTGAAAAACGGGATGCGAGACGTGTCGCAATACCTTGGCGAGAGTGTCTCCGGTCGTGGCAAGATGACCTACACCAAGTTCTTCCGTGCGGGCATCATGGTCGTCGACCCGCTGCCGCTGATCGTCAAAGGCAAGACCGTAACGATCGACGACGCGGAGCCGTTAAAGCTGTTCGTTCCAGCCGACGGGCGCACCGGTGGAGGGAAGCGGGTCTGGAAGACGTTTCCTATTTTTAGTGAGTGGAAAACCTCAGGCACGATCTACCTGCTTGACCCGCTACTGATTGAACGATCCGCGAAAGTTCAGGAATACCTGGAGCACATGGGGAAGTTCATTGGCCTGGGCGTGTTCCGTCCGCAGAACGGCGGATACTTTGGACGATTCAACGTGAGCAAGTTCGACGTGGCGTGACTTGATATGACTCGACACCACAAGACAAGACCCGACCGGACCAGACTAGACGTGACGCGACCGGACTGGACTCGACTGGACGCGACTTGACCGGACACGACTGGACGCGACGCGACTAGGCACGACAAGACAAGAATCTCTTGTGGGAGAAAACCAATGACGCAAACAAAAGAACTACCCTGGCAGAACAGGCATCGAAACACAACAATACTTGTGGACGCACTCAAGACCGGAAAAGCACATGACCGGTTTCTCGATGAGCAACTACAAGGAATGATCGAACACGGAGTAGCGCCGGGACAGAGGGGCTACGGCTATTTGGCGTCGGCGATTCGCATATGTGAACGGGAGCACGGCGTGGTATGGCGTCGCGTTCCGCATGGCGGATACGTCCAGTGTTGCGGCGCGCAAGACCGGCTCGCAATCGCATCATGCACGGCCAAGACCATCGTCAAGCGTGCCAAGCGAGTTCGTTGCGTTCTGGCGTCGGCGGCGGTCGAAGGCAGTGCCGAACTCAAGAAGCAATTGATTTGCAGAATGGCACAGATTGGCGCGATCGTAACGATGGCGTCCGAAACGACGATCAAGAAGCTGGACGCGCGAGTCGGTGGAAATATTGACCCGAAGCGGCTTCTGGCATCGTTTGTCGCAGATGCAAAAGACCAAGAGAGCGCGTAGGGCATTGTATGACCAGACTTGAATGGGTTGATAATGTTGAGCGGCAGTGCAGCGACAGCTGGTTCGATTCCGGCACGGTGTGGTGTTTTTCCTGAAAACGGCCCGGGCGTCCGGGCTCGGCCCCGCCCGCACCTGATCCGGCGACGGGCGGGGCTTGTACCAACGAGGAGGCGTGGACCATGCCGAGAATCGCTGCCGGCAGTATGGATGCCGTTGTGGAGGTGTTCCAGGATACACGCAGAGATCAATACGAGTGGCGGGTAAACATTCTAGGGGTTATCTGTGACAGTGGAATGGCGTACTTGGGCCCGCTTGAAGCGAAGGCAGCGGCGTTTCGATGGTGCAGGGCGATAAGATGCACGCCGATGATGGGAAACGTCAGGGAGTGATTCATCCGTGGTTGTCGGCACACAAACGATGGCGGCCAACGCGGTGCTCGAAGAGCTGACCTGGGCGGCGCGGAACTCCGTGGTGCCGCGGATCCGCGGCATCCGGCGGTTTGCCGAGGAGGAGATCGTTTTGCCTTCCGGGCCGCATGAGGGGCGGCGTTTTCGCTGCGAATGGCAGCCCTACACGGCGCTGTGGTTCGCGGCGATCGACAGCGGAGCATACAGTCGTTTCTGGGCCGTGGGGCCGACACAGAGCGGAAAGTCGATGATCGGGTTCGTGGTTCCCATTCTCTATCACCTGTTCGAGTGGCGGGAGACGGTGATCGCCGGGTTGCCCGACGAGGGGATGGCGAATGAAAAATGGGAACGCGATCTGTTGCCGGTGATCGAGCGCACGCGCTACCGCGAGGAGCTGCCACGGCGGGGAGGGGGAAGCCGCGGCGGCAAGACCGATTTTATTCGCTTTGGCAACGGGGCCTGTCTGAAGTTCATGGGAGGCGGCGGGTCGGACAAGGCCCGGGCGCATTTCACCTCGCGGGTGGTGGTCATCACCGAGGTGGACGGACTGGATCGCCGGGACCGGGCCAGTCGGGAGGCGGACAAGATCAAGCAGATCGTCGCCCGCACGCGGGCCTATCAGGACCGGGCGGTGGTGTACGGCGAGTGCACCGCCAGCACCGAGGACGGTCGCATCTGGCAGGAGTGGAAGCACGGGACGCAGAGTCGCATCGCCCTGCCTTGTCCGCGCTGCGGCAAGTGGAACGTGCCGACGGCGGGAGAAGACGATCGCCGGCAGGTCGGCGGCTGGGAAGGGGCCGGGGAGGAACAAGCGGCGTTTGAGCTGGCGTATTTCTGTTGCACGCATTGCCTTGGGCCGTGGGACGAAACAGAGCGCTGGAAGGCGAACATCAACGGCGTTCTGGTACACCGGGGCCAGGAGATCGACCAGGCGGGGCGCGTGCTGGGGGATCCGCCGGCGACGCGATCGCTGGGATTCCGTTGGTCGGCGATCAACAACCGTTTCGTCTCGCCCGGAAGCGTGGCGTTGGATGAATGGCGGGCGAGGCGTGAGGTGGACGAGGAAAACGCCAAGCGTGAGCTGTTGCAGTTCGTTTGGGCCCTGCCCTATGCGCCCACCGGAATCGAGGACGAAGCGGTTGATGCGGGGACCGTGCAGCGGCGGCTAAACGGGTTGCGGCGCGGGGTGGTGCCGGCGGCGGCGAAGTGTCTGACGGTCTTCGTGGACACCGGGAAGTATCTCTGCCATTGGCTGGCGCTGGCCGGGATGGCGGACGGCAGCGCCCGGGTGATCGACTACGGAAACTTCGAGGTGCCGTCACAGAGGCTGGGCGTCGAGCGGGGGCTGCTGACGGCGCTGCGGGAGTTTCGAGGCTTGTGTGACGGTGGATGGGCGTGTGATGGCGAGGGGATGCGGGCGCCGAATCTGATCTGGGTGGACAGCGGCTATGCGGAGCACACCGAGGCGGTGTATGAGTTTTGCCGGGAGGAAAATCGCGGGCTGCCTCGGCCGAGATATTACCCGGTGAAGGGTTTTGGGGCCGGACAACAGCGTGATCGCACGTTTCGTGCGGTGAGCAAGACGGGGGCGGAGATCGTACTGATCGGCGAGCGCTACCAAGTGCGGCGGCTCCCGGCGCAGCGGACGACGTTGGTTGAGGTTGACGCCGACCACTGGAAGACGGCGGTGCATCGCCGTTTGAGGATTCCACCGCAGGAGCCCGGGGCGATCACCCTGTTTGAGGCGATGCCCAACGAGCACCTCGATCTCGTGCGGCATCTTACGGCGGAGCACCAGGTGACGGAGTTCGTGCCCGGCAGCGGGCCGGGCACGGGGATGGTGACCAAGTGGGTGCGAGACCGGAAGGCCAACCACTGGTTTGACTGCCTCTATGGCGCCCTGGCGGCGGTGAACGCCGGCGGGTGCCGGGTGATGGCCGCGACGCGGCGGACGGGACAGAGCGGGAAGCGCGCGAGCGATCCGGTGACCACGCCGGATGGCAGGCCATTTGTGGCGACGCAAAGTTAGAGACTCGGACGGAGATCAACGACCAAGGAAGGTGATGAGATATGGCGAAGACAGGGGCGAATGGACGCAGCGGCGAGACGACGAAAACGGCGGCTTTGGGCAGCGTCACCATCACGCTGCCTATTGGGGTTCCGCCGACGGAAGGGTATCAGGCAACGTTTCGATCGTTTCGCCGCGTGGACCTTGAGTTGAAGGACAAGGAGGCGAAGGCGCTGGCCCACTTGGCCTACGGAATCGGGGCGGTGTGGATCGGCGACCGGCGGGTCATCAGCAACGCCATGGTCGTGGAGCACTTGCTGCGCCAGGTGGCGGAGGCGTTGTCAAGGTGATGGCGAGACGGCGATTGATCGGCAAAGACCAAGGTCCGGCGACGGCGACGCGGAAGAGGACTCCACGAGCGCAGCGGTTGGAGCAATCGCCGCTGAAGATGCGCCGGATTCCGTGGCGGAAGATCAAGCCGGCGCCGTACAACCCGCGACGCGCTTTGCAGCCCGGCGAGCCGGAATATGAGAAGATCAAGCGGTCGATCGAGAGCTTCGGCTTGGTGGACCCGCTGATATGGAACCGGCGGTCCGGGCATCTGGTCGGAGGGCATCAGCGATTCGCGGTGATGCGGCAGGAGTGGAACACGCAGACGTTTGAGTGCGTGGTCGTGGACCTTCCGCCGGCGAAGGAGAAGGCGCTGAACCTGGCGCTCAATAAGATCGCCGGCGAATGGGAGGGGGAAAAACTCGCGGAGCTGCTGGCGGAATTGCAGAGCGACCCCGAGATTGACGTCTTGTTGAGGGCTTCGATGCGGCGGAGATTCAGGCGTTCTTGGATCAAAGCGTAGCGAATGATCGGCCCGGCGAGGCGTCGAGCGAAGGAAAGAAAAAGCTGACGGAACAATACGCCGTGATGGGCATATGCCGGGACGAAAAGCAACAAAAAGAGGTCTACGCGCTGCTCCAGGCGCGCGGACTGGCGTGTCGGGTGTTGACGCTATGAAGACCGAGATCGAGGTGAGCTGCGACGTGCAGCGGAGTTTCCGCGTCGAGCAGGTGGCGGGGATGTTTGATCTACCCTTGGAGGCCAAGACCTCACGGCGGTGGTCGATCGAAACCCCGGGGCCGGACGAGCCGTGGCGGATAGGGGTGATCGGCAAGGAGCAGGAGACGACAATCGGATCGGCGCCGCCGCGGTAGGCGTTTTTCTGATGCTAGTCCGCAGCCTCGGCCAGCAACCGCCAGATGCTGCTTTCGGCGCATCCGCAACGCTCGGCGATCTCGCGGGCCGTCAGGCCGCGCTTTCGCAGGGCGAGCACCCGCCGGCGGTCTATCGTCCGCCCGCCGCTCTTATGCTCGCCCGCCTCGATTTTGCAATTACAGCGTTTGCACAATGCATCTCTCCGCACCCAAACGTACCCGCGCTCAATGGGGTTGCTCATCGGTCATCATCCTCCAGGTGCCGCCGGTCTCGCTCGGTACGCCGGGCGACCCGCTCGTCGTAATCAGCAAGCACCTCGCCGACGCGAAACATCCAGCCGTCTATTGTCTCGGCCGGGGCAATGAACTCGGCAAGCCAGACCAGGTTGCAGGCCACCTGTCCGTGCGGGAGCGACCACGCCAGCCCATCAGGCAGCGCCTCGTCCTCATCGCAAACCTCGACCAAAAACATGGGGTTTCCAAGGTGCAGAACGTACCATCGCCCGGGCGACTCCAGCCCCTCGCCGATAATCCATTCTTCAGGCTGTCGCACTGAGCACCTCTATCGCCAGAATGTTGGCGCGCCGAAACAGTTTTTCGCCGACGCGGAGGCTGACGGTAGTGGCCATCTCCACCGTGCCCTCGATCGTTTCCTCATGGCGAGAATATCGGGTGTGGCGCGACCTGGCGCGCTCGGTCCAATAGCGACGCACTCGCACTCGGCGGCCAAGGAGCGGGTCCGCCGCCTGTTCCGCGGCGTTGGGCGGCAGCGAGGGAGCCTTGCCGTCGCGGGCGGCGGAAACCAACTCCGCCGGCGTCAGCTCGTAGCGTCGCGCCAACTGCCGCAGCGAGAAAAGCCGCCGACGAGCTACGCGCGTCCTGCGGGCGACCAAATTCGCGGCGAACCACCGAGGGAGCACTTCCTCCGGCGAAAAATAATCCACCGGTGCGCCGTCGCCGCCCAGTCCGGCCTGGGAGTGATGCCATTCTGATGGCTGGCAGTTCGCGCGAATCCACGCCGCGGTGATTCCGCCGCCAATTCGCGCGGCCAACCAACTCGCCGGCCCGCGACCCTCACGCCGAGCCGCGCGACCGTTCCGCGAGGTTCCAAAGTTCATCGTCTGCCTCCGCCAAGCCACGACCCCGGACGCGGGCCATTTCGTCGCTGCACGCCGCAGCGACTAGATATACTCTATCACACGGCTATCGGCCTGTCAAGACTATAGGAGGAAAAAATCCAACAAGTTTCGGCGTTATGCCTAATCAGCCAATCACTGCTGTAGCCTAGGCAGGATGTGGGTCCGTGGAACGCCTGTAATGGCGGCTCCGACCGCCCGACCGCTCCGAACAATCCGAAGAATCCGCCCGACCCGAAGAATCTGAAGAATCCGACCGCCCCGGACGCCCCGGAGCTAGGCGCTGGTCACGGAGGCGTTCTACGATCGCCGCCGTTCAACCGTCCCGCGAGCGGGATGCACCAACGGAGGCGCAGGACATGGCCCAAGTGATCACCGAAACGCCCGGACCCAGCAGCAATCTGCCACCGGTTCGCACGTCGATCGAGGCAGCGGTGGCCGTCACCGCGGCCAGCGGGCAATCGGCGAGCTTCGACACCTACCCCTCCAAAGACGTGGCGCTGGTTGCGGAACTCACGGCACTTGCCGGCGGAACGTCGCCGACGGTGACTTTTTCCTGGCAACACTCCGCGGACGGGACGACCTGGTACGCGGCGGCGACGGAAGCGGCGCTCTCCGCCGCGGGCGTCAAACAACGAACCACGCGAGACAACCTGATGCGCTACCTGCGCGTGGGGTGGGCGACGACGGGAACGCCGACGACGGCGACGGCGACCTTCACCATGCAGGCGCGATAGGCCATGAGCAGCCTGAACAGCACCAGCACGCGTGCCCAGGTGCGGGCGGCGATCGCGGACAACGCCTCCTACCTGGAGGACAACAGCGTCAGCAAGGCCAAGGCGCTGGTGACGGCGCTGACCATCTGGCTGCTGAACTTCGCTCCCAAACGGGCGGTGCACGGCGGGCGCGGGGGCGGAGAGGAAGTGGAGCTGGATACGGAGGCGGCGCTGCAGATGAAGAAGGACGCCGAGCGGTTTATCGCCTCGGGAGCGGGAGTCGCGGCGGGCGGAGCTGGGGTTCGGCACGTTGATTTTGCGGGATTCCGTGAATGAGCCGACGAAAGGTGGAAGTTGATACCCATAGCGTCGTGGACTTGTTCCGCGACCTGCGCGGCGACTACGCCATCGGCAAGACCGGCCGCTATCTGCCCGCGATGCGCGGGGTGGCGGCGGCGGGTAGCGGCGCGGACTATCACTACCAAAACGAACAGCAGTTCTTGCGGGCCATCGAGCGGGCGCGGGAGTTTGATCGCAACAACATGATCGTCGGGCAGGGGATCACCCGGCTTATCGACAACGTGATGCAGGACGGGGTGACGCTGGACGTGAACACCGGCGACGCGGAGCTGGACAAGGCGTTACAAGATCGGTGGACGACATGGTGCGACGACCGGGACGCCTGCGACGTGCGGCGCGAAATGTCGTTTAAGCGGCTGGCGAAGCTGTCCCTGCGCAGCGTGCTGGTCGACGGCGACGCGCTGCACCTGCTGTTGAAAGATGGGCGGATCGAAACCGTGGAGGGGCATCGGGTGCGAACGCCGCAGCGCACGCAGCGCAACGTGGTGCACGGCGTGCTGCTCGATGCGGCGAGTGACGTTCCGTTGGAATACTGGATCATCCCTGAGTCCCGGGCCAACGTGACGGCGACCATCAGGGTTGGGGACGTGCGACGGATGCCGGTGCGGGACGGCGACGGGCAACGGCAGGCGTTGCACGTCTACAACCCCAAGCGCTTCAGCCAGACGCGCGGCTTTACGGTGTTCGCGCCGATCGTTTACCCCCTGCACATGCACGATGACTTGCAGTTTGCCAAGTTGGTGCAGGCCCAGGTGTCGAGCTGCTTGGGCTTCATCCGCGAAACGCCGCTGGAAACGTTGGGCGGCGACGTCGAACAGCGCGGCGAGCGGACGACGCAGACGATGGGCGACGGCTCGACTCGGCTGGTGGAGGGACTGTCGCCGGGCATGGAGATATTCACCCGGCCCGGGGAGAGAATCACCGCGTTTTCGCCGAACGTGCCCAACGCGGAGTTTTTCCAGCACGCCACGTTGGTGCTGGGCATCGTGGCGGTGAACCTGAACCTGCCGCTGGCGGTGCTGCTACTGGACCCCAGCAACACCAACTTTTCAGGCTGGCGTGGGGCGATCGACCAGGCGCGGATCGGCTTCCGCAGCATCCAGGAATGGTTCATCGAGCAGTTTCACCGTCCGGTCTACGAGTGGAAGGTGCGGCAATGGCTGAGCGAGGAAGTCTGGCTGCGGCAGCGGGCCCAAGGGGACGGAATCAGGGCCCTGGGGCACCGATGGAACCCGCCGCGGTGGCCCTATATCGAGCCGCTCAAGGACGCGGAGGCGGACGCACTACGGCTGGCGAAAAACCTCACCAGCCCGCGGCGACTGCACGCGGAACGGGGTTGCGAGTGGGCGGAGATGGTGCGGGAGATCGTCGACGACCGAAAGGCGTTGATCGTGTCGGCCATCGAGGCGGCGGCGGAGATCAACGCGGCGTACCCGGAGGCGGAGATTGACTGGCGGGAGATCGCGTTGTTTGGCGCGGAGATGAAGGCCTCCGCGGCGACCGGGGCGGAGGAGGTGGAGGAGTCGGAAGAGGAAGCGAAGACGCCGCGGAAAAAACGCAAGGCGATGGTGGAGGCCGCGTGATGAGCATGGCGGATCATCCAGAGCAAGAGACGCCGGTGGCGCCGGAATTGGCCGCGGCGGTGATGGACGTGCCGCGATTGAGCCAGTTCGGCGGTCTATGGAGCATTTACGAGCCGAGCTTCCATGAGCAGATCGGACGTCTGCACCGCATGGGGCTGGCCAACCACGTCGCGGCGGTGCGCGGACGGGCGATCGAGGATGCGCCGCTGTATGAGCTGGCGCCCGGCGCCGAGAACGTGGCCATCGTTTCGTTGATCGGCCCGATCACCAAATACGGCAGCAGTCTGACGGTCGGCGTGGTGCGGATGCGGCAGGCATTGCGGGCGGTGGGCAATGCCGAGGGCGTCGACGCGGTGGTGCTGATGGTCGATTCGCCGGGCGGGAGCACGGCAGGCATCGACGATCTCGCGGCGGAGGTGCGAAAGCTGGCGGCAACGAAGCCCGTGGTCGCGTACATCGAGGATCTCGGGGCCTCCGCAGCCTACTACGTGGCCAGCCAGGCGAGTGAAATCGTCGCCAACGCCGGGGCCTTGGTGGGATCCATCGGGGTGTACACGGTGGTGGAGGACTGGTCGGCGTTTTTCGCGCGTGAAGGGGTCAAGGTAAAGGTCGTCCGCGCCGGGGAATTCAAGGGCGCCGGAGCGTGGGGTACGGAGGTGACCGAGGCGCAGATCGCGGAGATACAGCGCACGGTGAACGGGATCAACGATCTTTTCGTCGCCGCGGTCGCGGGCGGTCGAAAGCTCTCCAAGGAAGCGGCGTCGAAGCTGGCGGACGGAAGGATTCATCTTGCGGCGGCGGCGAAGGAACAAGGATTGATTGATCGCGTGGCGACGCTGGATGACGTCATCCGGGGCCTGCGATCGTCGCCAAGGTCAAGCCGTGGGCGAGCGGCCAGCATGGAGACAGACCCCATGTCAAACGAAGGACTGAAGACCGCGACGGGAACGGAATCCCCGCCCGCGGCGGGTGCGGCGGTGAAGCCGGCCGTACTGGCGGAATTGAAGGCGGCGATTGTCGGGGCTGACGCGGCGTTTTTGATCGACAGCCTGGAGAAGTCACTGACCGTCTCCCAGGCGCAGACGGCGTGGATCGCCAAGCAAAACGACCTGCTTGCGCAGGAGCACAAAAAGGTCGAGGTGCTCGAGGCGGCGGCCAAGAAGCCGGGCGTCGACGCGGTGGGCGTGGGAAGGAAGACGAACGCGGCGCGCGATGCGGAGGCCGACGCCGGCGAGGGCGGCGACGTCATCACCCAGTGGGAGGCCCTGCGGGTGGCGAAGATCAAGGCCGGCAAGAGGCCCGACGTGGCGATGCGGGAGCTGGTCCGGGAGCACCGGGAGCTGCACGAGGAGTGCCTCAAAGCCTACAACGCCCTGCCGCTGCGCAGGGTCGGCTAGGGGCGGCAAAGCGCTATCCGTGAAATGCCGCGATGGGTGGGCATTGAAGGCATGGAGATGACCAGAGACTGGGGCTTTGTGGGGCCTCGCATTCCGATGGAGGTTGGCAATGTCGCAGTACACAGAAGGAAACACCAAAACGTTTACCGCCGGGGCGGCCATCGGGCAGCACCTGCGGGTGAAATTGAGCAGCGGGAAGTTGGCGGTCGCGGTGGCCGGGGTCACTGATGAGCCGCTGGAGATCGGAACGATGGTGAACGCATCGTTCGCGGATCTCGATCTGTCGGCGGTGCGACTCCGAAACGCCGCCGGGACGTGCAAGATGATCGCCGCGGGCGCGGTCGGGGCCGGCGTGGCGGTCTATGGGGCCGCCGCGGGAAAGATTTCCACGACCGCCAGCGGGGCGGCGTTGGGTATCTCGATGGAAGCGGCGGCGGCGGACGGGGACATCATCGAGGTGCAGCGGTACTAGCAGCCCCGAAGGGCTGA
>JBBTCJ010000152.1:0-18958 GCA_038043285.1 Planctomycetota bacterium | reverse complement strand
TCGGGGAGAATCGTCTTGCCCCGGCGAGTCGGGTTCGCCCGCGGGTTGATCCGCTCGATTGAGCCACTATACTGTCCCTCGCCAGCGTTGAGGTCCGCGCGACTGCTCCGCGTCGCGATGGGAGCCTCCGGAATCCCGGTCGTGGGATTTTTCTGGAAGGTCTATGCAAGCGCGAATGTCGGTTTCCCCACCCGGGATGGAACGAAGCCTGCGCACCAGCGCGGTGTTCATGATCGCGCTGCGCGTTTCTTTCCTGCTGAGCCTTTACGCCGTGGGCTGGAGTCTGGCCAATGATCCCCGACTGGTCGGGGAGGCCGCCCCAGGCCAGACCGACCTGATCATGATCACATTCATCGGCGTCGGGCTGGTGGTCATCGCCCTGGACATCTTCGTCCCACGAAAGTCGCTGGCGGTTATCTCCGGATTGTTCTTCGGGCTGGTTGTGGGGATGGTCGTCGCGTATGGTCTCTCCCTGATCATCGATCTCATCGCCACCAGCAACATGCCGGGCGGTTTGCGGCCCGCCGAGGAGTTGATCGTCAATGCCGTCAAGCTCGCCATCGGCGTCATCTGTTGCTACATGGCCGTGAGTTTCATCCTGCAGACCAAGGACGACGTGCGCTTCGTGATCCCCTACGTCGAGTTCGCCAAGGAGACCAAAGGCGCGCGGCCCTTGGTGTTGGACACCTCGGTCATCGTCGACGGACGCATCGCGGACATCGCCAACACCAGAATCATCGAATCGGAACTCGTCGTTCCGCGATTCGTCTTGCAGGAGCTTCAGACCATCGCCGACAGCAGCGACAAGCTCAAGCGCGTTCGCGGTCGTCGAGGTTTGGACATACTTAACAAGCTGCAAAGCAATGAGAACGTTGAGATTCGCCTGCTGGAAACCGTGCCCGAACGCACCGCCGGGGCGGTCGGCGTCGATGAAATGCTGGTCGACCTCTCGTTGCAGCTCAACGGTCGGGTGGTCACCAACGACTACAACCTCAACAAGATCGCCCAGCTTCGCGGCGTGACTGTCATCAACATCAACGACCTGGCCAACGCCTTGAAACCAGTCGTGCTGCCCGGCGAGATGCTCTCCGTCAAGGTCATCAAGCCGGGCGAGGAGGTTGGGCAGGGCGTCGGATACCTTGAGGATGGCACGATGGTGGTCGCGGAGGGCGGACGCGACCGGGTAGGCGAGGTGGTCGAGCTGACCGTTACGAGCGTCTTGCAGACCTCCGCGGGGAGGATGATCTTCGGCCGCCTGGACGGCGTGGTTGTTCCGGACCGAAGACGACACCGCCCCGAAGCGCGTCCGGAACGCGGCTGACGGTTGTGTCACGGCTCAGCTTGCCGGTCCCGTCGAGGCCTTAAGTGTTACCCCGTCCGGGATCGTTCCCGACCGACGTGCGGGTTGGACGTCGAATGATTGCCGACGTCGGCGAGCGGTGTTGAACCGGAAGTGCATCCATGCCCAAGTTTTGCGTCATCCTTCCCGCTGCCGGCAAGAGCGAACGCTTTGGCGGGAACGAGAAAAAAACGTTCGCCAAGATCGACGGCCGACCGATTTTCCTCCGTTCTCTCGAACCATTCATGAATCGGGACGACGTTTGCCAAAAGATACTGGCCGTCGCGCCCGAAGACATGGAGGAAATGAAGTCGACCTTCGGCGCCAACCTCGGTTTTATGGGCGTACAGCTCGTGGAAGGCGGAGCGCGGCGTTGTGACACGGTGCGGACTGCTCTCCATGTGGTCTCGCCGGATGCCGAGTATGTGGCGATCCACGACGCCGCGCGCCCCTGCGTCACCGCCGATTGGATCAACGCGGTCTTCGCCGAGGCCGTCAAATCCGGTTCGGCGATCCTGGCCGCGCCGATCGTTGGAACGATCAAACGGGTTTCGCCGGCCAAGGTTATCGAACAGACCGTGCCCCGGATTGACCTGTACGAGGCCCAGACTCCGCAAGTGTTCCGCAAGGACATCATCGTCTCGGCGTATGCCAAGCTCGGCGAAGGCGCCGACGGCGTGACCGACGACGCCGAGGTCGTCGAGCTTGCCGGCGGGGCGGTCGCGGTGGTCATGGCCGACGCCACCAACCTGAAAATCACAACCAGGGGCGACATGGCGCTGGGCAACGCGATCCTCAAAGCCCGGCCGACCAAGACGATCCGACGGATTGGCGCGTTCGAAGAGGCTCAATGGTAGGGGGCGGATTGCGAGTTCTGCTTCCCTTCCCATCTTGACGGCACGACGAATTCTCGTGTAATGATGGGCGACGTACGGATGACTTTGTTCCCCGGCTGCCAAGGAGAGGCTATGAACCCCCTGCGATCGACAAGCGTCGCGTTCCTTTTGCTCGGTCTTGCGCTGTATTTCGGCTCGGGTTGCAACACGGATCCGGTGTGGGGTGATCCGCAGGCGCCGAGAGTACCCAAGCCCGGATCGCGTCAGGCCATCGCCTCGTCGGTATCGGAGCCGCACGAAGTCGATCTGGTCGAGGACGTGCTCGCGAAACGCATCGCGTATCACAAGAGTCTGGAAGATCTCCAAGGGTATTATCGTGAGCATGGGGCGGCGACCAAAGAGTCATGGGCTGGGTTCGAACTGCAAAGCGCTCGGAAGATCAAGCAGTTCAAGTACCTCCTGGATTCCGAGGTTCCGTCAGCCGCTTTGCGGCCCACGGATTCCGTGGCCGAGGCGGACGCGATGTACGAGGAAGGGTTGCAACTGATGCGCAAAGGGGGGCACGGCGTGCCCATCCTCTTTCGCCGGAAACTCATGGTCGAGGCGTCCGAAAAACTTAAGTTCCTCGTTGAGAAATACCCCGCCAGCGACAAGATTGACGACGCGGCCTTTATGCTGGGTGAAATTCACAAGGAATATCTGAAGGATCAAGAGGCGCTGGCCGTCCGGTGGTACGAACGGGCTTGGGCCTGGGATGCCAAGACACCTCACCCGGCTCGGTTTCAGGCGGCGGTGATCTACGACTACCGCCTGCACGATCGAGACCGCGCGCTGGAGCTGTATCGCGCCGTGCTGTCCGACGAACCTGACTTGGACAGGACGAATACGAACTTTGCCACGCGCCGCATCGAGGAGTTGACCAGCGGCCAACGGACGGCGCGGGCGCAGTCGCCGTGATGCCGACCGGCAGGGCCTTTCCGCCTTCTCAATGCTCAGCGGTGGGGCGTCGGCGGGTTGCCGAATTGCCGTCGCGGGTCACTGCGACACGATGTCTCTCCGTGGTTCACCCTGAATCGGACGGCGACGGACCTCCATGGCGCGCGTATTTCTTGGACTTGTTTCCGCGAATGCGATTCTGATCATCGGCGCGGCGCTGCTGGGGACGTTTCGCGACAAGCTAGGAGTCGATCGCCACGTCGTGTTGGCCGTGCTGGCCCTGATGCTTAGTTGCCTGACCCAAGGTCTGGTTTTCACCTATTTTTCCGTTTCGGGGAAGATTGTTTCCCAGGCTGTTCATCTCGGGAACTTGTCCAACGATTCGCTGGACCGGTCGGTTCGGCTCAAGCGGTCCTTCACGCATGCAATGGCTATCCCATTCGCCGCGATCGTCGCGGTCGCCGCCAGCGGCGGGGCGGTGTGGCGGACCGGCCGACATGCCGACGTGCATTGGGTCATCGCGTCCATCGCTTCCTTGGCCCATCTGCCCATCTGGGTTCGCCAGTTCCGCCTCATCGCCGCCCACGCATCGCTTGTCGCGGGCGTTCTCGGCGCCTATGCGAGTCGACCGCAGGTTCCATGAGGTCGCCCGAAGGGATCGAAAGCCTCATGCGCAGCCGTCTGGATGAACGATAACCTCCTGTTATAGTATACTGGAATACTAGTATACTATTGCCTTGTATGGAGATGGTCATGCGGCAACGAAGGGTCGTCGCCCGCTTGGGCAAGGCAGGAAATCGCGCAACCGCCAAGCGTCGCCGCGGAACCCGACGCCTCAGCCTGGAAAAGCATGGATCGCCGAGTCGAGCGAACATGTTTTCCGAACTTGGACGGTGCAATGGCTTTGGGGTTTTTCTCAGCGTCGCCGAGCGTGTTGACGGCCCGCCGCACTGTGTCCGAAGCAAGGTCGTGGTGATCCCCGGCAAACGCCGATCCGCGATCCTGGGCGAGAAAGACGCCTCGGTGCTCGCGTGCCTGGGACACGCGCAGCGGCTTCGGATTCTGTGGACCTTGCTGGACGCGCCCGGAACGTATCGGGCCCTGGCCAAGGCAACGGGACTGCGGGGTGGGCCGCTGTACTTTCACGTCGCCCAGCTGCGGCTGGCCGGGCTGGTCCGGGTCGTGGAGCGCGATCTGTATGAGTCTACGCGATCGGGGCGGATCGTGTTGCTCGCCGCTTTGGGGATTTCCAAGGCGATCCGTGGGATGAGATGATGACCGGAGAGAGGCGTTTCAAGGCATTCAACCGCCCCGCCATAACGTCCGATAATATATGTTATGTTGCATTCGCCGGCGGGGCGGCTGAAAAGCGGTCGTTCGTGAGCCTTCTCGGTCTCCGGTACCAACGCAACCCAAGAGCTGGCGGTTACTTTCGGTGCGAGCGCTTCGGATCCAGGAAGCCGGTGATGCACACGACGACCACCAACCCCGCAGCGATTCCCCACGCAAGCAGCGAATTATCGGTCCCCGGTAAGCGAGCCGGCAATTGGGCCCAAGCGGAGGACGCCGTCAGGTGCATCGCGGTATGGGCTGCCATCGGAAGCATGTCGTACCAGTATACGGGCTATCCGACGCGGGTAAAGGAGCGCCCGGGTTGCTCCCGAAACTCTCCGATCGGGGTCGCCAACTGGCGGAACCATCGGGTGGGGACTGAGAGCGTATTCCACTTGTCGGATCGCCGCCGGGCGCAACGCGCATAGTCCTCGGCGCGGATGCCCAGGAACGCGTAGCAGCTGCCGCGAAACACGTGCACTTCCCCGGGCGGATCACGCTCCGAAGGGGCGAGCAGCCAATACGCAAAAACCAGAAGCGGCTGGAAATCCGCCCCGAAGACCTCGTGCCACCGGCGCAGCCCTTCGAGGTCGTCGGCACAAACCCAGTTTTCCCAGTAACGGTTTGTCCGCCCGTCGGTGTAGGGGAATTTGCGGCCCTTGACGTCCGCGAGCCAGGCCCGCCGCCCCGGCGGGTAGACTAGAAAATCGAAAGACTTGATCCGCGCCCCGGCGAAGATCGCCTTGCGCTGTTCGTCGACCGGGACATAGGGCCAGCCCCGGGACCGCAAGTAGTCCTCGAACGCCGCCTCGTAATGAATATGCCGCTGCGCCATGCTGCGCCCCGATCCGCATGGTCGTGGTTGAAGCCGCGCGAACTCGCTACGGCGTGGATAGCTCAACCGAGGCCGTGTGACGCTGTCCCACGACGTCGAAGATCGAGAACTCCACGGGGGTTGTCCCCGTGGGATTGACCTCGTCGCCGGTTGGTTCGTACCGCGCCCGATAGTACCCGTCGGCCGACGGGCCCTCCAGCCGGAATCCGCGACGATTCGGGCGGTCCACGTAAACGGAGGTCGTCCGCCCGTCGATCCGGGACAATCGAAGGACGCCGGTGTCAGGATCAAGGTCGTCAGGTGGTCGAACCAGGCGGAGGTCCACGGCGGCCTGATACGGCGTCAACGCCAGGGAGGCGGAAGCGACGGCCTCGTCCGGCTGCCGGGATGCGGTCTCGACTGCGATCCACTCGCTGCGCACCCGGACGAAATCCCGAGGCCCGCGCTGACGATACGCGGTCACGGCGACTTGGACCGGCTTGTTTTTCGAAACGTTCTGAAACCGGTGTACGAAGCCGAAATGTCCCGTTGGATCAGGCTCCACCTCCATCCGCAGGGGGCCGATCCGCACGACGCAATAGTCAACGAACCCGGTCGGCGACACAAAGTGGTGAAGCCAATCAACCAGCACCACGTCAAAGCGAACCTCCTCGCCGACATGGACCATTTGCCTGCCGGCGGTTGACCAACGCAGCCCCGCGGGGCGGGATCCCGTGGTGCTGGCGAGCGACGCCGAGATGCAACCTCCGCCCAGACCGACAAGGAGGAATCCGCACAGCAAGCCGATGAGTCTGTCCGCTCGCAGACGGGTCATCGGCTCACCGTCAATTCGGTCAGGGGAACTTTCCGTCGGGTCGAGCGCCGCGCGACCGTGGGCAGCGATTTCCCGGTCCGCCGCCGATAGAGTTCCTCGACCTGTTCGGGGCGGGTGAAAAGGTGTTGGTAGCCGTAATCCCCCCCGCTGTAGTCGCAATCTCCGGGTTCATACTCACGGCAGATCGTCGGACGGGTCTCATATACCATGCAGCGGTTGTCGGCGCCGAGATTGCGGCAACGAGCCTGCAGCTGAATGTACCATCGTCCTTCCTCGACGTAGACCATCACCCCTTCGTGCATCAAGTACCAGCGAACGTCGTCGTAGTCCCGGGCGTTTCGGGGCGTGTCCAGGGGGAGTGAAAGATACCGACAACAAGCGGCCGTGCAGTGCTCGCACAGTATGGTGCCCATGACGCCTCCCTCGATCCTTCGACTTGCCGTCCCGGCACGCCGAGCCGATTATAGAAACTGCCGCCTCGAACCGTCAATCGGGGAAAGACTCGGGAATCCACCATGCGCATCATCGCCGGAACTTGGCGCTCACGGCGATTGCTCTATCCGACCGGCGCGCCGACGCGTCCCATACCCGACCGGGTCAAGGAATCGGTGTTTAGCATCCTGGGAAGTCTTTACGAGTGTCCTGGCACGCTCCCAGGGCTGCACATTGCCGACGTGTTTGCCGGGAGCGGCAGTCTGGGACTGGAAGCTCTGTCCCGCGGCGCGGCTGACTGCTGTTTCTTCGAGTCCAATCGCTCCGCCCTGGCCATCCTCCGAAAAAACGTGGACACACTCGGTGCGTCCGCCCGCTGCACCATCCTTACGGGCGACGCCTGGGCGTCCGCGACGCTCGATCCGCGAGGATCGCCCTTCGACCTGGTCACGCTCGACCCGCCCTACCGTGACTCGGCGGACGCCTCCTCGAACGGACCGGTTCGAAAGTTTCTGGCGAAAATCGCCGAGCGAGACGACAATCGGCCTCTGGTTGTGCTACACCATGCGGCAAACGTCCGGTACGTCTTTGAGGATCGGGATTCCTGGAAGGTTTTCGACGAACGGTTAATGGGCAGCAATCGGGTAACTTTCCTGCGCCGATGAAGCATCCCGACGATTCCGCATGGGAGGCAGCCGTCGAGGTTCTACGACGCCTCCACGCACACGGTCATCAGGCTGTGCTCGCGGGCGGGTGCGTCCGCGACATGCTGCTGGGGGCCGTGCCGAAGGACTACGACGTCGCCACCGATGCCGCCCCGCACCAAGTGTTGCAGGTCTTCCCCAGGGCCAAGAAAGTCGGCGCGAAGTTTGGCGTAGTCCTGGTTCGTCGGCACGGGCACGAAATCGAGGTCGCTACCTTCCGCACCGACGGAACCTACTCCGACGGCCGGAGGCCTGACGAGGTCGTCTTCGGGACCGCACAAGACGACGCCCATCGCCGCGATTTCACCATGAACGGCTTGTTCTACGATCCGCTTCTTGGGCAGATCGTCGACTACGTGGATGGGCGCCGCGACCTCGATGCGAAGATTCTGCGGACGATCGGCGACCCCGACGAGCGATTTCGAGAGGACCATCTGCGGATGCTCCGCGCGGTACGTCTGGCCGCCCGGCTCGGATTTTCGATCGAACAGGGGACGGCTGAGGCGATCCGCCGTCAGGCGCATTTTCTCCCTTCCATCAGCGTGGAGCGGATCTGGATGGAGTTGGAGCAGATTTTGTCCGCGCCGAGTCGTGGATCGGCCTGGAGGCTGATGCACGAGTTCGGATTGGACGTTAACCTCGCCGCGAGCTGGACGTCCCATCCGGAGCTGGATTCGGCGGCCCGCGATCGCCTTGCCGCACTGCCGGGTGTTCCGCTCGAACCGCGATTGCCGCTGGCGGCTTTGATTGGTTCGCGCGGCGTGGCAGCGGTTGCCGACATCTGCAGGGATCTGAGATTGAGCAATAGAATTAGCGAGAATGTGGGGTGGTTGACGACCGCTCTGCCGACCGTTCAACGCCGCGACCTGTCGCTCGCGGATTTCAAACGACTGCTGGCCGGACCCGCGTGGCAGGATCTTTGCGAACTTCTGCGAGCCGACCTGGAGGTCAGTGGTCGAGGGCTGGCCGCTTACGACTCGGCTTGCGCGCGGGCGGCGGGCATCGCCCCGGACGCCGTCGCCCCCCCGCCGCTGGTGACGGGCGACGATCTGTTCGCGCTGGGGCTTACTCCAGGTCCGCTGTTCGGTGAGCTGCTTGACGCGGTCTACGACGCACAACTCGAGGAGTCGGTTGCGACCAAGGCCGGCGCGCTGGCCCTGGTGCGTCAACTCCTGACCAGGCACGGACCCTCGGGCTGACCTTGCCGCGTCCACCGCCCCGCCGGGTCAATGCGGTCCCATGGCTTCGATTCGCTGCTGTATGTTGCCGATTCGGTTGACGCGCAGTCCGAACTTCTCGCCGACCTTGACGGCTTGTCCCATGCCCACCGGCGAGCTTCCCACGCACAGCGTCAGCTCGGCCTCCGAGGGCACTTCGAACTCGATAATGGATCCGACTGTGATCCCCAGGATGCTGTCGATGGTCATCTTCTGCTGGGCAAGCGTGACCGACACGGGAACCGCAATACTGAGGATGCGGGCAATGTCCCCGCCGCGCGTCGCCGCCGAACCGGGCGCGGAAACGATCGGACCTTGGCGCGTCGGGCGCGCCAAGAAACCCTCGTGGCGTAGTTCTTCCACCATTGACGGCATCACGGCTTTCCGGGGTTCGTGCAGCACCGAGCCGGCCCCTTCCCTTTATCGACAGCCCAGAGTTCGTACCTTGACGTTTGAATGCCGCGACGAGCCGCCGTGAGGGATGCCGCCACGAATCCCAGAATGCCGGGAAGACCATCGATCCCGTCCACCGGCGACTGCCTTTCGGCGAAGTTGCTGGCTGGAAGCCCGCCCGCCCGACCCATCGGAGATCGTTGTTTAGCCCTCGAACCGGCGTATGAGGATGCAGGCATTGTGGCCGCCGAATCCGAAGGAGCTGCTCATGGCCGTCCGAACGCGCCGATCGCGGGCTGCGTTTGGGCAGTAATCGAGGTCGCACTGTTCGTCGGGGTTGTCAAGGTTGATGGTCGGCGGGATGACCGAGTGGCGGGCAGCCTGGATCGTCGCGATCAGTTCGACCCCCCCGCTTGCTCCCAGCGAATGGCCGACGGCGCTCTTCGTGCTGCTGACAACCAGTCTGTGCGCATGGTCGCCGAAGACCCGCTTGATCGCTTTGGTTTCGGCCACGTCGCCCAGCGGGGTTCCCGTTCCGTGGGCGTTGATGTAGTCAACTTCGGTTTGGGAGATGCCGGCGTCCTCGAGGCAGAGCCGCATGGCGTCGGCGGCGCCGTCTCCGTTCTCGTTGGGTTGGGTGAGGTGGTCAGCGTCCGAGCTGGCGGCGAAGCCGATGACCTCCGCCAGGATCGGTGCGCCGCGACTCCGAGCGTGCTCGTATTCCTCAAAGATCAGCGAACCGGCGCCTTCCGCCAGAACGAACCCGTCCCGATCCCGATCGAACGGGCGGCTGGCCCGTTGCGGGTCGTCGTTGCGAGTGCTCAGAGCCTTCATCGCCGCGAAGGCGGCTGAGGCCAACGGCGTCAGCGCCGCTTCCGATCCGCCGGTGAACACGATCTCCGCCTCGCCGCCGCGAATATGTCGGATCGCTTGGCCCATGGCATGGGAGGCCGAGGCGCAGGCGCTGCTCACCGCGCAACTGTTCCCCTTGATCCCGTAGGCGATGGAGATGTTTCCGCTGGCCGCGTTGACCATCAATTTTGGGATGGTGAAGGCTGACACCTTGGTCGGCCCTTTGGTCAGGAGGCGGCGGAACTGGTCCTCGAGTTCGTTCATGCCGCCGATGCCGGAGCCGAACACCACTGACATCCGGTGAGGGTCTTCCCGCGAAGGGTCCAAGCCCGACATCTTGACAGCTTCGTCCGTCGCGACCAAGGCGAACTGTACGAAGCGGTCCAGCCTCTTGATCAACCGCCGGTCAATATGTTTTTCGGGATCAAAATTGGGGATTTCGCCGCCGATGAGGACGTCAAAACCGGTGGTGTCAAACAGCGTGATGCGTGAGATGCCGCTGCGGCCCTCAATCAGGCCGTCCCAGAAGGGATCGACACCGACGCCGAAGGGCGTGACCAATCCCATCCCCGTAACGACGACCCTACGTCCTTCCATCGCCGGATAGCTTTCACCGCTGGGTTTAGGATTTGACCGTCAAGCTCTTCTTGATGTAGTCGATGGCTTCCCCGACGGTTTTCAGCTTCTCAGCCTCCTCGTCCGGAATGGTCAGGTCGAACTCATCCTCCAACTCCATCACCAGCTCGACCGTGTCCAGGGAGTCGGCGTTGAGGTCATTGACGAAGGAAGTGTTTCGCGTGATCTCAGCCTTGTCCACGCTCATTTGCTCGGCCACGATGCCAATGACCTTCTGTTCGATGTCAGCCGCTTCAGCCACCGGTTGATCCTCCTCTTCCAATCGATTCAACGTTCAGGCCGCAGCCCGAATACCCGAGTACGCCAGCGGCCGGATGGTAGTCCGCCTCCCACTCCTCCGCAACCGCGGCTGCAGGCGGCCTACATCGTCATTCCGCCATCGACCATAAGCACCTGCCCGGTAATGTACGAGGCGGCTTCGCTGGCCAAGAATG
The DNA here is from genome assembly GCA_038043285.1 of Planctomycetota bacterium. Classification (GTDB taxonomy): domain Bacteria; phylum Planctomycetota; class Phycisphaerae; order UBA1845; family UBA1845; genus JBBTCJ01. Next base: position 8,198 of record JBBTCJ010000152.1, on the reverse strand, counting down.
CCACGGCGTCGGCAACCTCCTCCGGCTCGCCAAAACGCTGAAGCGGAACCAATTCCTTGACGCCCTCCTTGACCTTTTCGGGGAGGATGGCAGTCATGTCCGTCGCGATGAAGCCGGGGGCAACGACGTTGCAGGTAATCTTTCGCTTGCCGAACTCCTTGGCCACCGTCTTGGTCAACCCTGACAACCCGGCCTTGCTTGCGGCGTAGTTTGCCTGGCCGGCGTTGCCGGCTTCGCCGGACACGCTGCCGATGTTGATGATCCGCCCGTACCGCTGGCGAACCATCACCCGGCTGGTTGCCCGAATCAGCCAGAAGGCCGATCGAAGGTTCGTGGTCAGCACTTCCTCGAACTGATCGTCGTCCATGTTCATCAGCAGGCCGTCGCGGGTGATGCCCGCGTTGTTGACCAGGATATCGATGCGTCCGTACCGCTCCACCGTCGCGTCGATGAACGGGTCAATGGCGGAGCGGTCGGTGACGTCCAGCGGACGCGGGTCAATGACGCCGTCGAGTTCTCGCGTCTTGGCCTCCGAACACACCTCGGCAAGCGCCTCCGCGCTGCGAGCGCAGGCGACGACCGTTGCGGCACGACGAGCGAACGCCAGGCAGATCGCGCGGCCAATGCCGCGGCTTCCGCCGGTTACGATGGCCACGCGCCCTTTCAACGAGGTTCGGTCCTGGGTCATGGGGTCACCCTGCTTTGGCTGCGCCGAGCGCTTCCACCAGACCCGCGGCCGTGCTGATGTTGTCGACCATGACTGACCGGTTGATCTTCCGCATCAGCCCGGTGAGCACGCGGCCGGGGCCGATTTCAACAAATCTCTTGACACCGTCGGCGATCAACCGCTCGACGCTGCGCCGCCAGAGTACCGGGTGCGTGAGCTGGCGTCGAAGCGATTCACGAATCGAAGCCGCATCGCCGTGGTAGTCGGCATTGACGTTGGCGATCACCCGCATCGAGGGGTGTCGCATGTCGGTCCCGTTGAGAACGTGACCGAAGCCGTCGGCGGCCGGCGCCATCAGCGGCGAATGAAACGCGCCGGCTAAGGCCAGCGGAACGGCGCGGCAGCCGAACTCGTCGGCCAAGGCCACCGCCCGCGCACAGGCGTCTTTGGTCCCGGCGATCACAATCTGTCCGGGGCAGTTGAAGTTTGCGGGAGTAAGCGTTTCTCCGTGGGCGGCGCGTTCGCAGAGCGCGTGAGCCTGCGCCTCGTCGGCGCCGATCAGCGACACCATTCCGCCCGGTGAGGTCAGCGCGGCGGTCTGCATGAGTTCGCCTCGGCGACGGACCAGGCGCAACGCGTCGGCGAACTCGATGGAACCGGCCGCGTACAAGGCGGTGTATTCGCCCAAACTTAACCCGCCCGCGTGCGAAAACGTCGCGGCGCGGCCCGCTGCCTCACGATAGGTCTCCCAGATCGCCACGCTGGTCACGAAGATTGCGGGCTGCTGAATGTCGGTTCGTTCGAGTTGCTCGGCCGGTCCCTCGAAACAGATCGTGGCGAGATCAAATCCGAGAACCCCGTTGGCCTGGTCGTACACGCGGCGGGCGCAGTCACTTTGGTCCGCGAAATCCCGGCCCATTCCGATGGTCTGGGCCCCCTGTCCAGGAAAGATAACCGCCGAATGCACCATTCCTGCCGCTCCCGTTTCGTTGTGGCCTTGCGACGCGCTGCAAACGCAACCTCTACAATTGCACGACCATCGCGCCCCAGGTCAGTCCTGCGCCGATCGCCAGCATCAAGATGTGGTCGCCGGTCTGGAGCCGTCCATTGCGACGGGCCTCGTCCAGCGCGACCGGCACCGAAGCCGCCGAGGTGTTGCCGAAACGATCGATGTTGATGGCGATCTTTTCACGAGGAAGCCCCAACCGCTCGCGTGCGGCCTCGATGATTCGCAGGTTGGATTGGTGCGGAATCACCAGCTTCAAATCATCGGGCTTCAGCCCGGTGGCGGTCATGGCTTCGTCAATCAACTCGGCCATCTTGACCACCGCGAACTTGAAGACCTCTCGTCCGCGCATGTGCATGAAATGCAGGCGTTCGGCGACGGTCATCGGTGATGCGGGCAAGAGCGACCCCCCCGCCGGCAGCCAGATCAGCTTCGCCTTGCTGCCGTCACACCCCAAGGTCGCGTGCAAGATCCCCTGTTCGGGATTCAAGGCATTCGTCAAGACCACCGCCCCGGCAGCGTCGCCCATCAGGATTGCCGTTGTGCGATCCTCCGGGTCGGTAACTCTCGAGAGCGTTTCCGCGCCGATGACCAGAGCGTTGCGGTAGGCGCCGGCGGCGAGCATCCCCGAGGCCACGACCAGTGCGTGCAGGAATCCGGCACAGGCGGCGGACACGTCAAACGCGGGAATGCTCCGGCAGCCCAGGCCGCTCTGCACGAAAGCCGCGGTGGCCGGGAACGGGCAGTCTCCGGTGGCCGTCGCCAGCACAATCAAATCGATATCTTCGGCTGACAGGCCGGCGTCGGCGAGCGCGTTCGTCGCCGCACGGACGGCCATGGTCGACGTCGTCTCGTCCTTGGACGCCCAGCGGCGCTCCCGGATTCCGGTGCGCGAAACGATCCACTCGTCGCTCGTTTCGAGGTAGTCGATGAAATGCTGGTTTGTGAGCACTCGTTCGGGGACGTACGCACCGGTGCCCGCGAAGCGAATCGGGATGCGCCTGCTCATTCAGCGGCGTCCTTGGTCGTTGGCATCAGAAGTCCGGGCCGAACCCGCGGCGAATCCACCCCGACCAGGAGCGTTACCTACTGGTCCGAGGCGTGCACGCCACCCAGGGTTCGATGCCCCCTACTCTTCCTTCCCGTTGACTTTCAGCATCAGCTTGGCGCTGACGTACCCACAGCTACCGCAAGCCGCATGCGGCAGCTTGGGCTTCCCGCACTTTGGACACGGGCTCAGGCCCACCGGTCGCAGCGCATGGTGCGCTCGGCGCGTTCGGGTTCTCGTTCTGGAGATTTTTTTTACTGGAAGCATGTTGTGGACTTCTCCGCGTGCGGGATACCCGCCCTACTGTCTACGTTCCAGCTTGCAGGATTCAACCCTTGGTGCAACCGGCCGCGCCGGACCGCCGGGCTGAACGGCATACGGTACGGATTTGGGCCACGGGTGTCAAGACGGGCGTTCTGGCTTTTGGACAAGGTTTTGACGTCGGCGTGTTCGGAGCGCAATGGGTTGGTTGCTGGCGCGTGGTAGCCGGGAATCCGGCTTTCCGGCATTCGGACAGACATTCGCCAGGGCGCATCCTGCGCAGTCCGGCTTACGGGCGAGACAAATCCTTCTCCCATGCCAAATCAGTGCGTGAGATAGGAAGGTCCATTCTTCTCGCGGGACGATCTCCATGAGGTCACGTTCGATCCTCACGGCATCCTTGCCATCACGGCCGTTCCAAGTGAGTTCGAGTCGTGTTGCGAGCCGGCCCACGTGCGTGTCCACGACGACGCCCTCGTTCTTCCCGAAGGCGGTGCCCAACACGACGTTGGCTGTCTTGCGAGCGACGCCGGGAAGGGTGACGAGGGCGTCCATCATTTGCGGGACCGCCCCACCGAACTCCTCGACGATTCTTCGACAAGCGCCCTGAATGCTCCTGGCCTTCTGGCGGAAGAAGCCGGTCGAATGAATGATCCGCTCGACTTCCTCGCGCGGGGCGTCCGCGAGACCGTGCGGCGTGGGAAACCGCGCGAACAGGATCGGCGTTACCTTGTTGACCGTGTCGTCGGTGGACTGAGCCGAAAGAATCGTAGCGATCAACAGTTGGAACGGATTGACGTGGCTGAGCGCGCAGGTCGCATTGGCGTATTCCTCGTGCAGGGCTGACAGTATTTTCAGGACTCGCGCTCGCCGCTGATTCAGTGATTCCTTTGCAGGTGGTCTTGCGGGCGGCTTTGCGGCGGTCGATTTGCGTTGTCGCGCAGTGGGAACGGTTGACTTCCGCATTGGCGCGGCTGCCGGAGCCTTGCGTCGCGCTGTTCGATTCTTCATACGCTAAGCGCCTTCCGACGTCGCCTGCTCCGCCTCAACCCAACGCACAAATCCGTCCTCGAATACATCCCTCTTCCAGATGGGCACCTCAACTTTGAGTGTGTCGATGATCCAGCGGCAGGCCTCGAAGGCCTCTTTGCGGTGGCCGCTGGCGACCGCGATGACGATCGACGCTTCGCCCACACCGACGGGTCCGAGCCGGTGGACAATCGCCACTTTGCCCGTCCCCCATTGCTGCGTTGCGCGGTGGGCCAACGACTCCATAGCACGGATCGCCATCGGTTCGTAGGCTTCGTAGTCCAGGCGGACCAAGGTGCCGTGCTTGGCGTTGTGCTCGGCCCGCGTCGCTCCCTCGAAGGCAACCACTGCGCCGTGCGCGGGATCGCCGCTCACGAATTCGACGATCTCGTCGCGCGACAACGCGGTTCGCATCAGCTCAATACGGGCGTTCGAGTCGCCCTGGCCCCCCGACACGGGCGGGATGAGCGCGGCCTGATCGCCGTCGGCCAGGACATGCTCCTCGGCCACGAACTCGTAATTGACCGCGATGCGCATCGTGGGAAGCGCGCGAGCGATGGCGGGGTATTCCTCCGCGAGTCGATGGCGCAGCGCGGTGACGGTGGGCGCGGCGGTGAAGCGGAACTCCGCCGATTCGGTTCGCGCGAAGTCCCGCGCCGGGCCGAGGAATAGCACGCGCACAAGCATGGCGGCATTGAACGCGACAGCGGTTCTCGACGCAAGGTGGGCGGGCGTCCGCAGGCTGGTGGTCTGACTCACCTAAATCTTCAGGTTCGACGGGGCCGCTCCCTCAAGGTCGCGGCTCTGAACGAACGAACCCGCGGTCGTGCGAATCACGGGTCTATCGCAGGAACGTTCTTCCGAGCAATCGACGGATCAACGCGATCTGGCCGGCATGGAAGGCCTCGTGGCGGCTGCAATGCGACGCCGCGCCGCGTTTGTCCTTGTAGTGTGGGTGCGGTGACTTGCCGTCGCCCGCGAAGGCAGGTTGGGCGAGTAGGTCGTCGCTCATGCCGCGGACGGCCTCGAGGGTCTTGGCGTGTACGTCACGCATGGTGGAAAGTACGTCGGACAGCGGCGGGTATTTGTGCTCCGTCGTGGATTTCACCGGACCGCCGATGGCGAAATGGCTTTTGAAGGAATCGTCGATGACGCCGGATTGGCCGAGGCAGCGACCAAAGATGAGAATGTCCTGGGAGCAGGCGAGGTGTCCGCAGAGCCACAACGGATGCGCCAGGCCGAGTCCGGGTTGGAACGACCAATCGGCGCCTTCGAGATCGGCGATCAACCTCAGCGTCCATTCCCGCGTCCACTCTAACTGTTCAGCCAGAAGTTCAGCATGGGTCATGGATTTCTCCTGGAAAGTGCCCGGAATCTTCAACGTAGTCCCGCGCCAGAAATCTTGCGGACCAATGCCCGCGGTTCAGATGTTGCTATTCAATCGACAGCGTTGGGGCGGCCGGTTGCAGGCTGCTTCGGATGCTCACTTGGCCGGCGGTGTTGGCTACCACGCAGTCGATGGCCTGGCGAACGCGCTCGTCGGTGTCGGTGAAAAGTTTCTCCGGGGCGCCTGCGTCGCCGTGGATGCGAATCTTGACGTTGATCGGAATCTCGCCGAGGAAGGGCACTTCGAGTTCCTTCGCGGCGCGTGCGGCGCCGCCGTGGTCGAACAGCTCGTCGCGGTTCCCGCATTTCGGACAGACGTAGAAGCTCATGTTTTCGATGATGCCCAGGCAAGGCACGTTGAGTTGTTCATACATTTTGACGGCCCGGCGGGCGTCGATCAGGGCGACGTCCTGGGGGGTGCAGACAACGACGGCCCCGGTCATGGGAATCTGCTGCGCCAGCGACAGCGGCACGTCGCCCGTGCCGGGCGGGAGATCCACGACCAGGTAGTCCAGTTTTCCCCACTCGACTTGTTCCAGGAATTGCTTGACCACGCCGTGGGTCATCGGACCGCGCCAGATGATCGGCTTGTCGCGTTCGATCATGAATCCGATGCTCATGATTTTCACGCCCCCGGCGCTGGGCGGGACGATCATGTTGTCCACCACGCGTGGGCGATGGCCCTCCACTCCGGTCATGGTCGGAATGCTCGGGCCGTAAACGTCGGCATCCATCAGCCCGACGCTCGCTCCCGCTCGATGCAACCCGTACGCGAGCAAAACAGCGGTGGTGCTCTTTCCAACCCCCCCCTTCCCCGCCCCGACCGCAATGATGTTCTTGACGTGGGGCAACTGCGGGCTCGGAACGCTGCTGGATCGCACCTGTGCGCTCCATTCTAAGGACACCTTCCCCACGCCGGGCAGTTTTCGCACGGCGGTTTCGACGTCCCGCTGAATCTGCTCTTTCAACGGACAGGCCGGCGTGGTCAATTCGATGTGAACGTACACGTCGGCCCCGTCAACGCGGACTTCCTTGATCATGTTGAGGGTGACAAGATCCTTGTGCAGCTCCGGATCCTTGACCGTCCGGAGCTTGTCGAACACCGTGTCTTTTGTAGGCATAGACTCATCCATCCGTGCAATCGAAACGGCCGGCCCGAAAACGGTCGGGTACCGTATCTGCCGTGCTGGACTTGGGGAGCTTGCGGGCGGATTCGCCGCACCGGTCCCGTTCCGTTCCGGGGAATATAGCACTAGATTGGTGCTATTTCCAACGCCTCCAGCGGTTTGGGGGTGGGTGTAACGGGCCTGTAAGATTGTCTGACGCGGCCCCCCCCCACTTACGGTGGGACGACTTGGGTCAGGAGCGCGATGGTCGAGTTTGGCGCAAAGCGCGGTTTAAGTTCCGGTCGGCCGAACCATTGGCGGGGGCTTGCCCTTGGGGTCGTGTTCCTGGCGATCGGGTTGGCGATCGTCGGGAACGTCCTGGCGGTCCAGCAGGTTCGGACCTGGACGAACCGGCTTCTCGCTCAGCACAAGCAGCGAGCTGGTCAGATCGCCTCCCAAGCCATCGATACCGTGAACGCCAAGGTGGAGACCGCGTTGCACGCAGCCATGGAACGATTCGCCGTCGGGGGAGAGCGACCGCGTACCCGCCAGGTCGAACCTTCCCCGTGGGTGGACGCGAGCGTGGTTTGGGATGGAGAGAGATTGCGGACGCTGGCGCCGCCGACCGAAGCGCTCGACGAAACGCTGGAGGTTCTTCGGATCCGGCTCCAGGCCCGCGCGTCCGTCTCGTTGGGATTGGGGGTACCGCTGCGCCCTGAGTTTTCTCACGAGCGGGTTGGAAATCGCCCGGTAGTCGTGGCGATGCTCGATTTCTCCGACTCGGCGACCCGGGCGCACGTTGCCGGGCTGACCATCCTGCCGGACGTGGCGCTCACCGACGTCGTCCGACCCCTGGTTGCGGCTGACGGAGGGCTCGAGATTGCGCCCGCGGATGGGCCGCAGACGATTTGGGACCAGGCACTCCCCGGACCGCTGCGGTACTGGATCATTCGCCCCTCCGCGTCGCTCATGAAAGAGCAGCGTGAGACGCTGGTCGCCCAAGCGGGGATCTACGTCGCGCTGACCACGCTTTCGGTGGCGACGCTGCTGGCGGCGATGTGGTATCTCACGCGGGTTGTCCGCCGCGAGATGGCCTTGGCTGAACTGAAAGCCAATTTCGTCGCGGATGTTTCGCACGAACTCAAGACTCCGCTGGCGTTGATCCATTTGTTCGCGGAGACGCTGCAGTCGGGGCGCGTGGCGTCGGAAGAGAAGCGACGGGAATACTACGGCATCATTGCGCGGGAGAGCACGCGCCTGACCAGCCTGATCAACAACATTCTCGACTTCTCGCGGATCGAAGCCGGGCGCAAGGAGTACGCGCTGACTTCGGTCGATGCGGGCGCGGTGGTTCGGGAAATCTACGACTCCTTTTGCCAGCAGTTGGACTCGTCCGGATTCTCCCATCAGCTTCGGATTGACGACGGGCTGCCCAGGATTCTGGCCGATCGGGGCGCGGTGGCGCAAGTTCTCGTGAACCTCGTCAACAATGCGATCAAGTACTCGGACGACGAGAAGTTCCTGCTGATCGAGGCAGGTTCCGACACCCGCCGGGGAAAGCGAGGCGTCTTAATCTCGGTTCACGACCGGGGAATCGGAATTCGCCCGGAACACCGGGCGCTGTTGACCGAAGGGTTTTTCCGCGCTCCCGACGACCGCGTTCGGGAACGCAGCGGGACCGGCCTGGGGCTGGCG
>JBBTCJ010000151.1:0-2133 GCA_038043285.1 Planctomycetota bacterium | reverse complement strand
CGAATTGGCGGGCCACCTGCTGGGAGATTCACCCGATCACCGACATTCAGTTGCTGGAGGAATAAAGTGATGCGTCTTGGGAGAGACGGGAACACGGGTGGTTGATCAAATGAAAGCGAACGTAACCCAGCCCGAGGTGGCAATGCCGCCGGGCCACATCGCCGCGAAGAGAAAGTCCCAAGGAATCGGCCTCGCTCTGTCCGGCGGCGGCTTCCGAGCGTCCATCTTCCACCTGGGCGTCATCCGACGGCTAGAAGAACTGGGAATGATGCAGGACGTCAGCGTCATCTCGACGGTGTCCGGTGGGTCCATCATCGGCGCGTACTATGTGGTGGAGATGGAGCGTCGTTTGCGAGACTACCGCAATGAGTTCCGCAAGATCGAGACTTCGACCACGGAGGCCGTCGAACGGACTCGAATGCTTCGGGCCGCAGTGACCGAAGCGCGGGTTAGAATCTTCGAGACCATCGCCAATGACTTTTTCTCCGCCCTCGACCACAACATCCGCTCGCGTTCGATCGTCTTTGGACCGTTCTATCATCCGGTCTTGTTCTTGCGGAGTTGGTGGCCAACCTGTTCGCGTTCGGACGTCATCCAGAGAGAATACGATCGCTTCTTTTTCAAGTTTCATCCGCTCGATCAGCTTCCCAGCGTCACGGACGGCCAGACGTCGTGTGACTACCTGGCCGGTCCGCGCCTGGTCATCAACGCCACTTGCCTGCTCACCGGCGAACGTCACGGATTCTCGCGGGCACCGATCTCTGGGGTCAGTGAGATGAATCGGCCCAATACCAACGTGCTTCTGCTCTCGCGCGTCGTGGGCGCTTCGGCGGGCGTGCCGGGATTGTTTCCGCCAACTCCGATCTTCGGCAGGAAATTCGTCGATGGAGGCGTGAGCGACAACCAAGGGCTCGATGGCCTGCTCGACGACGGACGTGCTCCTCAGAGTCCTTCGACGGGCTCCGACAACGCGAAAGACGAATCGCCGCCCGCTCTGGACTACGATGCGATCATCGTCAGCGATGCCTCCGGCCAGTTGGAACCCATCCACGGCATCAAGGATCGCGCATCCAAAGTGCTTCCGCGGACCTTCTCCATCTTCCAGCACGAGCTTCGCAACAAGACGATCCGCCGCTTGCTTGCCTGGCGGCGCGGCGATGAGTGTCAAGAAGTGCAATTCGCGACGGGGCGTGAACGCGTCGCCGAAAGCCCCGGCTCCACTGCAGAGGCTGCCGATCTCGGGGCCGCCGCCCCACGGGAATTCGCCTATGTCCACCTCTACCTCAACCTCAAGCACCGAACCGTTCGCGCGACCGATGAGCGCTACCGCGTCTCGCATCGGGTTCCGTCAGAGTACATTCAGTCCTTGGGCCGCATCCGCACCGACCTGGATCAGTTCAGCTTCGTAGAGCGCGAGGCGCTGATGTATCACGGGTACACTTCGGTCGACGCGCAGCTCAGGCGATGGTGCCCACGACTCCTGGATTCGCGCCTCGCAAGCGGACAGCCCGCGCCGCCATTGCGCGAGGCGCCGCTCTTTGCCGGCCGATCGACCCAGGCCCGGCCGCAAACCAGGCACGGAATGCCTGCGAGCGCCAGTCAGGATGCCGTGCTCGAGGAGCTGCGAGCCGCGTCCCAGCCGGCGTTTCTCCTGCGTGTGTTCCTGAAGCACCGCCTTCTCGCGGCCGGCACATACCTACTTTGCTTCGTGTTGCCTTTGGTATTGGTCGGCGTCCTTCTGCTGCGCACGTCCTTGGCGGATTGGCTGCAGCAAGTCTTCGGAACTCGAGTCGAGGCTTGGTGGGCAAACAGTAGCCCACGGTGGCTCCACGCGGTGTTCGAATGGCTCGGTGGCTTGATCAAGCTTCCGATGACCACCAAGGGGATCATGGTGCTGTGCAGTTCGCTTCTTGCGGCCTATGTGTTCCTTTGGCTCACCTTCGTCGTGACGCGCCGATGGGCCCTGCGCTGGGACCGCCAGGCCTACGTGCGTGTTGCCGGTACGAGTCCATCTTTGGCATGGTCCCATCCGGGGGCACCGTCCGGCGTCGCACCCGACGTCAGGTGAAGAGGATCGACGCAGACTCGACGCGGGATCCCACTCCTCCGGCGTCCGGTTGGAGAGTTCATGAC